>NZ_BSQE01000014.1:0-198161 GCF_030268185.1 Pseudomonas sp. NBRC 100443
CGCGAACCCAGGGTTCGCGTTCTCGGGAATGACGAGAGGAGGTAGGCGTTCCGGGATGACTCCGAACTCCCCGCACGCTCCGAACAGCCCCCTCTCCCTTTGGGAGAGGGCTGGGGTGAGGGAGCGAGGCCAGGCTGGCGCACCTTCGCTGAACCACCACATATCGCTTAAGTGAACAGCATTACGCTCCTACGGAGGCCATGCTTCACAGCCGCTGGAACCGTCCTTCCGCAAGCTGCTCCAACGCCGCCTGCCGCTGCGCCGCGGGCAACGCGCCGAGCTTCTCGACCCGCGCATAGAACGCCGGCCAGTTGCCGCCGACCTGGCGCAGCAGGGTGGCGAAGGCCGGCACCCACTGGTCGTAGAGGCCGAAGGGCAGCAGCTTGGCATTGTTCAGCGGGCCGTTCACCCAGGCGTCGTAGGGGCACTTGCCGGCCCATTCGCGCTGGCACAGCTCGCGGTAGTCGCGGCGCAGGCGCTCGAACTCGGCGGCCTTGGCGGCGCGCTTGTCGGCCTCGGGCAGGTCGCGGGCGTAGAGTTCCTTCAGGCGCTCGCGGGTGTCCAGCACCAGGCGGGTGAAGCCTTCGCGCTGGCGCACGCGGCTGGCCTGCTCCGGCGGCAGGCCGCGGAAGGCGCGCCAGCGGCGGCCGCCCTCCTGCTCGACGAAGCTGGCGTAGGACTCGTTGAAGGCGGTGTCGCCCGGCAGGTAGAAGCGCTGGTGGGCCAGCTCGTGGAACAGCGTTTCGGCCAGGCGCTGGTCGTCCCAGCGCAGCATGCTGCTGATGATCGGGTCGTCGAACCAGCCGAGGGTGGAATAGGCCTCCACGCCGCCGACGTAGACGTCCCAGCCCTGCGCCTTCAGGCGCTGCGCCTCGGCCTTGGCGCCGGCCTCGGCGTAGTAGCCGCGGTAGGCCACGCAGCCGGCGATGGGGAAGCAGTGGGTGAGCGGCTGCAGCGACAGCTCCGGCGTGGCGAACACGTTCCACACCACGTAGGGCCGGTGGATGTCGCTGTACAGCCGGTAGCTGCGGTTGTCCGGCAAGG
Organism: Pseudomonas sp. NBRC 100443; assembly: GCF_030268185.1. Classification (NCBI taxonomy): domain Bacteria; kingdom Pseudomonadati; phylum Pseudomonadota; class Gammaproteobacteria; order Pseudomonadales; family Pseudomonadaceae; genus Pseudomonas; species Pseudomonas sp. NBRC 100443. The sequence goes on from NZ_BSQE01000014.1 coordinate 1,045, forward strand.
CCAGCTCGGCGCTGGCGAAGGCGCGGGCTTCCTGGGACAGCGCCAGGCGCTGGCGCAGCCTGGCGTCGCGGGCGGGGTCGGCGACCACCTCGGCCACCGGCTCGCGGGCCGCCAGCAACTGCAACTGGCCGTTGCCCAGTTGGCTGTAATAGCCGGCCGTGGAACAACCGCCCAGCAGGAAGAACGCCAGGCAGGGAACCCAGCGGGGCAATCGGCGGTCGAGAAACGCAATACACAGGCGGGCGGGCATGCGCGGCACATTAGCACAGGCCCCTAACCGCCGCTGCCGACACAACAAGACCACCCTGGAGTGTACCCATGCGCCCGCTGCTGCTCGCCACCGGCCTGCTCGTCCTGAGCGGTTGCTCGCTGATCCTGCCGCAACCCGACCCCAACCGTGCCTGGATCGACCTCGACACCAACGGCCAGAGCGACCTCTCGGCCCTGCAGGTGGACGACCAGCCCTGGCACAGCACCCGCTACTTCGAGGTCGACCCCGGCCAGCACGAGCTGCGCGTGCGCTACCAGTTCCAGGTCGAGCCGCAGAACATCGGCTCCGAGGCCGCGGTGTCCGAGGCGATGTGGCGCGACTGCCAGCTGACCCTCAAGTACAAGGACTTCGGCGCCGGCCAGCGCTACCGCCTGGAGACCGGCAGCATCGGTTTCTACCCCTGGGCGCGGCTGTACGACCAGCAGGCCAACGAAATCGCCCGTGGCCGCACCGGGCGCTGCGAGAAGGTCTGAGCGAACGCGCCGCGGCGCCGCCCAGGGCGTATGCTGGGAGGATTCCCCGCTTCGAGCGACACCGCCATGGGCAAACTCCGGCTGCTGTTCCTGCCGGCCCTGCTGAGCGCCTGCGCCGGCCCGCTGCCGGCCCACGACCCGCAGCTGGCCTGGGTCGACCTCTACACCCAGCCGGCCAACACCCTGCTCGCCGAGCGCCTGGACAAGCAGGTGCTGCGCGACGGCCGCTTCTTCCAGGTGCCGCCGGGCAAGCACGAGCTGGAAGTGCGCTACCAGTACGAGATTCCCGGGGGTGGCGGCGGCGGCCTGGCGATGAGCGACAACACCACGCAGATCACCTGCCGCGTATGGCTGACCTACGACAACTTCGCCCCCGGCCAGCGCTACCGCCTGGAAGTGCGCCCGCAACTGCGCAAGGCCCTGGCCCTGCTCACCGATGCCAACGGCCAGCTGGTGGCCAAGACCGATTTCCAGGGGCGGATGGACTGCGGGCTGTTCTGAGCCGGGCGGCTCAGTCGTCGTTCTTCTGGTAGATGATCTTGCGCGTGCCGCCCTCGCAGCTGCCGACCACCATGCTCGGGTCCTTCACCTCGGCGTTGGTGACTATCTCCAGGGTGTAGGCGGTCACCCCGGCGGACTGGATCTTGGTCTCGATCTCCGCCTTGAGTTCCTCGCACGGCTTGGTCTTCGCCTGGGCGGCGCCCGCGCAGGCCAGGGCCAGCATCAGCACGGCGAACTTGCTCACGGTCATGGCATTCCCTCGTCAGCCCCACCACGGGGCGCCCTATCCTAACGAGAGACAGCGCGGCGGCGACAGAGTGCCCAACGACGAAGGGGCGCCAATGGCGCCCCTTCGCGGTCCCGCGGCGGCTTCAGTGCCGCGAATAGACGATCTCCTTGCTGCCGCCCTCGCAGGTGCCGACCACCTGACGAGCGCCACCCGCGCCCTTGTCGACGATCTCCAGGGTATAGCCCGAGACGCCCTTGGCCTGGAGTTTCGCGTCGATCTCGGCCTTGAGCTCCTCGCACGGCTTGCCGGCGGCCAGGGCACTACCCGCCATGGCCAGCAGGCCGGCGGCCAACAACAGGTTCTTCATGGCTGATGCTCTCCGTTGAACGAATGGACGAAGGGCCCCGCTGGGCCCGTGAAACGGCCGCCCCGCGGCGGCCCCCGAAAGCCCCCGGCGCCCCGGCCCGCGGGCGCGCGGCGGCGAATGCCGGTCAGCTGTCGGCGATCTTGAAGCCGACCTTCAGCGTCACCTGGTAATGCCCCACCGCACCGTTCTCGATATGCCCGCGGGTGTCCACCACCTCGAACCATTCCAGGTTCTTCAACGACTTCGAGGCCTCGGCCAGGGCGTTGTTGATGGCGTCCTCGATGCTGGTGCGCGAAGACCCGACCAGCTCGATCTTCTTGTAGGTGTGATGGTTCGACATCGGCTTCTCCTTGGGCGCGCCCGGCGGCGCGCAGTGCTGAATGTCCTCGTAGGACACTAGCCGAGCCCTGGAAGTGCAGCAAATTGCCGCCAGGGGCAACCCTCAGCGCGCGGTCAGTTCCGTTCGCAACCAGCGGGCCAGGCGTTCGGCGCGGGCGTCGCCGCGCCGGGCCGGCACCCACAGCGCCAGGCGCGCGGCGGTTTCGGCGAAGCCCCAGGGCGCGGCGAGGCGGCCGGCGGCGAGGTCGTCGGCCACCAGCGCCTGGGGGGCGATGGCCACGCCCAGGCCGGCCACCGCCGCTTCCAGCAGGTAGTACAGGTGCTCGAAGCCCTGGCCCAGGTGCAGGGCGCCGGCGTCCAGGCCCTGGGCGAGCGCCCATTGCGGCCAGGCCTGGGGCCGCGAGGCGGTGTGCAGCAGCGCCTCGCCCAGCAGCGCCCGGGGCTCGGCCCGCTGCAGTTCGGCGAAGCGCGGGTGGCGCGGGCTGAGCACCGGGCCGATGCGCTCGGCGGCCAGTTCGAACACCTGCATGTCGGCCGGCCATGGCGGCTCGGCGAACAGCAGGGTGGCGTCGACGCCGCCGCGGCGTGGGTCCAGTTCGCCCTCGCTGGCCGACAGCTGCAGGCGCAGTTCCGGCAGCTCGCGGTTGAGGCGGTCCAGGCGCGGGATGAACCAGCGGGCCAGCAGGCTTCCCGGGCAACCGAGCACGAAGGGCGCCTCGCCGCCGGCCTGGCGCAGTTCGGCGCAGACACGGCGCAGGCGCTCGAAGGCGTCGCCGCTGGCCTCGCCCAGGCGGCGCCCGGCATCGGTGAGTTTTACGCCGCGCCCGTCCTTGGCCAGCAGGGCCACGCCGAGGTCTTCCTCCAGTTGCCGCAGCTGCCGGCTCACCGCGCCGTGGGTGACGTGCAGCTCGGCCGCCGCCTGGCTCACGCCGCCGAGACGGGCGACGGCATCGAAGGCGCGCAGGGCGTTGAGCGGGGGAAGGTCGCGGCTCATGGCGTTCAACCTGTGAGTTTTCCTGACATGTCCAGGCGATCTTATCGCTTTTCCCGCCCGGCCGGCAGTCGTATCCTCGGCACATTCCGTAGGAGCAACGGCCTTGCGCCGAGGTGCTCTTCGTAGGATGGGTTGAGCTTGCGAAACCCATGCGGTTGCGCTGATGGGTATCGCTTCGCTCAACGCCATCCTACGAAAAGCCGTGCTTCCCTGGAGGTGTCTCGCCCCCAGGGGCGCTCCTGCCTACCGACACCAGAGGAGCCTTCCCATGTCCACATTGCGCACCGGTCCCGACGCCAAGGGCCTGTTCGGCAGCTTCGGCGGCCAGTACGTCGCCGAGACCCTGATGCCGCTGATCCACGACCTGGCCCGCGAGTACGACAAGGCCAAGGACGATCCGGAGTTCCACAAGGAACTGGCCTACTTCCAGCGCGACTACGTCGGCCGCCCGAGCCCGCTGTACTTCGCCGAGCGCCTGACCGAGCACTGCGGCGGGGCGAAGATCTACCTCAAGCGCGAAGAGCTGAACCACACCGGCGCGCACAAGATCAACAACTGCATCGGCCAGATCCTCCTGGCCAGGCGCATGGGCAAGCAGCGCATCATCGCCGAGACCGGCGCCGGCATGCACGGCGTGGCCACCGCCACCGTGGCGGCGCGCTTCGGCATGAAGTGCGTGGTCTACATGGGCACCACCGACATCGACCGCCAGCAGGCCAACGTCTTCCGCATGCGCCTGCTGGGCGCCGAGGTGATCCCGGTCACCGCCGGCACCGGCACCCTCAAGGACGCCATGAACGAAGCCCTGCGCGACTGGGTGACCAACGTCCACGACACCTTCTACCTGATCGGCACCGTGGCCGGCCCGCACCCCTACCCGGCGATGGTCCGCGACTTCCAGGCGGTGATCGGCAAGGAGACCCGCGAGCAGCTGGCCGAGAAGGAAGGGCGCCTGCCCGACTCGCTGGTCGCCTGCATCGGCGGCGGCTCCAACGCCATGGGCCTGTTCCACCCGTTCCTGGATGACGCCGGGGTGAAGATCATCGGCGTGGAAGCCGCCGGCCACGGCATCGAGACCGGCAAGCACGCGGCCAGCCTGAACGGCGGCGTGCCCGGCGTGCTGCACGGCAACCGCACCTTCCTGCTGCAGGACGAGGACGGCCAGATCATCGACGCCCACTCCATTTCCGCCGGCCTGGACTACCCCGGCATCGGCCCGGAACACGCGTGGCTGCACGACATCGGCCGCGTCGAGTACACCTCGATCACCGACCACGAGGCGCTGCAGGCCTTCCACACCTGCTGCCGCCTGGAAGGCATCATCCCGGCGCTGGAGTCCTCCCACGCCCTGGCCGAGGTGTTCAAGCGCGCGCCCAACCTGCCCAAGGACCACATCATGGTGGTGAACCTGTCCGGTCGTGGCGACAAGGACATGCAGACCGTCATGCACCACATGCAACAGGAGCAGCAAGCATGAGCCGCCTGCAGACCCGCTTCGCCGAACTGAAACAGCAGAACCGTGCCGCTCTGGTGACCTTCATCACCGCCGGCGACCCGGGCTACTCCACCTCGCTGGACATCCTCAAGGGCCTGCCCGAGGCCGGCGCCGACGTGATCGAGCTGGGCATGCCGTTCACCGACCCCATGGCCGACGGCCCGGCGATCCAGCTGGCCAACATCCGCGCCCTGGGCAACGGCCAGAACCTGGCCAGGACGCTGAAGATGGTCCGCGAATTCCGCGCCGGCAACGACAGCACCCCGCTGGTGCTGATGGGCTACTTCAACCCCATCCACTACTACGGCGTCGAGCGCTTCGTCGCCGATGCCAAGGAAGCCGGCGTCGACGGCCTGATCATCGTCGACCTGCCGCCGGAGCATAACGAGGACCTGTGCCAGCCGGCCCAGGCCGCCGGGCTGGACTTCATCCGCCTGACCACCCCGACCACCGACGACGCGCGCCTGCCCACGGTGCTCGCGGGCAGCTCTGGCTTCGTCTACTACGTCTCGGTAGCCGGCGTGACCGGCGCAGGAGCCGCGACCCTGGAGCACGTCGAGCAGGCCGTGGCGCGCCTGCGCCGCCACACCGACCTGCCGGTGGCCATCGGCTTCGGCATCCGCACCCCGGAACACGCCGCCAGCGTCGCGCGCCTGGCCGACGGCGTGGTGGTGGGCTCGGCGCTGGTGGACAAGATCGCCAACGCGGGAAGCTCCGCCGAAGCCGTGCAGGGCGTGCTGGGCCTGTGCCGCGAACTGGCCGAGGGCGTGCGCAAGGCGCGCTGAGGACCGGGTGGACGAGCGAGGCGATATCCAGCGATGGGTATCGCTTCGCTCAACGCCATCCTACGGGGGGGCGGTGGGCAGGCTGCATAATGGGTCGGGTGTTTTTCCGCAGCGGCCCCAGCTCATGAACCTGCACGGCCTCCATCACGTTGCCCTGATCTGCTCCGATTACCCGCGTTCGAAACGCTTCTACACCGAGGTGCTGGGGCTGCGGGTGATCGCCGAGACCTACCGCGCCGAACGCGATTCCTGGAAGCTAGACCTGGCCCTGGGCGAGGTGCAGCTGGAGCTGTTCTCCTTCCCCGACGCGCCGCCGCGGCCGTCCTATCCCGAGGCCCAGGGGCTGCGCCACCTGGCCTTCGCCGTGGAGGACCTGGAAGCGGCGGTGGCCGAGCTGGAAGGCCAGGGCGTGCGTTGCGAGCCGATCCGTTGCGATGGGCTGACCGGCAAGCGCTTTACGTTCTTTGCCGATCCGGATGGGTTGCCGTTGGAGTTGTACGAGCGTTGATGGATAGGCCGCCGGCCTGTCAGGCGGAATCGCGGATGAATCCGCTCCTACCTTACAGGCAGGCACGGCTCCTACGCCCCCCGGCAAACACCGTGCCTCGTAGGATGGCGTTGAGCAAAGCGATACCCATCGCCATGCCGCGAGGCTCGGTCAAGGTCAAGCCGGCATCGCCGCATCGCCCAGGGCGTTGCGCAGGCTGGCCAGGTCGCGCAGCGGCGGGGCGCCGAACAGGCGGCTGTATTCGCGGCTGAACTGCGAGGGGCTCTCGTAGCCCACGCGGTGGCCTGCCACCGCCACTTCCAGGCCCTCGGAGAGCATCAGCCGGCGCGCCTCCTGCAGGCGCAGCTGCTTCTGGTACTGCAGCGGGCTGAGCGCGGTGACTTCCTTGAAGCGGTGGTGCAGGGTCGAGGGGCTGAGGTTGACCTCGCGGGCCAGGTCGTCGATGCGCAGGGCCTTGTCGAAGTTGCGGTTGAGCCATTCGATGGCGCGGGTCACCCGGTGCGTCTGGCTGTCGGTCATCGCCAGGTCGTGCAACAGGTGGCCCTGGGGCCCGCGCAGCAGGCGGTAGAGAATCTCGCGGATGTACAGCGGCGCCAGCATGGCGATGTCGCGCGGGCTGTCGAGCAGGCGCATCAGCCGCAGCAGGGCGTCGAGCACCGAGGTGTCCAGGCGCTGCAGGTAGATGCCGCGGCTGGCCGGGCGCGGGGTGCTGCCGGCCAGGCCGGCGTCGGCGATCAGCCGCGTCAGTTCGCCCGGGTCGATGTCCAGGCGCAGCGACAGGTAGGGCTTGTCCGCCGAGGCGTCGACCACCTGGCCGCACACCGGCAGGGTCACCGAGACCACCAGCAGGTTGAGTTCGTCGTAGCGGTAGATTTCCGGGCCGACGCGGATTTCCTTGCTGCCCTGGGCGATGACGCACAGCGCCGGGCGGTACAGGGTGGGCATGCGGCCTTCGCTGGGCTGCTCCAGGCGCGCCAGCGACAGCGATTCGACGGCGGTGTCGTGGACGCCGGAGACGCCATTGCAGTGGCGCTCGATGATGTCGGCCAGTTCCTGGCGGCTGGCGGCGACGGGGTCGTGGGGTTGCGACATACGGGGGCCTCCGAGAGTGGCGGCGTCCAGCTTACGCCCGGGCACACGCGGGAAGTGTGACAGGGCGACGGACGCTGGAGGATCGGGCAAGCAATCGGCAGGATCGTACAAGCCAATCGCCACGGGAAGCCCCCATCATGCCAGCCAGGCCAGGGAATCCGCCGCTTCGGGCATGGCGGCGCGAATGCCGCAGGATCAGGCAAGAAGCCGGCAGCATCCGTCTACCGCCCGCAGGCGCCCGTCTCCTACTCTGGCACAACCGGGCCGAGCCCCCCTTCCAGCGCCCGGGACAGGAGGAGATCTTTCATGGCCATTCGACAACCGTTCGAACACCACCTGCTGATCCGCTCACGCCCCGGCCACGAGGCCGAGCTGGCGCAGCTGCTCGACCGCCTGATCAGCGCCGCGCACCAGTTGCCCGGCTGCCAGTCCTACGAGGTGCTGCTGCCGGCCACCCGCAGCGACGTCTGGCGCCTGCGCGGCCGCTGGGCCGATGCGCAAAGCCTGCAGGCCTACCTGGAACTGCCGCTGCAACAACTGCTGGGGGAAATCCTCCAGCATCACGCCCTCAGCCTGCACACCCACCTGGACGCGCCGCGCGAGGAATCCCGCGCGGCCTGAGCCCCCTCAGTACTCCATGCGCCAGCCCAGGGTGAAGGTGCGCCCGCGGCCCTGGTAGTCGTACAGGTAGGCCGGCCCGTAGGTCGGCGAATAGAACAGCGTCGCCCGCTGCCCCCACACGGTGCTGTACTCGCGGTCCAGCAGGTTCTGGATGCCCGCGCTGAAGGTGCCGAAACCCGTCTTGCGTTCCCCCATCAGGTCGAAGGTGGTGTAGCCGTCGATCTCGTGGTCGGCGTCGTCCTTCAGGCTCATGGCGTGGTTGGCCTGCAGCCGCGCGCTGTTCAGCTCGTCGTTCCAGCCGACGAAGGCGGTGGCCTTGGACAGCGAGGCGTAGCGCGCGTCGCGCTTGATCCAGTCGCCGTCGGCATCCTCTTCCTCGGAGCGCACCAGGTGCAGGGTGGTGCCGCCCTGCCAGCCGTTCTGGAAGTAGCGCGTCAGCGCGCCCTCGAAGCCGAAGTCGCGGCTCTTCTGGTCGACCACGTCGATGGTCAGGGTGGCCTGGTCGGTGGTGATCATCTTGTTCGACCAGATGTAGTACACCGCCGTCTGCGCCTGCCAGTCCATGTCCGCGTAGCGCCAGCCCAGCTCGACCTGACGGCTCTTGATGCCGGCCAGCGGGTTGTCGTCCACCGAGAGGCCGGGCTTGCCGTAGTACTTGGCCGGGTCGGGCAGGTCGAAGCCTTCGCTGTAGTTGCCCCACAGCTGGTGGCCGTTGTGGAAGTCGTAGATGGCGCCGAGGTTGAACAGGTTGACCTGGTAGTCGTTGTTGCCGCCGGGCACGCCCTTGAAGTCGTCGACCTCGACGTCCATCTTCTGGTGCCGCGCGCCGCCGGAGAGGGTCAGGGCGTCGGTCAGCTTGTAGTCCAGCTGGCCGTAGAACGACAGGCCGTCGACCACGTAGCTGGGGTAGCGCGGCGCGCTGCTGGCGGTGCTCAGGTCGAGGCCGCCGCTTTCCGAGGAGACCAGCTGGTCGAAGGTCTTCTGCTCGGCGTTGAAGCGCTCGTGGTCCAGGTCCACGCCGTAGGTGAGCTTCAGCTTGTCCCACTGCTTGCTGAACAGGCCCTTGAGGCCGCTGACCTCGAAGTTCTGCTGCGAGGCGGCGAAGTACACGCCGGTGCTGCCGGCCGGCTTGCCGGCGTTGTAGTAGGGGAAGGGGTAGAAGTTGTCGTCTTCCTTGCGGTAGTAGGCCTGCAGGTAGAAGTCCTGGTCCAGCAGGTTGGCGTGGTGGTAGTTGGCGTTGAGCAGCAGGCGGCGCGTCTGCGGCTCGAGGTCGGTGTCCATGCCGCTGCGGATCTGCGCGTCATCCAGGTCCGACGGGGCCTTGTAGTTCAGGTGCGGAAAGTAGAGGCCGGTGCTGCCGTCGTTGCCCGAGTCGTAGTACTGGGCCAGCAGGTCCAGGCTCTGCTCGTCGGTGAACTGCGCGGTGAGGTTGCCCATGACGTCGATGGTGCGGTTGTACTGCAGGTCGGTCTGGGTGTTGTCGATGAAGATCTGGTTGCCGGCGCCGTCGTAGAAGGCTTCGTTCTTCTCGGCGGCAACGCCCAGGCGCCCGCTCAGGCGGTCGGTGCCGCCGCTGACCGACTGGGCCAGGCGGGTGGAGAGGTCGTCGCTGTTGTTGAAGCCGCTGCTGGCGCCCAGCTGGCTTTCGAAGCGGGCATCGCCGGGCGCACCCTTCTTGGTGATGATGTTGATGATGCCGCCGGTGGCGCCGCCGCCGTAGATGGCGCTGGCGCCGGAGAGCACTTCGATGCGCTCGACATTGAACGGCGAGATGCTGTCGAACTGCCGCGACAGGCCGCGGGAGCTGTTCTGGCTGACGCCGTCGATCATCACCAGCACGTTGCGCCCGCGCATGTTCTGGCCGTAGTTGGTGCGGCCTTCCGGGGCCAGGTCGAGGCCGGGGACCAGCTTGCCCACCGCTTCCTTGAGGCTGACGCCGGTGTCCAGCTGTTCGCGCAGCTGCGCCTGGTCCACCACCCAGACGGTGCCGGGGATGGAGCTGATGTCGGTGGGCGTGCGCGCGGCCACGCTGATCTGCGTCGGCGCCATGCTCAGCGGCTCGCCGCCGGCGGCCTTCTCGCGCTGCAGCACCACGGTGCGCTCGTCGCTGAAGCTCCAGCGCATGCCGCTGCCGGAAAGCAGCTTGTCCAGCGCCTCCTCGCGGCTGTAGCGGCCGTCCAGGCCGGGGCTCTTCAGGCCCTGGACGTCCTCGGAGTTGAACAGCAGGTGCAGCCCGGCCTGGTCGGCGAACTGCGTCAGGGCGCTGTCCAGGCTGCGCGGCGCGATGTGCAGCTCGACGTCCTCGGCAGCCAGGGCCAGGGGGCTGGCGCCGCCGAGCAGGGCGGCGAGGGCCAGGGCGCGGTACAGCGGGGAGAGGCGGTGATGCATGCGGGGGTTTCCGTTCTTGTGGGCAGGGCGCGTTTGTTGGGAATTCTTCGCGTTCATGCCTACGACGAAACGGGGTGGGGGATCTTGCAGTGGGGGAGGTAAAAATTTTTGCGCGGGGTCTGGTTTTGTATTTTGGAGCGAGCTTGCTCGCGAACGGCGCTTGCCGGCAGCTTCGGTGTGTTGGTTTGACGCCGTTCCCTCTCCCCAGCCCTCTCCCTGAAGGGAGAGGGGGCTTGTCCGTGCCGAGAAAGGATCTGGTGTTAGCCGGATGCTCGGTACCAGCCGGCTAACGCCGAAACATCAGCGCATGCCGAACGGTCCCCTCTCCCTTCAGGGAGAGGGTTAGGGAGAGGGCGCTCTTCAGGACGTGCACCGAACCCAACCGGCACAACCTCACCCCTACGAAGAAACCGGCCTAACCACCACCAACCAGGGCAACCGCGTCACCTGCACCGGCTGCAACCGCTGCAACGTCTGCAACAACGCATCGGGATCGTCCAGATCGAACACCCCGCTCACCTTGTGCCGCCGCAAGCTGGCATCGGTCAGCAGGATGCGCCCCGGCAGGTAGCGCTCCAGTTCCGCCAGCACCTCGCCCAGCGGACGCTGGTTGAAGATCAGCTTGCCGCGCTGCCAGGCGCTGGCGCTGTCCAGGTCCAGGGGTTGCACCGGGCCGGGGGCGGCTTCCCCGCGATAGGCCAGGCGTTCGCCGGCGGCCAGGCGCACCGCCGGTTTGCCGCCGGCCTCCACCCGCACCACGCCCTCGCTGACCGCTACCTGCACTTCCGGGCCGCGGCTGTCGACGTCGAAGCGGGTGCCCACGGCGGTGACTTCGCCGTCGCCAGCATGCACCACGAAGGGCCGTTGCGCGTCCTTGGCCACTTCGAACAGCGCCTCGCCGCCATACAGATGCAGGCTCCGGCGGCTGGCGGAAAAGTTCACCGACAGCGCGCTGGCGCTGTTCAGCCAGACGCGGCTGCCGTCGGCCAGTTCGATCATCCGCCGCTCGCCGGTGCGGGTGGCGTAGTCGGCATACAGGCCCGCCACCGGCGTGGGCAGCGCCAGCGCCACGGCCAGCGCGGCGACGCAGGCGGCCGCCGCCACAGCGGCCAGGCGGCGCGGGCGCAGCAGGCGGTGGCGGCGCGCCGTGCGGGTGGCCGGCAGGGCGCCCCACAGCGCCTCGGCGCTGCGCGCGGCGCTTTCGTGCTCAGGGCTCTGCGCGCGCCACTGGGCGAACGCGCTGCGGCGGCCGGCCTCGACGCGGCCGGAATGCAGTTCCACCAGCCAGTCGATGGCCTGGTTCTCCAAGTCCTGGCGGCTCATGGCTGCGCCTCCCGCTGTTGCAGGTGGTCGCGGCAATGGCGCATGGCCTGGACGATGTACTTGCCCACCATGCTTTCGGAAACGCCGAGGCGGCGGGCGATCTGCGCGTGGGTCAGGCCGTCCAGGCGGTTCATCAGCAGCGCCTGGCGGGCCTTGGGCGGCAGTTGGTCGAGGGCGGCGTCGAGCTGTTCCAGGGCCTCGCGGGCCAGCAGGTTGCGCTCCAGGCCGGCGCCGGGGTCGCTGACCTCGTTGGCCGCCGTCTCCTCCACGTGCAGCTCGGCCAACCGGCCCTCGCGGCGCAGGTTGTCGATGGCCAGGTTGCCGGCCACGCGGAACAGGTAGGCACGCGGGTCCTGCACTTCGGCCTCCGGGGCCTGGTCGGCCAGGCGCAGCCAGGTGTCCTGGGCGACGTCGGCGGCGCGCTGGTTGTCGCCCAGGCGGCGGGCGAGGAAGCGCAGCAGGTCCGCATAGTGCGCCTGGAAGCTCTGCAGGAGGTGGGAGGAGGCGAAACGCCGCATGATGACCGCGATACCCTGGAATACCGGCCCGCCGTGGGCGGGCCGCCGGTAAAGCGGGCAAGCATACACCGAATCGAGAATCATTATCGAATTCAACCGAACAGCGACAGGTCCAGCGGCCGCACCGCTCCCATCCAGATGGCGTGGTCACGGTGGTCGCGCAGGTCGTCGCCGGTGTCCGGGTGGATGAACACCACCAGGCCATCGCGGTGCAGCGCCAGCCAGGGCACCACGGCGGCGAAGGCGTCGTTGCCGAAGGCCAGCTGGCAGCTCCAGTCCGGGTGCGGGCCGACCGGGCGCTGGTGCATGCGGCCCATCTTCACGCCGAACAGGCGCACCGCCTCCTCGCACAGCTGGCGGGCCTGTTCCAGGCTGTCGGCATCGTAGTAGACGTGGGCGTGGTAGCCGTGGATCTCGTTCATGGGTCCTGTTCCAGTTCGGCGCGCAGCCAGTCGACGAAGGGCTGCAGCAGGCGGGCGCGGCGCTTGCGCTCGGGCAGCACGGCGTAATAGCCGTAGCGCGAGGCGGCGCTCTCGCGGATGGGTCGGCACAGTAACCCCTGCTCCAGCAGTTCGTCGACCAGGTGGCGCCAGCCGATGGCCACGCCCTGGCCGGCGATGGCCGCCTGCACCAGCAGCGTGTAGTTGTCGAAGCGTAGCCCGGAAGCCTCTGGCGGGCGCGGCAGCTCCAGGGCGCGGAACAGCCCCGGCCAGTCGAACCAGCGGCTGTGGGCCTCGGGCTTCAGGTGCAGCAGCGGCAGGCGCTGCAGCTCTTCCAGCGGCAGCGGCGCCTGGCGCTCGCCCAGCAGGCGCGGGCTGCACACCGGGAAGACTTCCTCGCCGAACAGCAGCAGCGGCTCGCCATGCTTGAAGCGCCCGTCGCCGAAGGCGATGGCCACGTCCACGTCGCTGCGCAGGCTGCTGGGGCTGCGCTCGCTGCTCAGCAGGCTGACATCCAGTTCCGGGTGCAGTTGGCGGAAGCGCGGCAGGCGCGGCATCAGCCAATAGGCGGCGAAGGCGAAGTCGGTGGCTACCTGCAGCACCTCCTGGGTGCGCCGCGCGCTGACCGCCTCGACCCCGGCCTCCAGCTCCGCCAGCCCGGCCTGCACGTGGCGCAGCAGCAACTGGCCGCTTTCCGTCAGAACGATCCCGCGGTGCACCCGGTCGAACAGACGTGCGCCGAGCAGCTTCTCCAGGCGCTTGATCTGCTGGCTCACCGCCGGCTGGCTGCTGCCCAGTTCGGCGGCCGCCGCGGTGAAGCCCTGCTCGCGGGCCGCGCACTCGAACACGCGGAGCAGCTCCAGGGGCAGGCTCATGGGTTCGCCACCCATAAGCTGGTGTTATCCGAAGCATGTATGGCCATGCGGTTTACCCCCTGTCGGCGCGGCGTGACACTGCTGTCACGCACTATTCCATAACAACCGTGCATAGGATAAGCCTCGCCATGCCACGTCCGAACATTCTCTTCATCATGGCCGACCAGATGGCCGCGCCCCTGCTGCCCCTGCACGACGCCGCCTCGCCGATCCGCATGCCCAACCTGATGCGCCTGGCCGAACAGGCCGTGGTGTTCGATTCGGCCTACTGCAACAGCCCGCTGTGCGCGCCCTCGCGCTTCACCCTGGTCAGCGGCCAGCTGCCGACGAAGATCGGCGCCTGGGACAACGCCGCCGACTTCGCCGCCGACGTCCCCACCTACGCCCACCACCTGCGCCGCCTGGGCTACCGCACGGCACTGTCGGGCAAGATGCACTTCTGCGGCCCGGACCAGCTGCACGGCTACGAGGAACGCCTGACCAGCGACATCTACCCCGCCGACTACGGCTGGGCGGTGAACTGGGACGAGCCGGAAGTGCGCCCGAGCTGGTACCACAACATGTCCTCGGTGCTGCAGGCCGGGCCCTGCGTGCGCACCAACCAGCTGGATTTCGACGACGAAGTGGTGTTCAAGGCGCGCCAGTACCTCTACGACCACATCCGCGAGCACGCCGAGCAGCCGTTCTGCCTGACCGTCTCCATGACCCACCCCCACGACCCCTACACCATCCCCCGCGAGTTCTGGGACCTATACCGCGACGAGGACATCCCCATGCCCAGCGTGGAACTGGCGCAGCACGAGCAGGACCCGCACTCCCAGCGCCTGCTCAAGGTCATCGACCTGTGGGACAAGCCACTGCCGCCGGAGAAGATCCGCGACGCCCGCCGCGCCTACTTCGGCGCCTGCAGCTACGTCGACGCGCAGATCGGCGCGCTGCTCAGGACCCTGGAGGAATGCGACCTGGCCGAGAACACCCTGGTGGTGTTCTCCGGCGACCACGGCGACATGCTTGGCGAGCGCGGCCTCTGGTACAAGATGCATTGGTTCGAGATGGCCGCCCGCGTGCCCATGCTGATCCACGCCCCGGGCCGTTTCGCCGCGCGCCACGTGGCCGAGTCGGTGTCCACCCTCGACCTGCTGCCGACCCTGGTGGAACTGGCCGGCGGCGAGCTGCCGGCGGACCTGGAGCTGGACGGCCGCTCGCTGCTGCCGCACCTGCGGGGCGAGGGCGGGCACGACGAGGTGATCGGCGAGTACACCGCCGAGGGCACCCTCAGCCCGCTGATGATGATCCGCCGCGGCGACTACAAGTTCGTCTATTCCGAACAGGACCCGTGCCTGCTCTACGATCTGAAGAACGACCCGCGCGAGCTGGAGAACCTGGCCGGCTCCGCGGCGCACCGCGAGCTGTTCGACGCCTTCCTGGCCGAGGCCCGGCAGCGCTGGGACATCCCGGCGATCACCGCCCGCGTGCTGGCCAGCCAGCGCCGCCGGCGCTTCGTCGCCGACGCCTTGCAGCGCGGCAAGCTGACCAGCTGGGACCACCAGCCGTTCGTCGATGCCAGCCAGCAGTACATGCGCAACCACATCGACCTGGACGACCTGGAGCGCCGCGCCCGTTACCCCAGACCCTGACCATAAGCACAACCAGAAAAAGCCGAGGGGAGATAAGCATGACCAAGTTAAGTGCATTGCTGCTGGCCACCACCATGGCGCTGGCCGGCCAGGCCGCGCAGGCCGAGGACGAAGCCTGCGCCACGGTGAAACTGGCCGATCCGGGCTGGACCGACATCGCCGTGACCAACGGCGTCGCCAGCTTCCTGCTCGACAGCCTCGGCTACCAGGCCAAGGTCGACACCCTCTCGGTGCCGATCACCTACGGCGGCCTGCGCGACGGCCAGGTGGACGCCTTCCTCGGCAACTGGATGCCGGCGCAGCAGGGCTTCCACGACCAGTTCATCGCCAGCGGCCAGGTCACGCAACTGGCGAAGAACCTGGAGGGCACCGAGTTCACCCTCGCCGTGCCGACCTATGTCTATAACGCCGGGGTGAAGAACTTCGCCGACCTGCAGAAGCACGCCGACCAGTTCAACCACAAGGTCTACGGCATCGGCTCGGGCGCGCCGGCCAACCAGTCGATCCAGAAGATGATCGGCGGCAACGAGTTCGGCCTGGGCGACTGGAAGCTGGTGGAGTCCAGCGAACAGGCGATGCTCGCCGAGGTCGGCCGGGCGGTTAAGCGCGAGCGCTGGATCGTCTTCCTCGGCTGGACGCCGCACCCGATGAACGTGAAGTACGACATGAAGTACCTGGCCGGCGGCGAGAAGTACTTCGGCAGCACCGGCAGCGTCTACACCGTCACCCGCAACGGCTACGCCCAGCAGTGCCCGAACAGCGCGAAGCTGCTGGCCAACCTGAGCTTCGACCTGAAGATGGAGAACGCCATCATGGCCGAGGTGCTGGAGAAGAACGTGAAGAACGCCGACGCAGTGAAGGCCTGGATCAAGGCCAACCCGCAGGTCCTGGGCAAGTGGCTGGACGGGGTGAAGGCCCGCGACGGCGGCGATGCCCTGGCCGCCGTGCAGGCCAAGCTCTGACCGCCGATGGAGCGCCTGTATCGCCTGCTGCCGTTCCTCGCCTGGCTGCCGGGCCTCGGCCCGCGGGCGATGGCGCGGGAAGCCTGGGTCGGCCTGGCCGGCGCTGTGCTGGCCCTGCCGCAGTCCATCGCCTACGCGCTGATCGCCGGGCTGCCGCCGCAGTACGGCCTGTACGCGGCCATGCTGCCGGTGGTGGTGGCCTGCCTGTGGGGCTCATCCAGGCACATGGTCGGCGGGCCCACCGCGGCCATCTCGGTGGTGCTCTACGCCACGGTGGCGCCCCTGGCGCCGCCGGGCAGCGAGACGTTCATCCAGTACGTGCTGCTGCTGACCTTCCTCGCCGGCATCCTGCAATGGGCCCTGGGGGCGATGCGCGCCGGGGTGCTGCTGAACTTCGTCTCGCACTCGGTGATGCTCGGCTTCACCCTGGGCGCGGCGCTGGTCATCGCCCTGGGCCAGTTGCCGTATCTGCTCGGCGTGGAAGTGCACAGCCGCGGCAGCGCCCTGGACGGTACGCGCCTGCTGCTGGCGCGGCTGGGCGAGTGCGAACCGGCGTCCCTGGCCATCGGCCTGCTCAGCCTGGCGGCGAGCCTGCTGTGCCGCTGGCTGCGGCCGCGCTGGCCGGCGTTGATGTTCGGCCTGCTGGTGGCCAGCCTGACGGTCTGGGCGCTGCCCGGGTGGTTCGGCGGCGTGGCGCGGGTACAGGCCTTCGCCAGCGTGCTGCCGCCGCTCAGCCCATTGCAGGTCGACGCGGCCGGCATCGCCGCGCTGCTGCCCGGCGCCCTCGCCTGCGGCCTGCTCGGCCTGGTCACCAGCCTGTCCATCGCCCGCGCCCTGGCCGCGCGCAGCCAGCAGGTGCTGGACGCCAACCAGGAAATCCGCGCCCAGGGCCTGTCCAACCTGGTCGGCCCTTGGTTCTCCGGCAGCCTTTCGGCGGGCTCCTTCACCCGCTCCGGGCTCAACCTCGAAGCCGGCGCGCGCACACCGCTGGCCGGGGTCTTCTCCGCCGCCTGGGTCGCGGTGCTGGCAGTGGCCGGCGCCGGACTGATCACCCACATCCCGCTGCCGGCCATGGCCGGCGGCATCCTGCTGATCGCCTGGGGCCTGGTCGACCGCCCGGCCCTGCGCGCCCTCTGGCGCGGCAGCCGCAGCGAGTTCGCGGTGATGGCCCTGACCGCCGCGGCGACCCTGCTGCTACCGTTGCAGAACGCCATCTACCTGGGCGTGCTGGCCTCGCTGCTGCTCTACCTGCGGCGCACCTCGCAGCCGCGGGTGGAACGCTGGCAGGCCAGCGAGGAAGAAGTGCTGCGGGTGGAAGGCTCGATCTTCTTCGGCGCCTGCGACTACCTGCAACGCCTGATCCAGGCCAGCCAGGGCCGGCGCCTGGTGCTGGATGCCAGGCACGTGAATTTCATCGACTTCGCCGGGGCGCACATGTTGCAGCAGGAAGCCCGCCGGCTGGCCGGCGAGGGCCGCCACCTGGTGCTGCGCCACGCGCGGCCGAGGGTGCGTGAGGAGCTGGCGAAGCAGATCGGTGAAGGCGCGGTATTGCAGGTGGAGTAGGGCGCATAACGCCTAGGGCGTTATCCGCCGATTGGCCGTGGCCCCAGAATGCGCCGGGTTCAGCCTCGGAGTGACGATGAGATCGGTCAAGCGGCGTATAACCGCGAACGGTTATACGCCCTACGTTACCGGTGCTTTTCGTAGGATGGGTTGAGCTTGCGAAACCCATGCGGCCATCGGTGATGGGTATCGCTTCGCTCAACCCATCCTACGGGGCTGCACACCGAAGCCCCTGGCAAGCACCGTTCGCGAGCAAGCTCGCTCCTACAAAAAAGCGGGAGTCAGCCGGCCAACTGCCGCCGCAACTCATCCAGCACCGGCCGCGAATCCGGCCGCACCCCGCGCCACAGCACGAAGGCCTCCGCCGCCTGCTCCACCAGCATGCCCAGGCCATCGATGCAGCGCGCCGCGCCATGCTCGGCGGCCCAGCGGTTGAAGGCGGTCGGCTCCTTGCCGTACATCATGTCGTAGCAGACGGTGTGCCCCGGGCGGATCAGCGCCGCGTCGATGGGCGGCAGCTCGCCGGCCAGGCTGGCCGAGGTGCCGTTGACGATCAGGTCGAAGGGTTCGTCGCGCAGGTCGAAGCCGCCGGCGCGCACCGTGCCCAGGTCGGCGAACTCGCGGGCCAGCTGCTCGGCCTTGGCCGCGGTGCGGTTGAGCACCACCAGCGCCGCCGGGCCCTCGGCCAGGAAGGGTTCGAGGATGCCGCGCACCGCGCCGCCGGCGCCCAGCACCAGCACGCGGCGGCCCTTGAGCGCCACGCCATTGTTCACCACCAGGTCGCGGGTCAGGCCGGTGCCATCGGTGTTGTCGCCCAGCAGGCGGCCGTCGTCGAGCTTCTTCAGCGTGTTCACCGCACCGGCGCGGCGGGCGCGCTCGGTTAGCTCACCGCACAGGCGGTAGGCGTCTTCCTTGAAGGGCACGGTGACGTTGGCGCCCAGGCCCTCGGCGAAGAACGCGCGGGCGGCCCCGGCGAAGTCGTCCAGCGGCGCCAGCTGGGCGTCGTAGATGAGCGCCTGGCCGGTCTGCTCGGCGAACAGGCGATGGATCAGCGGCGACTTGCTGTGGCCGATGGGGTTGCCGAAGACGCAATAACGATTCATAGGCTTTTTGAGCTGGAAGCTGGAAGCTGGAAGCTTGAGGCTTTTTTCTTCCGGCTTCCAGCTTCAGGCTTCCGGCTTCAACCCCAACCAATCACGGTCCTGGAGGAAATACTCGGTCAGCCGTGCCTCTTCGCTGCCCGGCTCGGGCTTCCAGTCGTAGCCCCAGCGCACCTGCGGCGGCAGCGACATGAGGATCGACTCGGTGCGCCCGCCGGACTGCAGGCCGAACAGGGTGCCGCGGTCGTAGACCAGGTTGAACTCCACGTAGCGGCCGCGGCGGAATTCCTGGAACTCGCGCTGCCGCTCGGTCCAGGCCTGGGCCTTGCGCTTGCGCACGATGGGCAGGTAGGCCTCGATGTAGGCGTCGCCTATGGCGCGCAGGAAGGCGAAGCTGGTGTCGAAGTCCCACTGGTTCAGGTCGTCGAAGAACAGGCCGCCGATGCCGCGCGGCTCGTTGCGGTGCTTGAGGTGGAAGTAGCGGTCGCACCACTCCTTGTAGCGCGGGTAGACGTCCTCGCCGAAGGGCGCGCAGGCCTCGCGGGCGACCTTGTGCCAGTGCACGCAGTCTTCCTCGTGGGCGTAGTAGGGCGTCAGGTCGAAGCCGCCGCCGAACCACCACACCGGCTCCTCGCCTTCCTTCTCGGCGATGAAAAAGCGCACGTTGGCGTGGGAGGTCGGCACGTGGGGGTTGCGCGGGTGGATCACCAGCGACACGCCCAGGGCCTGGAAGCCGCGCCCGGCCAGTTCCGGGCGGTGCGCGCTGGCCGATGGCGGCAGGCCGGCGCCGAACACGTGGGAGAAGTTCACCCCGCCCTTCTCGATCAGCGCGCCATCGCCGATCACCCGGGTGCGGCCACCGCCGCCGGCCGGACGCTCCCAGGCATCCTCGATGAAGCGGGCGCCGCCGTCCTCGGCTTCGAGGGCGGAGCAGATGCGGTCTTGCAGGTCGAGCAGGTAGGCCTTCACGGCCTGGATAGGGTCGGTCACGGGATCACCTTGGAGCGGGAAAGCCTTGCGGCGCTTGGGCTGCAGGCCGGGAGAGGAGCGCAAGCATAGCATTCCCGGCCGCCATGCCATGCTTGACGGCGGTCAACAAGGCGGCTTGGATGAAAGACTTTTCCCAACGCGGCGCCGACCCCTCCGGCGCCGCCAGCAGCAGGAGATCGACATGGCCAAGCGCATCCAGTTCGCCCGCACCGGCGGCCCCGAAGTCCTCGAATACCTCGACTACACCCCCGCCGAACCGGGCCCGAAGGAAGTCCGCGTGCGCAACCGCGCCATCGGCCTGAACTTCATCGACAACTACTTCCGCAGCGGCCTCTATCCCGCCCCGGCGCTGCCCTCCGGGCTGGGCACCGAGGGCGCCGGCGAGGTGGAGGCGGTGGGCAGCGAGGTGAGCAACGTCAAGGTCGGCGACCGCGTCGGCTACGCCACCGGCCCGCTGGGCGCCTACAGCGAACTGCACGTGCTGCCGGCGGCCAACGTGGTGAAACTGCCCGACGCCATCGATTTCGAGACCGCCGCCGCGGTGATGCTCAAGGGCCTGACCGTGCAGTACCTGCTGCGTCAGACCTACAACGCCCAGCCCGGCCAGACCGTGCTCTGGCACGCGGCCGCCGGCGGCGTGGGGCTGATCGCCTGCCAGTGGGCCAAGGCCCTGGGGGTGAAGCTGATCGGTACCGTCGGCTCGGCCGCCAAGGCGGAACTGGCCAAGGCCCACGGCGCCTGGGCGACCATCGACTACAGCCAGGAAAACGTGGCGGAGCGCGTGCTGCAGCTCACCGACGGCAAGAAGTGCCCGGTGGTCTACGACTCGGTGGGCAAGGACACCTGGCCGATCTCCCTGGACTGCGCCGCCCCGCGCGGGCTGATCGTCAGCTTCGGCAACGCCTCGGGCCCGGTGGACGGCGTCAACCTGGGCATCCTGGCGCAGAAGGGCTCGCTGTTCGTCACCCGGCCCACGCTGTTCGGCTACGCCAACACCCCGGAGCGCCTGCAGGCGATGGCCGAGGACCTGTTCGGCATGCTCGTCTCGGGCAAGGTCAAGGTGGAGATCAACCAGCGCTACGCCCTGGCCGACGCGGCCAAGGCGCAGACCGAACTGGCGGCGCGGCGGACCACCGGGTCGACCATTCTGTTGCCTTGAGGGAAAGGGCACGGCTTCTCGTAGGAGCGAGCTTGCTCGCGAACCGGATTTGCCGGGGACAGCGGATGTTGGCGTTCAGAGCGCCCCCTCCCTAACCCTCCCCCGCAAGCGGGAGAGGGGACCGTTCGGTGTGCCTGGATGTTCTGGAGTCAGCCGGCAACGCCAAAAGCTACCGGCTGAAACCCTTCCTTCTCTCGGCACGGACAGCCCCCTCTCCCTTCAGGGAGAGGGTTGGGGAGAGGGGACGGAGCCAAACTAAAACACCGAAGTCACAGCTGAGCACTGTTCGCGAGCAAGAGCTAGGCGCCCCCCTCGCTCCTACGAAGAGCCTCTCAGGCCGGGCGCACGGTCCGGCCGGTAACCAGGTCGCGGATCACGCTGGGGTTGCGCCGGCCGCCGAGCTTGCCGTCGAGCACGCCGTCCAGTTCGCCGCGGAAATACTGCTCCACCCGCAGCCGCGAGCGCGCCGCCGGGCGCCCGGCGGGGTTGGCCGAGGTGGACACCAGCGGGCCGGTCAGCGCGCAGAGTTCGCGCACCAGCGGGTGTTCGCTGACGCGCAGGGCCACGCTGTCGTGCTGGCCGGTGATCCACTCCGGCAGGCGCCCCTGGTGCGGCACCAGCCAGGTGTTCGGGCCCGGCCAGGTGGCGCCCAGGCGGTCCTGCCATTCCTGCGGCAGGTCGGCGAGCAGGAAGTCGAACTGGCGGATGTTGTCGGCCACCAGGATCAGGCCCTTCTCCACCGGCCGCGCCTTGATGGCCAGCAGGCGGTAGACGGCATCCTCGTTCCAGGGGTCGCAGCCCAGGCCCCAGACGGCTTCGGTCGGGTAGGCGATGACGCCGCCCTCGCGCACTATCCTGGCCACACGCTGCACACGCCAGCTGCTGATCATCGGCAAACTCCGGGGAAATAACGATTGCGCGGCAGTTTACGTGCTCAGCCGCCGCGATGCACCCAGACGCCGGCCTCGCAGGCCACCTTGCCCTCCAGTTCCAGCTCGGTCAGCGCCGCCAGCACCTGCGGCAGCGCCCAGCCACTGCCGGCGGCCAGCGCCTCGCTGCCCTGCGGGGCGGCGCGCAGCAGGTCCAGCAACGGGTGCGCCTGTGGCAGCGGGGCCGGTTCGCTGACGGGTGCTTCGGCGGTCCAGCCGCTCAGGCCTTCGAGGATGTCGTCGATGCGCTCCACCAGGGTGGCGCCCTGGCGGATCAGCTCGTGGCAGCCGCGGGCGCCGGGATGGTGGATGGAACCGGGAATGGCATAGACCTCGCGGCCCTGCTCGGCGGCCAGCCGCGCGGTGATCAGCGAGCCGCTGGCCGGGCTGGCTTCCACCACCAGCACGCCCAGGGACAGGCCGCTGATGATGCGGTTGCGCCGCGGGAAGTTGTCCGGCCGCGGCGGGCAATCCAGCGGCAGTTCGGACAGCAGCGCGCCGCCGCCCTCGACGATGCGCCGCGCCAGCCCCAGATGCCGCCGCGGGTACAGGCATTGCAGGCCAGTGCCGAGCACCGCCAGGGTGGCGCCACCGGCCTCCAGCGCGCCTTCGTGGGCGGCGCCGTCGATGCCCAGGGCCAGCCCGCTGGTGATGGCGAAGCCG
Organism: Pseudomonas sp. NBRC 100443; assembly: GCF_030268185.1. Classification (NCBI taxonomy): domain Bacteria; kingdom Pseudomonadati; phylum Pseudomonadota; class Gammaproteobacteria; order Pseudomonadales; family Pseudomonadaceae; genus Pseudomonas; species Pseudomonas sp. NBRC 100443. The sequence goes on from NZ_BSQE01000014.1 coordinate 23,267, forward strand.
CCGCCGGCCAAGCTGCGGGCGAAGGCACGGGCGGTGTCCAGCCCCGGGCGGCTGGCGCGCCGGCTGCCGACCACCGCCAGTTGCGGCCGCCCCAGGGCCGCGCGGGCGCCCTCGACGAACAGCAGCGGCGGCGCATCGCTCAGCTCCGCCAGCAGCGCGGGGTAGTCCTCGGCGTCCCACATCAGCAGGTGCCGCCCGGGCCCCTCCAGCCAGCGCAGAGCCTCGGCCGCTGCCTGGCGTGTCGTTTCGCTGCGCCGCGCCTCGGCGCTGGCCGCCGGCAGGCCAAGGGAACGCCAGGCCGCGGCGGGCGCGCTGAGGGCGGCGGAGGCGCTACCGAAGGCCGCCAGCAGGGCGGCGAAGCGCCGCGGCCCCAGTTCGGGCAGGGCGTGCAGGCGCAGGCGGGCTTCCAGTTCGGCGGGGGAGAGTTGGCGGGGCATGGCGGCAGTCCTTGGCGCGTTGGCGGGAACCCCGACTATGCCGCGTCCGCCGGCTGACGCCTGCCGGACGCTTCGGAAGATACGGCCGGCAGAAACGAAGAACCCCGCCGTGGCGGGGTTCTTCATACAGGCGCGCCGATCAGGGATTGCGCACCTTGTCCTGCACTTCCAGCGAACGGTTGGCGGTAAGCACCAGGCCGTAGCTGAGACGGTTGTAGGTACGGAAGATCATCACCAGCCCGGAGCGCTCGTCGGGGATCTTCACCAGATCACCGCTGACACGATCCCGCACCGTCTCGCCGAGCTTGTAGATGGCCAGTACGTTGCCTTCCTCCAGACCATCGCGGCTGCCCTTGTCGATGGTCACCACATCGTACTTGCCGATCTGGGTGACGCCGCGCGGCACGTCGATGATGCTGCCCTTGATCGGCGTCTTCGGCTCGCTGGGCATGAAGATCGAGGTCACCGCGCGTTCCTCGGTGGGGAACAGGCGGTCGCCCGGCCGCACTTCCTGGGTGGTGCGCGTCAGGTTGAGGGTGGCGATGTCGTCTTCCTTGGCGATCACCCGGGCGCTGCCGACGTCCATGGCGTCGACGCCGAGGACTTCCTTGGTGTCCGGGTCGGAGTAGATCTTGCCCTGGCGGAAGATGCCGTAGCTGCCTTCCTCGGCCAGGGAGTCGCCGCGGGCGTAGGCGCGGTCGCCGGCGCCGCTGACCACGCGCTCGGCATCGCCGGCGACCATGTAGGGGGCGTTGCTGAAGTCACCCTCGCTGTCGACGATGCGGTTGGACAGCAGGAAGGCGTTGATCTTGTCCAGCGGGATGGTCGGCACCGCCTCGGCCATAGGCGTGCTGCGCACCTTGGGCGACAGCTTGATGGTGCCGTGGGAGGCACCGCGGTTGAGCACCAGGCGCGGCTGGCCGTCGATGTACACCAGGCTGAGGACGTCGCCGGGGTAGATCAGGTGCGGGTTGCGAATCTGCGGATTCACCTGCCAGATCTCCGGCCACTTCCAGGGCTTGCTCAGGAACTTGCCGGAGATGTCCCAGAGGGTGTCGCCCTTGACCACCGTATAGCGGTCCGGGTGGCCGTCCCTGAGTTCCACGGCACCCTGCGCCATGCTTCCTGCCGCCAGCAGCAGCACGGCGAGTAGTGTTTTCCTCATGCGGTGAATCCCTTTATTATGTATACACATGAAACGCTGGAAAGCCGCCCCTACCGGGCCTTCCAGGGTTTTTCGATGCTGCTCGGCATATTAGCAGCCGATTTTTACTTTATTCCACAAGTGCATCACAAACGCATATGGCCATTCTGAACATCCTCGAATTCCCCGATCCGCGCCTGCGCACGATCGCCAAGCCTGTCGAGGTGGTCGACGATAGCGTGCGCCAACTGGTCGACGACATGTTCGAAACCATGTACGAGGCGCCCGGCATCGGCCTGGCCGCCACCCAGGTGAACGTACACAAGCGCGTGGTGGTGATGGACCTGTCCGAGGACAAGTCCGAGCCGCGCGTGTTCATCAACCCGGAACTGGAGCCGCTCACGCAAGAGATGGGCGAATACCAGGAGGGTTGCCTGTCGGTGCCCGGCTTCTACGAGAACGTCGACCGCCCGCTGCGGGTGCGCGTCAAGGCGCTGGACCGCGACGGCAAGGCCTTCGAGGAAATCGCCGAGGGCCTGCTGGCGGTGTGCATCCAGCATGAGTGCGACCACCTGAACGGCAAGCTGTTCGTCGACTACCTGTCCAACCTCAAGCGCGACCGGATCAAGAAGAAGCTGGAAAAGCAGCACCGCCAGCGCGCCTGACACCCTCCTCCCCAAAGGCTTGCCCCGGCAAGCCTTTTTTCTTTAAGCGAGCCTACGCATGAGCCAAGCATTGCGCATCGTCTTCGCCGGGACCCCGGAATTCGCCGCCGAGCACCTCAAGGCCCTGCTCGATACGCCGCACCAGATCGTCGCCGTCTACACCCAGCCGGACCGCCCGGCCGGCCGCGGCCAGAAGCTGATGCCCAGCCCGGTCAAGCAGCTCGCCGTGCAACATGGCCTGCCGGTGCTGCAGCCGCCGACCCTGCGCGCACCCGAAGCCCAGGCCGAACTGGCGGCGCTGCAGCCGGACCTGATGGTGGTGGTCGCCTACGGCCTGATCCTGCCCCAGGCGGTGCTGGACATCCCGCGCCTGGGCTGCATCAACAGCCATGCCTCGCTGCTGCCGCGCTGGCGCGGCGCCGCGCCCATCCAGCGCGCAGTGCAGGCCGGCGATGCGGAAAGCGGCGTAACCGTGATGCAGATGGAAGCGGGCCTGGATACCGGGCCGATGCTGCTCAAGGTCGCCACCCCGATCAGTCCCGAAGACACCGGCGGCAGCCTGCACGACCGCCTGGCGCGCCTGGGCCCGCCGGCGGTGGTCGAGGCCATCGCCGGCCTGGCCGCCGGCACGCTCAAGGGCGAGGTGCAGGACGACGCCCTGGCCACCTACGCGCACAAGCTCAGCAAGGACGAGGCGAAGCTCGACTGGAGCCGCCCGGCCGTGGAGCTGGAGCGCGCCGTGCGCGCCTTCGATCCCTGGCCGGTGTGCCACACCACCCTGAACGGCGAGCCGCTGAAGGTCTGGGCCGCGCGCCTGGGCGAGGGCAAGGGCGAGCCGGGGAAAATCCTCGATGCCAGCCGTGACGGCCTGCTGGTGGGCTGCGGCGAAGGCAGCCTGCTGCTGACCCGCGTGCAGTTGCCCGGCGGCAAGCCGCTGGCCTTCGCCGACCTGTTCAACAGCCGCCGCGAGCAGTTCGCCAGCGGCCTGGTGCTCGGCCAATGAGCCTCAGCCCGCGCCTCGCCGCGGCCCGCGCGCTGGCCGCCGTGCTCGCCGGCCGCGCCTCGCTGGGCGGCTCGCTGCCGCCGCAGCTGGAGCTGGTCGCCCCGCGCGACCGCGGCCTGACCCAGGAGCTGGCCTTCGGCGCCGCGCGCTGGCAGCCGCGCCTGGCGGCCCTGGCCGCGCGCCTGCTGCAGAAGCCGTTCAAGGCCGGCGACCGCGACGTCGAGGCGCTGCTGCTGGTCGGCCTGTACCAGTTGCTCTACACCCGCATTCCGCCCCACGCGGCCATCGGCGAGACCGTCGGCTGCGCCGACAAGCTGAAGAAATCCTGGGCCAAGGGCCTGCTCAACGCTGTGCTGCGCCGCGCCCAGCGCGAGGGCGAGGTGCTGCTGGCCGACGTCGACCGCGACCCGGCCGCGCGCCTGGCCCACCCGCGCTGGCTGCAGAAGGCGCTGAAGCAGGCCTGGCCGGAGCAGTTCGAAGCCGTCTGCGCGGCGAACAACGCCCACCCGCCAATGACCCTGCGGGTGAACCGCCGCCAGGGCAGCCGTGACGCCTACCTGGCGGAGCTGCAGGCCGCCGGCCTCGAGGCCGCGCCCTGCGCCTACAGCCGCGACGGCATCCAGCTGGCCCAGCCCTGCGACGTGCGCGAGCTGCCGGGCTTCGCCGAAGGCCGCGTGAGCGTGCAGGACGAGGCCGCGCAACTGGCCGCCGACCTGCTGGAACTGGCTCCCGGCCAGCGCGTGCTCGACGCCTGCTGCGCCCCCGGCGGCAAGACCTGCCACCTGCTGGAGGCCGAACCGGGCCTGGCCGGCGTGCTGGGCGTGGACCTGGAAGAAAGCCGCCTGGTGCGCGTACGGGAAAATCTGCAGCGCCTGCGGCTAGATGCCACGCTGGTCGCCGCTGATGGACGCGATACCGTCGCCTGGTGGGACGGCAAACCGTTCCAGCGCATCCTGCTGGACGCGCCCTGCTCGGCCACCGGGGTGATCCGCCGGCACCCGGACATCAAGCTGACCCGCGCCGCCGAGGACATCCCGGCCCTGGCGCAGTTGCAGGGCGAGCTGCTCGACGCGCTGTGGCCGACCCTGGAGGTGGGCGGCATCCTGCTCTACGCCACCTGCTCGGTGATGCCCCAGGAGAACCGCGAGTCCATCGCCGCCTTCCTCGCCCGCACCCCCGGCGCCCGCGAGCTGGACCTGGCCGGGCCCTGGGGCCTTAAGCAGGCCCACGGGCGCCAGCTGTTGCCGCAAGAGGGCGGGCACGACGGTTTCTACTATGCCAAGCTCATCAAGATCTCAGCCCGCTAGCACTGCACGGACGAGCGCGACCCCATGAAGATCATCATCCTCGGCGCCGGCCAGGTCGGCGGCACCCTGGCCGAGCACCTGGCCAGCGAAGCCAACGACATCACCGTGGTCGACACCGACGCCCAGCGCCTGCGCGACCTCAACGACCGCCTGGACATCCGCACCGTGCACGGCAAGGCCTCGTTCCCGACGGTGCTGCGCCAGGCCGGCGCCGACGACGCCGACATGCTGGTGGCGGTGACCAACAGCGACGAGGTGAACATGGTCGCCTGCCAGGTGGCCTACACCCTGTTCAACACGCCGACGCGCATCGCCCGGGTGCGCGAGGCGGCCTACCTGACGCGCACCGGCCTGTTCGACAACGAGGCCATCCCGGTGGACGTGCTGATCAGCCCCGAGCAGGTGGTGACCAACTACATCAAGCGCCTGGTCGAGTACCCCGGCTCCCTGCAGGTGATCGACTTCGCCGAGGGCAAGGCCCAGCTGGTGGGCATCAAGGCCCACTACGGCGGCCCGCTGGTGGGTCAGGAGTTGCGCCAGCTGCGCGAGCACATGCCCAACGCGGACACTCGCGTGGCGGCGATCTACCGGCGCAACCGGCCGATCATCCCCCAGGGCGACACCGTCATCGAGGCCGACGACGAGGTGTTCTTCATCGCCGCCAAGGCCCACATCCGCGCGGTGATGGGCGAGATGCGCCGGCTGGAGGAGAACTACAAGCGGATCATCATCGCCGGCGGCGGCAACATCGGCGAACGCCTGGCCGAGGCCATCGAGAACCGCTACCAGGTGAAGATCATCGAGATGAACCCGGCGCGCTGCCGGCACCTGTCGGACAACCTCGACAGCACCATCGTGCTCCAGGGCAGCGCCTCGGACCGCGACCTGCTGCTGGAAGAGAACATCAACGAGACCGACCTGTTCCTGGCCCTGACCAACGACGACGAGGCCAACATCATGTCCTCGCTGCTGGCCAAGCGCCTGGGCGCGCGCAAGGTGATGACGCTGATCAACAACCCGGCCTACGTCGACCTGGTGCAGGGCGGCGAGATCGACATCGCCATCAGCCCGCAGCTGGCCACCATCGGCACCCTGCTGACCCACGTGCGCCGCGGCGACATCGAGAGCGTGCACTCGCTGCGCCGCGGCGCGGCCGAGGCCATCGAGGTGGTGGCCCACGGCGACGCCAAGTCGAGCAAGGTGATCGGCAAGCGCATCGGCGAGGTGCACCTGCCGCCGGGCACCACCATAGGCGCGGTGATCCGCGACGAGGAAGTGCTGATCGCCCACGGCGACACCGTGGTGGAATCCGGCGACCACGTGATCCTCTTCGTGGTCGACAAGAAGCGAATCCGTGACGTCGAGCGGCTGTTCCAGGCCGGGTTGACGTTCTTCTAGGCTGTAGGCTGTAGGCTGTAGGCTGTAGGCTGTAGGCTGTAGGCTGTAGGCTGTAGGCTGTAGGCTGTAGGCTGTAGGCTGTAGGCAAGAGCTTGACATACCACGACGGCACCGCATGCTGTTCGCTTCCAGCTTCCAGCTTCCAGCTTCCAGCTTCCAGCTTCCAGCTTCCAGCCCCCAGCCCCCAGCCCTATGACCGATCCTCAATCCCTCGAAAAACTCCTCGCCAAAGGCATGGACAACCCGCTGCTGCGCTTCGGCCTGGGCAAGGGCTACCTGGACGCCGGCGATGCGGCGAAGGCCGCCGAGCACCTGCGCCGCTGCGTGGAGCAGGACGCAAAGTACTCCGCCGCCTGGAAGCTGCTGGGCAAGGCCCTGCAGGCCCAGGGCGACCTGGACGGCGCCCGCGCCGCCTGGACCGACGGCCTGGCCGCGGCCCAGGCCCATGGCGACAAGCAGGCGGAGAAGGAAATGACCGTGTTCCTGCGCAAGCTGGACAAGGCCAAGGGCGGCTGAATCCGCGACACCTTGTAGGAGCGGGCCCTGCCCGCGATTCGCGCGCAGGGCGCGCTCCTACAGGTGAGGTCAGAGGTGGGCATGGTGTAGGAGCGAGCTTGCTCGCGAACGGTGCCTACCGGCGGCTTCAGTGCAATGGCTTGACTCCGCTCCCTCTCCCCAACCCTCGGCTGCGCGCCCCGCCCTGAAGGGAGAGGGGGCCGTCCGGCACGAACGGGAAGTTCGACATCACCCTGTAGGAGCGGGCCCTGCCCGCGATTCGCGCGCAGGGCGCGCTCCTACAGGTGCAGACGAAACGCCATCGTAGGATGGGTTGAGCGAAGCGATACCCATCACCCCGGCCCGATGGGTTTCGCAAGCTCAACCCATCCTACGAAAAGCAGCTGAGCGTAGGGCGTACAACCGTTCGCGGTTGTACGCCATTGCCATGGCCTCAGAGCACCTCCGCCGCCACCGCGTCCACCGCGGCCTTGGCGATGCCCACCACCTCGTCCGCCTCGGCGCGGCTCAGCACCAGCGGCGGGGCGAAGCCGAGGATATCGCCGTGGGGCATGGCGCGGGCGATCATGCCGCGCTCCAGGCATGCCGCCGAGACCTTCGGGCCCACCTTCAGCGCCGGGTCGAAGGGCGTGCGCGCCTCGCGGTCGGCCATGAACTCCAGCGCCGCCAGCATGCCGTCGCCGCGCACCTCGCCCACCAGCGGGTGGCCCTCGAAGGCCTGGCGCAGCTGCTGGTTGAGATAGCCGCCGACGTCCGCCGCGTTGGCGGTGATGTTCTCGCGCTCGAGGATGTCCAGGTTGGCCAGCGCCGCCGCCGCGCAGATCGGGTGGCCGGAGTAGGTCCAGCCGTGGCCCATGGCGCCTTCGCGGGTGGAGGCGCTGTCGATCACGTCCCAGACCTTTTCGCCGACGATCACCGCGGACAGCGGCGCGTAGGCGCTGGTCAGGCCCTTGGCGGTGGTGATCAGGTCCGGGCGCATGGCATGGCGCTGGCTGCCCATCTTGTCGCCGAGGCGGCCGAAGGCGCAGACCACCTCGTCGGCGATCAGCAGCACGTCGTACTTCGCCAGCACCGCCTGGATCGCCTCCCAGTAGCCCTTGGGCGGGACGATGATGCCGCCGGTGCCCATCACCGGCTCGCCGATGAAGGCCGCCACGGTGTCCGGGCCCTCGGCGAGGATCAGGTTCTCCAGCTCCTGGGCGCAGTGGCGCACGAAGGCCGCCTCGTCCATGCCCGCCGGGGCCTTGTAGAAGTGCGGGCAGAGGGTGTGCTTGACGCCTTCCACCGGCAGGTCGAAGTGCTGGTGGAAGCTGGCCAGGCCGGTGAGGCTGCCGGTGACGATGCCCGAGCCGTGGTAGCCGCGCTGGCGCGAGATGATCTTCTTCTTCTGCGGGCGGCCCAGCACGTTGTTGTAGTAGCGCACCAGCTTGACCTGGGTTTCGTTGGCGTCGGAGCCGGAGAGGCCGTAGTAGACCTTCTTCATGCCCGCCGGCGCCCAGTCGCGGATGATCCGCGCGGACAGCTCGATGATCGCCTCGGACGCGTGGCCGACGTAGGTGTGGTAGTAGGCCAGTTGCTTGGCCTGCTCATGGATGGCGTCGGCCACCTCAAGGCGGCCGTAGCCGATGTTCACGCAGTACAGCCCGGCGAAGGCATCCAGCAGCTCGCGGCCCTGGTGGTCGCGGATGCGCACGCCCGAAGCGCCGGTGATGATGCGCCCAGGCAGGGCGCCGCTGGCGTGGTCGTGGGCGTGGGTGGAGGGGTGCATGAAGTGCGCACGGTCTTCTTCGAACAGCTTGGCGTAGTCGGTCATGGCGGTGTTCTCCTCAGATGGCGCCGTGGTGCAGGCAGAAGTACTTGGTCTCGACGAAGGGCTCGAAGCCCTCGCTGCCGCCCTCGCGGCCCAGGCCCGAGGCCTTCATGCCGCCGAAGGGGATGGGGTGGCCGGTGAACCTGGCGCCGTTCACCGCGACCATGGCGAACTCCAGGCGGCGCATCAGCGGCCACATCTGGTCGAGGCGCTGCCCACAAATGTAGGCGGCCAGGCCGTATTCGCTATCGTTGGCCAGTTCGACGGCCTGCTCCAGGTCGTCGTAGGCCATCACCCCGGCGATGGGCGCGAAGTTCTCCTCGCGCCAGATGCGCATGGCCGGGGTGACGTCGGCCAGCAGCGTCGGCTGGTGGAACCAGCCGCCCAGGGCATGGGGTTCGCCGCCGGCCAGCAGGCGCGCGCCGCGGTCGATGGCGTCGCGCACGCGCTCGCAGGTGGCGTCGAAGGCCGCCTGGTGCATCAGCGGGCCGATGTCGCTGCGCGGGTCGCTGGCCGGGCCCACGCGCAGTTCGCGCACGGCGGCGGCGAAGCGTTTGAGGAAGGGCTCGTAGAGTTCGCGGGCGACCAGCAGGCGGTTGGCCGCGCAGCAGTCCTGGCCGGAGGTCTGGAACTTGGCGTCGACGGCGAATTTCACCGCCTGCTCCAGGTCGGCATCGGGCAGCACGATGAAGGGCGCGTTGCCGCCCAGCTCCAGCGCCACCTTCTTCACGTCCTGGGCGGCGGCCTGCAGCACCAGCTTGCCGACGCGGGTCGAGCCGGTAAAGCTCACCGCGCGCACGCGGCTGTCCCGCACCAGGGTTTCCATGGCCATCTGCGGTTCGCCCAGCACCACGTTGAAGGCGCCGGCGGGCAGCCCGGCCTCCTCGGCCAGCTGGGCCAGGGCGAAGGCCGAGTAGGGCGTCTCGTGGGCCGGCTTGACCACCACCGTGCAGCCGGCGGCCAGGGCGGCGGCGGCCTTGCGGGTGATCATCGCCGAGGGGAAGTTCCAGGGCGTCAGCAGCACGGCCACGCCCACCGGCTCCATCACCGTGCCCAGGTGGGCGCCGGGGATGTGGCTGGGGATGTTGCGGCCGTCCAGGCGCCGGGCCTGTTCGGCGAACCAGGGGATGAAGCTGGCGGCGTAGTCGATCTCGCCGCGGGCCTCGGCCAGGGGCTTGCCCTGTTCCAGGGAAAGGATCTGCGCCAGGTCCTCGCGGTGCTGGCGGATCAGCTCGGCCCAGCGCAGCAGGGGCGCGGCGCGCCGGTCCAGGGACAGCTTGCGCCAGGCCGGGAAGGCTGCGGCGGCGGCATCCACCGCGGCGACTATCTGCTCGCGTTCGAGCAGCGGCACGTGGCCGATGATTTCGCGGTTGGCCGGGTTCTCCACGGCGATGCTGGCGCCGCTGGCGCTGTGCAGCCACTGGCCGTTGACGTAGCACAGCGACTTGAAGAGCAGGGGATGGGCGTAGGACATGACGGCGTCTCCTCGCAGGTGGCATGGGGACCATCCTAGGGGGAGCGCCGTGGCGGTTTTTTCCTAAGGGCGGGGCGGCGGCGGCAATTCTTTCCGCAGATGCGCCGCCGGCTTCGGGTTTTTCGCCCGCCTCAGCAGGCGCTGGCGGAGCGCCGGCCCAGGCCCTGGAGGATGGCGCGCAGCAGCACGCCGTAGAGCGGCACGAAGAGGATCAGCATGACCGCCAGCTTGACGCCGTAGTCCACCGTGGCGATCTCCACCCAGTGCTGCGCCATGAAGGGGTTGTCGCTGCGCCAGAAGGCGATGGAGAAGAAGGCGAAGGTGTCCAGCAGATTGCCGAACAGCGTCGACACCACCGGGGCGATCCACCACTGGCGCAGCCGGCGCAGGCGGTCGAACACCTGGATGTCGAGGAACTGGCCGAGCACGTAGGCCAGGAAGCTGGCCAGGGCGATGCGCGCGACGAAGGTGTTGAACTCGCCCAGCGCGGCGAAGCCGCGGTAGCCGCCATCCTGGAACAGCACCGAGACCCCGTAGGAAGCCAGCAGCGCCGGCAGCATCACCCGGGCGATGACGCGCCGCGCCGGGCTCTTGCCGAGCAGGCGCACGGTGAGGTCGGTGGCCAGGAAGATGAACGGGAAGCTGAATGCGCCCCAGGTGGTCTGCCAGCCGAACAGGGTCATGGGCAGTTGCACCAGGTAGTTGCTGGCGATGATGACGAGGAGGTGGAAGACGACCAGGCCGGCCAATGCGCCGCGCCGAGCCGCCGGGGAAGGCGCCGACATGCTGGATCCTTTTTCGTCGATGGGGTGAGGGAACCCATGCCCGGCCCTGTGCCGAGCGGGGCGCATTCTATAGGAGATTGAACCTGGAGTCAGGTTTTTTTGGGTGTTTTTTGTGCAGGGGGATGGGGGGTTGGTGTAGGAGCGAGCTTGCTCGCGAATGGAGTTTTGCCGGGAGTCGTGGGTGCTGGGATTGAGAACGCCCTCTCCCTAACCCTCTCCCTGAAGGGAGAGGGGACCGTTGGGCAGAAACGGCTGTTCTGGAGTTAGCCGGCAAGCACGTAGTTCAAGGTTGGAACCCTGACCTGTCTCGGCACGGACTAGCCCCCTCTCCCTTCAGGGAGAGGGTTGGGGAGAGGGGACGGAGCCAAGCCATTACACCGAATCCACCGGTAGGCACCCGTTCGCGAGCAAGCTCGCTCCTACGAAAAGAAAACAGCGCAGCATCAGGCGCCTTCCAGCGCCTCCGCCGGCACCGCCGTATCCAACGTCTTGATCACCTTGGTAACGATGTAGGTGAAATACCGCTCGATCCCCAGGTCCTCCAGCAGCAGCTGGTCGATGAAGCGCTGGTAATGATCGATGTCGCGGGCCTGGATCATCGCGATGTAGTCCACCCCGCCGCCGGTGGCGTAGCAGAAGCCCACTTCCGGCGCCTGCTGCAGGCGCTGTTCGAAGCGGCGCATGTCCTGGGCCGTGTGGCGGCCCAGGGTGATTTCCACCAGCACCTGCTGCTGGCGGAACAATGCCGGCCAGTCGATCTGCGCGCGGTAGCCCTTGATCAGGCCGGCCTCCTCCAGCTTGCGCACGCGCTCCCAGGCCGGGCTGACCGAGAGGTTGATGGCCTCGGCCAGGCTGGACTTGGTGATGCGCCCGTCGCCGGCGAGGATGCGCAGGATCTTCAGGTCGTAGCGGTCGAGCTTGGTCATCGCCACCTCCGGCGCCGTGGCGCGCGCATCAGTCCAGGACCTCGGCGACCACCGCCAGGGTGTCGCCGCTCTGCACCAGGCCGGGGAAGTGCCGCGCGGCGAGGATGCCGCTGCGCCTGGCGCGGTACTCCACCGGCGCGGCGCCGGTGCGCAGCAGGTCGTGCACCCGCGCCAGCACCTCGCCGCGCTCCACGCGCTCGCCCAGGTCGCGGCACATCTCCAGCAGGCCGTTGTGTTCGCTGGCGACGAAGCAGTCGCCGTCGGGCATGCCGAGCATCACCGAGGGCGCGTGCTCGACCTCGCCGCGCAGGATGCCGGCCTGCACCAGCACGTTGCGCACGCCGCGGCGGGCGATGGCCACGCTGCGCGCGGTGCTGCTGCCGCCGCCGCCCAGTTCGGTGGTGACGAACAGCTTGCCCTGCTCCTCGGCGGCGCTGTCGTACATGCCCACCGCGTCCAGCTCCAGCATGCGCATGGCGTAGGGCGCGGAAAACGCCCGCATCAGCGCCTCGCAGCCTTCCTGCTGGGCCTTGTCCGGCAGCACGTGGCAGGCGGCGAAGGGCAGGAAGTCGAGGGTGCGGCCGCCGGAGTGGATGTCCAGCACCACGTCGGCCAGCGGCAGCAGGGTGCGCTGGAAGTAGTCGGCGATCTTCTGCGTCACCGTGCCGTCCGGGCGGCCGGGGAAGCTGCGGTTGAGGTTGCCGGCGTCGATCGGCGAGGTGCGCTTGCCGGCGAGGAAGGCCGGGGTGTTCATGAAGGGCACGATGATCACCCGGCCGCGGATGTCCTCGGCGCGCAGTTCCTGGGCCAGGCGGCTGAGCGCCACCGGGCCTTCGTACTCGTCGCCGTGGTTGCCGCCGGTGAGCAGCGCGGTGGGGCCCGCGCCATTCTTCACCACGCAGACGGGGATCATCACCGCGCCCCAGGCCGAGTCGTCGCGGGAGTAGGGCAGCTTGAGGTGGCCGTGCTGCACGCCGTCGCGCTCGAAGTCGACGCTGGCGGCGATGGGGTTGTCGCGCAGCCCTTTATCCAGTGGCAGTGTCATCGCCTCACTCCTTGACGAACAGCTGGCGCGGGTAGTCGCAGAGGGTCTGCACGCCGCCGTCGGTGATCAGGATGCTTTCGGTGATCTCCAGGCCCCAGTCGTCCATCCACAGGCCGGGCATGAAGTGGAAGGTCATGCCCGGTTGCAGCACGCTCTCGTCGCTGGGGCGCAGGCTCATGGTGCGTTCGCCCCAGTCCGGCGGATAGCTGATGCCGATGGGGTAGCCGCAGCGGCTGTCCTTGTGGATGCCGAACTTCTGCAGCACGCCGAAGAAGGCGCGGGCGATGTCGCCGGTGGTGTTGCCCGGCTTGGCCGCCTCCAGCCCCGCGGCTATGCCTTCGACCACGGCCTTTTCCGCGTCGAGGAAGTGCTGCGGCGGCTTGCCCAGGTAGACGGTGCGCGACAGCGGGCAGTGGTAGCGCTTGTAGCAGCCGGCGATCTCGAAGAAGGTGCCGGCGCCGCGCTGGAAGGGCGTGTCGTCCCAGGTCAGGTGCGGCGCGCTGGCGTCGGCGCCGGTGGGCAGCAGCGGGACGATGGCCGGGTAGTCGCCGCCGTGGCCGTCGGCGCCGAGGATGCCGGTGCTGTAGATCTCCGCCACCAGCTCGTTCTTGCGCATGCCCGGCTCGATGCGCTCGAGGATGTGCGCGTGCATCTTCTCGACGATGCGCGCGGCGATGCGCATGTACTCGATCTCGCGCGGGGACTTCAGCGCGCGCTGCCAGTTGACCAGCGCGGTGGCGTCGACGAAGCGCGCCTGCGGCAGGTGGGCCTGCAGCGAGCGGAAGGCGGCGGCGCTGAAGTAGTAGTTGTCCATCTCCACGCCGATGGCCAGCGCGTCCCAGCCCCGCGCGGCGATGACCTCGCGGGCCAGGTAGTCCATCGGGTGGCGCTCGGTGGACTGCACGTAGTGGTCGGGGTAGCCGACGATGTTGTCGGCCTGCATGAACACGGTGCGCCGCGCGCCGTTGGCGTCCTGGCCGCGGCCGAACCACACCGGCTCGCCGTCCAGCGCCAGCAGCACGCACTGGTGCACGTAGAAGGACCAGCCATCGTAGCCGGTGAGCCAGGCCATGTTCGACGGGTCGCTGACCAGCAGCAGCTCGATACCGCGCTGCTGCATGCTGGCGCGGACCTTGGCCAGGCGCTGGGCGTATTCCTCCCGCGCGAAGGGGAGGTTGACGACGATTTCGGGCATGCGGAAATCCTCTGGGTGAAGTCATTGTCGGGCCCTCTCCGGAGAGCCCGTGCCTGTGTTTCCCCCTCACCCCAGCCCTCTCCGGGGGGAGAGGGGGCAGTCCGAGCCGGCTGACGCCATGGCTTCATCCTGCACCGAAGGGTCCCCTCTCCCGCTTGCGGGAGAGGGTTAGGGTGAGGGTGCTCTTCAACTGCTGAAGCGGAACCCCTTGCCCATGCGCTGCGCGCGCTGGAAGGCCAGGCCGGCGATGGCGGTGTCCTGGGCGCCGGTGCCGGTAAGGTCGCAGAGGGTCACGTCCCGGGCGCTGCGGCGGCCCGGGCGCTGGCCGGCGATGACCTGGCCGAGTTCGGCGAAGTCGGTGCCCGCCTCCACCAGCCCGGCTTCGATGGCGTGGTGCAGTTCGCCGAGCACGCGGGTCTGGCTCAGGCGGTCGGCGACGTAGCAGTCCAGCGCCGCCAACGCGTCGGCGGCGATCTCGTTCTTGTGCTCGGCGTCCGAGCCCATGGCGGTGATGTGCAGGCCCGGGCGCAGGTGGCGCTTCCGGATCAGCGGCTCGCGGCTGGGCGTGGTGGTGATGGCGATGTCCGCGCCTTCCAGGGCTTCGTCGACGCTGGAACAGGCGACCACCGGGATGCCCAGGGCGGTGCTCAGTTCGGCGGCGCACTGGCGCGCCTTGGCCGCGTCGCGGGCCCAGAGGCTGGCGCCCTCGATCGGCCGCACCAGGCACAGCGCCTTGAGCTGCAGGCGCGCCTGCTCGCCGGCGCCGAGGATGGCCACCCGGCGGGCGTCCTCGCGGGCCAGCCACTTGGCGGCCACGGCGCCGGCGCAGGCGGTGCGCACGGCGGTGAGGTAGCCGTTGTCCAGCAGCAGGGCGTCGAGCAGGCCGGTGTGCGCCGACAGCAGCATCATCATGCCGTTGAGGCTGGGCAGGCCGAGCTTCGGGTTGTCGAAGAAGCCCGGGCTGACCTTGATGGCGAAGCGCGGCAGGCCCGGCAGGTAGGCGGTCTTCACGTCCACTTCGCCGTTGTGCTCGGGGATGTCCAGGCGCAGGATCGGCGGCATCGCCACCGCCGCCGTGGCCAGCAGGCGGAAGGCCTGCTCGACGGCGTCGAGGCTTTCATGGTCCAGCGCCACGCAGGCGCGCAGGTCGGCTTCGCTGAGCAGGGTGACGTCAGCCATGCAGGTCTTCCTCGATGATGCGTTGATGTTGTTCGATGGCGATGTTGCGGCCGCTGACGACCACCACCACCGGCCCTTCGGCGGCGATGCGGCCTTCCAGCAGCGCGGCGATGCCCACCGCCGCGGCGCCTTCCACCACTTGGCGTTCCTCGCGGTAGGCGTGGCGGATGCCGGCGGCGATGGCGGGCTCGTCGAGCAGGTGCAGCTCGTCGCAGTGGGCGCGGGCGAGGGCGAAGGTGTAGCGGTTGTCCAGGCCGATGCCGCCGCCGAGGGAGTCGGCGAGGGTCGGCAGTTCTTCCACTTCCACGGGCTGGCCGGCTTCCAGGCTGGCGGCCATGGCCGCGCCGCGGCGCATGCTGATGCCGTGCAGGCGGATCGACGGGTCGGCCGCCTTCAGCGCCACAGCCACGCCGCCGAACAATCCGCCGCCGGACAGCGGCACCAGCACCTGGCGCACCTGCGGCAGCTGTTCGAGGATTTCCAGGCCCAGGGTGCCCTGGCCGGCGACGATCTGCGGGTGGTCGAAGGGCGGCAGCAGCGCCGCGCCCTGCTCGCGGGCGATGCGCTCGGCCTCGGCCTGGGCGTCGTCCTGGCTGTTGCCGACGATGCGCACCTCGGCGCCGAGGGCGCGGATCGCCTCGACCTTGTTCGCCGGCACCAACTGTGACAGGCAGATGGTGGCCGGCACGCCCAGCACGCGGGCGGCATGGGCGAGGGCGCGGCCGTGGTTGCCGGTGGAGGCGGCGACCACCCCGCGGGCCTTCCGGGCGTCGTCCAGCTGGGCGATGGCGTTGCTGGCGCCGCGCAACTTGAAGCTGCCGGTAATCTGCTGCGACTCCAGCTTCAGGTACACCGGCGCGCCCAGCAGCGCGGAGAGGCTGGGCGAATGCTCCAGCGGCGTCTGCCGCACCAGGCCGCGGATGCGCTGGCGGGCGCGGTACAGCTCGATCAGGGGGATCTCGTTGGCCATGGCGGCCTCCCGACAATGCAGTCGGGCCGAGTGTATGAGCGGGAAATTGTCGCGATGAATGTACTAGGACGATGTCGTGGAGATTGTCATTCGTCGTGGTAATGGGCGATGGGTATCGCTTCGCTCGACCCATCCTACGGGGCCTCGAACCCACCTACCACCTATAGGAGCGGATCCCATCCGCGAATCGCGCCGGGACGTCCGGCTATCGCGGACAAGGTCCGCTCCTACGGGTAATTTGTAGGAGCGGGCCCTGCCCGCGATTCGCGCGCAGGGCGCGCTCCTACAAGGGGACGGGGCGGCGGCCCGTTCAGAAATCGTGGATCTTCGGGTACTGCTCGAACAGCTCGCGCATGTCGTCCAGGGCCTGGGCCATGCGTTCGTCGCTGCATTCGGCGCCCATGCACAGGCGCACCGCGCGCGGCCGCGGCGTGCCGCGGACCATGAAGGGGTCCGGCGAGGTTACGGCGATGTGCCGGTGGCGCAGCTCGCGCACCAGGCTGTCCAGCTCCCAGTGCTCGGGAATGCCCATCCAGCAGCTCAGGGCCTGCGGCGCATGGCCCAACAGGTGTTCGGCGAAGCGCTCGGCCACCAGCGCCTGGCGCGCCGCCAGCAGGCGCCGCTGGCGCTCCACCAGGGCCTGGGCGTTGCCGTTGTGGATCCAGCGGGTGGCCACTTCGGCCAGCAGCGGCGCGGCCATCCAGCTGTTCACCCGCAGGATGCTCTCGGTGCGCAGGGCCAGGCGCCGCGGCACCACCAGGTAGCCGATGCGCAGGCCGGTGAGCACGCTCTTGGTGAAGCTGGTGCAGTAGAACGACAGCTCCGGCAGGTAGTGGCTCAGCGGCGGCGCGCGGTCCTCGCCCAGCAGCGGGCCGTAGACGTCGTCCTCGATGACGTAGACGCCGAAGCGCTGGGCGATGGCGGCGATCTCCCGGCGCCGGGTGTCGCTCATCAGGCTGGAGGTGGGGTTGTTCAGGTTGGGCGTGCACACCAGCGCGGTGATGCGCTCGTTGGCGCAGAGGTCCTCGAAGTGCTCGGGGTCGATGCCCTCGCGGTCGACCTCCACGCCCTTCAGGGTGAAGCCGAGCACCTGGGAATTGCCGATCACCCCGTGGTCGGTGAGCTGCTCGCAGAGCACCACGTCGTCCGGCCCGGCCAGGGAGGCGAGGGCGATGAAGATGGCGTGGGCGGCGCCGTTGGTGATCAGCAGGTCGTCGCGCTCGCAGCGTAGGCCCTGCTGCGCCAGCCACTGCGCCGCCGCCTCGCGGTGGCCGTCGAAGCCGGCGATCGGCCGGCAGGCGCGCATCCACGGCTGGTCCGTCTCCTGCGCCAGCTGGCGGCAGGTGTCCTGCCACAGGCGGTCGTGCTCGTCGGTGTGGACGATGCTGGCCATGGAGAAGTCCACCAGCGCGCGCTCGGGGTGGTCGAGCATGTAGCGCGACACGCCCTCGGTCATGCGCCGCGAGACGAAGCTGCCGCGGCCCACCTCGCAGCGCACCAGGCCCTGGCGCTCCAGTTCCTTGTAGGCGTTGGTCACCGTCTGCACGCTGATGCCCAGGCCGTCGGCCACCTGGCGCTGCGGCGGCAGGCGCTGGCCGTCGTGCAGGCGGCCCTGTTCGATTTCCGTGGCGATGGCCTGGACCAGCGTCTTGTACTTGGATTCGCCGACCCGCAGGCCGGCCAGCGCGTGGCGCCAGCTTTGCATGATGGGCATTCCCCTTCGACCTCGGCACAGGGTGATGGATCAGGGCATTTCCATGGATTGTCCTAGTGCAATTCCGGCGCCGGAAAGCCTTTTGTATGCTCGGGCCGACCAGCCGCTCATGCCGCCGCCCCCGCGGCACAAGGCCGGCGCAGAAAAAAGCCATGGATGGGCGCGTCGCGACAGGCGGTTTTTTCCGCCGCGACGGCGCCGATCGGGAACAGCCGCAAGGCCGGACGGCTTAGTCTGCAACGCAACCAATGCCCTCTGTCGGGGCAGTACTTCGGAAGGCCCGCCCGGCGGGTCCCAACATAAGAACAACAGTCGCACGACATCGCTACCTGCCATCCACCGCCGCGTCCCAACACCACAACAAGGCCGGCACGAGAAGATCAGGAGATCCGAAGATGAGTACCGCCCCCCGTTCCCTCCATCGCCTGGGCCTGGCCTGTACCCTGCTGGCGGGCCTTGCGGCCAGCTTCGCCAGCCAGGCCGAGACCACCCTGGAACGCATCCAGAGCACCGGCACGGTGCGCATCGGCTACGCCAACGAGGCGCCCTTCGCCTACACCGAGACCTCCGGCAAGGTCACCGGCGAGTCGCCGGAGATCGCCACCAAGGTGTTCACCGCCATGGGCGTGAAGAAGGTCGAACCGGTGCTCACCGAGTGGGGCGCGCTGATCCCCGGGCTGCGCGCCGGGCGCTTCGACGTGATCGCCGCGGGCATGTACATCACCCCGCCGCGCTGCCGGCAGGTGATCTTCACCGACCCGCACTACCAGATCCCCGACACCCTGCTGGTGAAGCGGGGCAACCCGAAGAACCTGCACAGCTACGCCGACGTTGCGAAGAACCCGGACGTGCGCCTGGCGATCATGTCCGGTACCGCCGAGCTGGGCTACGCCCGCGCCGAGGGGGTGAGCGACGAGCAGATCGTCCAGGTCCCGGACACCACCGCGCAGCTGCAGGCGGTGCGCGCCGGCCGCGCCGACGCCAGCGTCGGCACCGCGCTGACCATGAAGGGCCTGGCGGCGAAGGGCGGCGACAGCGTCGAGGCCATCGCCGACTTCAAGGACGACCCGGCGCACATCGGCTACGGCGCCCTGGCCTTCCGCCCGGAAGACAAGGACCTGCGCGACGCGGTGAACCAGCAGCTGAAGAAGTGGCTGGGCAGCGACGAGCACCTGCAGACGGTCAAGCCGTTCGGCTTCGACAAGTCCAACCTGACCGACAAGAGCGCCGCCGAGCTCTGCAAACAGTGACCGCAGGGGGCCCCGCCCCCTCGGCCGTTCCGTCGAACCTGTCGATACGGGATGCGCAACATGGGTGAATTGCTTCCACTGCTGCTGGAGGGCGCCTGGGTCACCGTCCAGGTCACCTTCTTCGGCTCGCTGCTGGCGGTGGCGCTGGCCATCGTCGCCGCCCTCGGCCGCCTGGCGCCGTGGCCGGCGGTGCGCTGGCTGGCCATCGGCTACATCGAGCTGTTCCGCGGCACCTCGCTGCTGGTGCAGCTGTTCTGGCTGTTCTTCGTACTGCCGCTGCCGCCGTTCAACCTGGAACTGGGCGCCTACACGGTGGCCATCCTCGGCCTGGGCCTGCACATCGGCGCCTATGGCGCGGAGGTGATGCGCGGGGCCATCGGCTCGGTGCCCAAGGGGCAGTACGAGGCCGCGCTGGCGCTGAACATGACGCCGTTCACGCGCTTTCGCCGGATCATCCTGCCGCAGGCGCTGCTGTGCGCCATACCGCCGGGCACCAACCTGCTGATCGAGCTGCTGAAGAACACCTCGCTGGTGTCGCTGATCACCCTCTCGGACCTGACCTTCCGCGCCCGCCAGCTGGACCAGGCGACCTTCGAGACGCTGAAGATCTTCACCCTGACCCTGGTGCTGTACTTCGCCATGGCCCAGGCCATCGTCTTCCTCATGCGCCGCCTGGAACGCCGGCTGGGGCATGGGCGCATCCGGGGAGGCCTGTGATGAAGTTGTTCGACTGGCAATTCGCCTGGCAGATCCTGCCGCAGCTACTGCACGCCTCGCTCAAGACCATCGGCATCACCCTGGTCGGCTTCGCCCTGGCGGTGGTCTTCGGCCTGCTCTTCGCCCTGGCCCGACGCAGCCGGCACTTCTGGCTATCGTGGCCGGCGGCCTGGCTGATCGAGTTCATCCGCAGCACGCCGCTGCTGATCCAGGTGTACTTCCTGTTCTACGTGCTGCCCAGCTACGGGCTGAACATGACCTCGCTGGTGGCCGGCACCCTGGGCATCGCCCTGCACTACGCCTGCTACACCGCCGAGGTCTATCGCGCCGGCCTGGAGTCGGTGCCGCGCGGGCAGTGGGAGGCGGTCACGGCGCTGAACTTCTCGCCGTGGCGGGCCTATCGCCAGGTGATCCTGCCCCAGGCCATCCGCCCGGTGCTGCCGGCCCTGGGCAACTACCTGATCGCCATGTTCAAGGACACACCGGTGCTCTCGGCGATCACCGTGGTGGAAATCATGCAGCAGGCCAAGAACATCGGTTCCGACAGCTTCCGCTACCTGGAGCCGATCACCCTGGTCGGGGTGTTCTTCCTGCTCATCAGCATCAGCCTGGCCGGCGTGGTCCGCCAGGTGGAAAAACGCACGGCACTGCCATGAAAGCGCCCACCGGAGGAAACCCCATGACCGTCCTGTCCATGACCACCCGGCCGCTGGCCGACGAGGCCCCGCGGGCACAGACCGCCCAGCCGATGGTGCGCTTCCGCGACGTGTGCAAGAGCTACGGCAGCTTCAGCGTGCTGAACCACCTGAACCTGGAGGTGGGCGCCAACGAGAAGGTCGCCATCATCGGCCCCAGCGGCTCGGGCAAGTCGACCCTGCTGCGCGCCCTGATGACCCTGGAGAGCATCGACAGCGGGGCGATCGAGGTGGATGGCGAGCCGCTCACCCACCAGCTGCGCAACGGCGAGCCGGTGCGCGCCTCGGAAGCCCACGTGCGCCGCGTGCGCGGCAAGATCGGCATGGTGTTCCAGAGCTTCAACCTGTTCCCGCACATGAGCGCGCTGAAGAACGTGATGGAAGCGCCGGTGCAGGTGCTGGGCATGCGCCGCGACGAGGCCCGCGAGCGCGCCGTGGAATTGCTGGAGATGGTCGGCCTGGGCAACAAGCTGGAGCACTACCCCTCGCAGCTCTCCGGCGGCCAGCAGCAGCGCGTGGCCATCGCCCGCGCCCTGGCCATGCGGCCGAAAGTGATGCTGTTCGACGAGGTGACCTCGGCGCTGGACCCGGAGCTGTGCGGCGAAGTGCTCAACGTGGTGCGCCGGCTCGGCACCGAGCACAACCTGACCATGCTGATGGTCACCCACCAGATGGGCTTCGCCCGCGAATTCGCCGACCGGGTATGCTTCTTCCACCAGGGCAGCATCCTGGAACAGGGGACGCCGGAGCAGCTGTTCGGACACCCGCAGCATGAGCGGACGCGGTGTTTCCTGAGCGCGGTGAACGAGGCGAGTTGAGGGGGGCCTGGTTTTTTGTAGGAGCGAGCTTGCTCGCGAACAGTGCTCAACTGTGATTTCGGTGTGTTGGCTTGGCTCCGCTCCCTCTCCCCAACCCTCTCCCTGAAGGGAGAGGGAGCTTGTCCGTGCCGAGAGAAGATTTGGTGTCAGCCGGCAGTCCCTGTGCTAGCCGGCTGACTCCATAACATCAGCGTCTGCCCAACGGTCCCCTCTCCCTTCAGGGAGAGGGTTAGGGAGAGGGCGTTCTTTGGACCCCTGCCAATTCCTGCCGGCGGAACACCCTTCGCGAGCAAGCTCGCTCCTACGAAAAGCCATGCCCATCCACACCGTAGGAGCGGACCTTGTCCGCGATAGCCGGCCGTCCCGGCGCGATTCGCGGATGAGATCCGCCCCTACGGTGTCAGAGAGCAGGTTCCCCAGCCCACCGCAGTAGCCACTATCAGTCGGAATCGACGAAACGCAGGCCGGCGCCTTCAGCGTCGGTGCGCATGACTTCCATCTCCAGCACCGGCGCTTCCATGGGCAGGTCTTGCACCTGGCCGTGCACGCGGGTGCCGGGAGCAAGCCCGGCCAGCGCCGCGTGGCGCACGTAGACGCCGCCGTCGGAGAGGTCACGGGTGTGGCCGATGACCTCGCCGAAGCTGGGGTGGACGATCTTGATCCTGCACTTCATCGGGGTACGCGGGTACTGCCTCTGATTCGCCATGCTCGGCATCCGTCCGGAATGTCAGCGACATAGTCGGCCCGATCCGCCGCCGCCGGTCAAGCGGCCAGTTGCCCCAGCAGCCAGAGGTTGGCGCCGCTGATGACCACGAAAAGCAGCCAGGCCAGCGCGCGGGTCGGCCAGCGGTTGGCGAATTCGCCCATCAGCGCGCGGTCGCTGGTGAAGCGGATCAGCGGCCAGAGCGCGAAGGGCAGCTGCAGGCTGAGCACCACCTGGCTGAACACCAGCAGCTTGCCCACCGCCCTGTCGCCCATCAGCATCACCCCCAGCAGCGCCGGGATCAGCGCCAGGGCGCGGGTGATCAGGCGGCGCTGCCAGCAGGGAATCTTCATCTGCAGGAAGCCTTCCATGATCACCTGGCCGGCGATGGTGCCGGTGAAGGTGGAGCTCTGTCCGGAGGCGAGCAGGGCGACGCCGAAGAGGATGGCGGCCAGGCCGGCGCCGACCAGGGGTTCGAGCAGGCGGTAGGCGTCCTGGATCTCGGTGACGTCGGCGTGCCCGGTCTCGTGAAAGGCCGCGGCGGCGAGGATCAGGATGGCGGCGTTGATCAGCAGCGCCAGGCTCAGCGAGACCACGGTGTCCAGCCGCGCCAGGCGGATCGCCGAGGCCTTGCCCTGGCTGCCGGCCACCGCGCGGGTCTGCACGATGGAGGAGTGCAGGTAGAGGTTGTGCGGCATCACGGTGGCGCCGAGGATGCCGATGGCCAGGTACAGCGGCTCGCGCTGGCTGAGGGTGTCCAGGCTGGGCACGAAGCCGGCGGCGACGTCCGGCCAGTACGGCTTGATCAGCACCAGCTCGACCACGTAGCAGGCGCTGATGGTGACGATCAGCCCCAGCATGATCGCCTCCAGGTGACGGAAGCGCTGGCCCTTGAGGCCGAGGACGATCAGGGTGTCGAGGGCGGTGAGGAGGATGCCGCCGGTGAGGTTCACGCCCAGCAGCAGGTGGAAGGCCAGGGCGCAGCCGAGCACCTCGGCCAGGTCCGTGGCGATGATCGACAGCTCCGCCAGCAGCCACTGGACCTTGGCCATGGCCGGGCTGTAGCGCTGCCGCGAGAGCTGCGCCAGGTCCTGCCCGGTGACGATGCCCAGGCGCATGGCCAGGCACTGCAGGACCATGCCGGCGAGGCTGGACAGCAGCACCACGTAGAGCAGCTGGTAGCCGAAGCCGGAACCGGCCTCGATGGCCGTGGCCCAGTTGCCCGGGTCCATGTAGCCGATGGAGACCAGCAGGCCCGGCCCGGCGAACTGCAGGATGCGCTTCCACAGCGGCGCGCTGGGCGAAACGACGACGCTGCCCCTGACCTCAGAAGGGCAGAAGGGCGCGGTGGCGGTAGTCGGCAATCCCCACATGTCAGTTCAATACCACCTGGCTTCGCCTTCCGGGCGCTTCTTGAAGCGCTTCATGGTCCACATGTACTGGCTCGGGTAGTCGCGCACGTAGCGGGCCAGCTCGCGGCTCAGGGCGGCGACCGAGACTTCCATGTCCTTGTCGTACATGTCCGCCGGCGCGGCTTCGAGGATCACCTTGTAGCCGCTGCCGTCGGGCAGGCGCACCGCGTGGAAGAACACCCCGCGCGCCTTGCCGCGCGACAGCAGCGAGGGCACGAACTTGCTGGTCAGCGCGGTGGTGCCCAGGTAGGGCACGAACAGCCCCGAGCCCAGGTCCGGCTCCGGGTCGCACGGGATGCCGACGCAGCCGCCGCGCCGCACTTCCTTGATCACGCTGATGATGCCTTCCGGGGTCGACGGCGCCACGCGGTTGCCCAGCTGCACGCGCTGCTTCTTCAGCAGCTCGTCCACCGCCTTCAGCTTCGGCGGGCGGTAGAAGATGATCGGCTTGGCGTAGGAGCAGTAGAAGTGGTTGAGCACTTCCCAGTTGCCCAGGTGGCTGGTGATGCCCACCAGGCCGTCGCCGGAGGCCAGGGCCTCTTCCAGCACCTCCATGCCCTCGACCTCGCGGATGTACTGCAGCGACTTCTGCGGCGGCCAGATCCAGGCGCAGGCGCTCTCGGTGAGGGTCCTGCCGATGTCCATCAGGCTCTGGCCCAGCAGCTTGTCCAGCTCCGCGGCGGACAGCTCGGGGAAGCAATGCGAGATATTGATGCGCGCCACCTCGCGGGAGCGGTTGGGCAGCTTCCACATCAGCCAGCCGATGGCGGCCCCCAGCCCCTGCACCGCCCGCCAGGGCAGCATGGCGAACAGGCGCAGCCCACCCACCACCAAGGCACCTTTGAATTTCTCCACGGAATGCTCCTTCAGCCGAATGCGCACATTCTAACCAGCGGGCATGGGCGAAGGCGAAAGGCGCTCGGCAATGGGGGCGATAGAAACAGCCTGAATTCACGCACCGGGTGATCCGGCCATGCCCTTTTCTTTCCATGTAGGAGCGGGCCCTGCGCGCGAATCGCGGGCAGGGCCCGCTCACGATCGTAGGATGGGTGGAGCGAAGCGATACCCATCGCCATGGCCGCATGGGTTTCGCCGAGGCTCAACCCATCCTACGAAGAGCGCGTCGAAGCGAATTCCGTCCGCAGTCAGGACAGCTCGGCGTAGCGGTCGCAATCGGTGGTGTGGTCCATCACCATCCCCGTGGCCTGCATGAAGGCGTAGCAGATGGTCGGCCCAACGAAGGTGAAGCCGGCCTTCTTCAGCGCGCGGCTCATGGCCTCTGCCTCGGGCGTCACCGCCGGGACGTCGCCGCGGCCGCTGAAATGGTTGACCTTCGGCTGGCCGCCGACGAAGGACCAGAGGAATTCCACCGGCTCGGGCAGTTCCAGCCAGGCCCGGGCGTTCTGCCGCGCGGCCTTGAGCTTGGCCAGGTTGCGGATGATGCCCGCATCCTGCATGCGCTGCTCGATCTCCTCGTCGCTCATGCGCGCCAGGCGTTCGGGGTCGAAGCCGAACAGCACCTCGCGGTAGCGCTCGCGCTTGCGCAGCACGGTGATCCACGACAGCCCGGCCTGGGCGCCTTCGAGCACCAGCATTTCGAACAGCGCCTGCGGGTCTCTCTGCGGCACGCCCCACTCGGTGTCGTGGTAGGCGATGTACAGCGGGTCGTCGTTGCACCAGAAGCAGCGGGGCATGGCGGTCGTCCTGACGGGGCGAAGGGAGTCCCACTATAGCCGGAATACTGTATGAAGATACAGTCCAATCCCCGCTTCCCGGCGTTTGCGAATTCATCCGAAAACGTGCGCGCACCCCAAGCGGTGCGCGGCTTCGGGTATACTGCGGGGTTTTCGTCGCATACCCAGCACAGGTGAAATTCGTGAGTCAGACTACGCCCGCCGTGCGCACCTTCCAGGACCTGATCCTCGCCCTGCAACAGTACTGGGCCGACCAGGGCTGCGTGGTGCTGCAGCCCTACGACATGGAAGTTGGCGCCGGCACCTTCCATACCGCCACCTTCCTGCGCGCCATCGGCCCGGAGACCTGGAACGCCGCCTACGTGCAGCCCAGCCGCCGCCCCACCGACGGCCGCTACGGCGAGAACCCGAACCGCCTGCAGCACTACTACCAGTTCCAGGTGGTGCTCAAGCCCAACCCGGAGAACTTCCAGGAGCTCTACCTGGGCTCGCTGAAGGCCATCGGCATCGACCCGCTGGTGCACGACATCCGCTTCGTCGAGGACAACTGGGAATCGCCGACCCTCGGCGCCTGGGGCCTGGGCTGGGAAATCTGGCTGAACGGCATGGAAGTCACCCAGTTCACCTACTTCCAGCAGGTCGGCGGCATCGAGTGCTACCCGGTCACCGGCGAGATCACCTACGGCCTGGAACGCCTGGCCATGTACATCCAGGGCGTCGACTCGGTGTACGACCTGGTGTGGGCCGACGGCCCGTTCGGCAAGGTCACCTATGGCGACGTGTTCCACCAGAACGAGGTGGAGCAGTCGACCTACAACTTCGAGCACGCCAACGTCGAGAAGCTGTTCGAACTGTTCGACTTCTACGAAAGCGAAGCCAACCGCCTGATCGAGCTGCAGCTGCCGCTGCCGACCTACGAGATGGTCCTCAAGGCCTCGCACACCTTCAACCTGCTGGACGCGCGCCGCGCCATCTCGGTGACCGAGCGTCAGCGCTACATCCTGCGCGTGCGCACCCTGGCCCGTAACGTGGCGCAGAGCTACCTGCAGGCGCGCGCGCGCCTGGGCTTCCCGATGGCCACCCCCGCTCTTCGTGATGAAGTGCTGGCGCGTGACGAAGTACTGGCCAAGCTGAAGGAGGCCGAATAATGAGCGCGAAGGATTTCCTCGTCGAACTGGGCACCGAAGAGCTGCCCCCCAAGGCCCTGAAGAGCCTCGGTGAAGCCTTCCTGGCCGGCATCGAGAAGGGCCTTAAGGCCGCAGGCCTGACCTACTCGGCCGCCCGCTACTACGCCGCGCCGCGCCGCCTGGCCGTGCAGATCGACCAGCTCGCCGTGCAGCAGCCCGACCGCACCGTGAACCTTGACGGCCCGCCACTGCAGGCCGCCTTCGACGCCAGCGGCAACCCGACCCAGGCCGCCCTGGGCTTCGCCAAGAAGTGCGGCGTGGACCTGGCGCAGATCGACCAGAGCGGGCCCAAACTGAAGTTCAGCCAGACCATTGCCGGCCAGCCGGCCGTAGGCCTGCTGCCGGGCATCGTCGAAACCTCGCTGAACGACCTGCCGATTCCCAAGCGCATGCGCTGGGCCGCCCGCCGCGAAGAGTTCGTGCGTCCGACGCAGTGGCTGGTGATGCTGTTCGGCGACGAGGTGGTGGAGTGCGAGATCCTCACCCGCAAGGCCGGCCGTGAATCCCGTGGCCACCGCTTCCACAACCCGGACAACGTGCTGATCTCCAGCCCCGCCAACTACCTGGAAGACCTGCGCAGCGCCCACGTGCTGGCCGACTTCGCCGAGCGCCGCGAAATCATCGCCAAGCGCGTCGCCGAGCTTGCCGCCGAGCAGAAGGGCAGCGCCATCGTGCCGCCGGCCCTGCTCGACGAAGTGACCGCCCTGGTCGAATGGCCGGTGCCGCTGGTGTGCTCCTTCGAGGAACGCTTCCTCGCCGTGCCCCAGGAAGCGCTGATCACCACCATGCAGGACAACCAGAAGTACTTCTGCCTGCTGGACGCCAACGGCAAGCTGCTGCCGCGCTTCATCACCGTGGCCAACGTGCAGAGCAAGGCGCCCGAGCACATCGTCTCGGGCAACGAGAAGGTCGTGCGCCCACGCCTGACCGACGCCGAGTTCTTCTTCAAGCAGGACCAGAAGCAGCCGCTGGAGCGCTTCAACGAGCGCCTGAAGAACGTGGTGTTCCAGGCCCAGCTCGGCACCGTGTTCGACAAGGCCGAGCGCGTCTCCGCCCTGGCCGCCTTCATCGCCGAGCGCATTGGCGGTGACGCGAAGAACGCCGCCCGCGCCGGCATCCTCTCCAAGTGCGACCTGGCCACCGAGATGGTCGGCGAGTTCCCGGAGATGCAGGGCATCGCCGGCTACTACTACGCCACTGCCGGTGGTGAAGCCAACGACGTCGCCCTGGCGCTGAACGAGCAGTACATGCCGCGCGGCGCCGGCGCCGAGCTGCCAAGCACCCTGACCGGTGCCGCGGTGGCGGTGGCCGACAAGCTCGACACCCTGGTCGGCATCTTCGGCATCGGCATGCTGCCCACCGGCAGCAAGGACCCGTACGCCCTGCGCCGCGCCGCCCTTGGCGTGCTGCGCATCCTCATCGAGAAGCAGCTGGACCTCGACCTGGGCGAGGCCATCGCCTTCGCCGTCGGCCAGTACGGCGACAAGGTCAAGGCCGAGGGCCTGGCCGCCCAGGTCCAGGACTTCATCTTCGACCGCCTGCGCGCGCGCTACGAGGACGAAGGCGTAGACGTCGCCGTGTACCAGGCCGTGCGCGCCCTGACGCCGACCGCGCCGCTGGACTTCGACCAGCGCGTGCAGGCCGTGCAGGCCTTCCGCCAACTGCCCGAAGCCGAGGCCCTGGCCGCCGCCAACAAGCGCGTGTCCAACATCCTCGCCAAGGCCGAAGGAGAGGTGCCGCAGAGCGTGAATGCCGGCCTGCTCAACGAGGCCGCCGAGAAGGCCCTGGGCAGCGCCGTGGCGGCCGCCGAAGGCGAAGTGGCGCCGCTGGCCCGGGCGCGCGACTACCGCGCCGCCCTGGCCCGCCTGGCGGCACTGCGCGCACCGGTGGACGCCTTCTTCGAGGAAGTCCTGGTCAACGCCGACGACAGCGCCGTGCGCGCCAACCGCTACGCCCTGCTGGCGAAGCTGCGTGGGCTGTTCCTCGGCGTCGCCGATATCTCTCTGTTGGGGTAATGGAGCTGGAAGCTGGAAGCCTGAAGCTGGAATTTTTTCCCGCTTCAAGCTTCCGGCTTCAAGCCTCTGGCTAAAGCTATGAAGTTATTGATCGTCGACCGCGACGGCGTCATCAACCAGGACTCCGACGCGTACATCAAATCCCTCGACGAGTGGATTCCCATTCCCGGCGCCATCGCCGCCATCGCCCGCCTGAGCAAGGCCGGCTGGACGGTCGCGGTGGCCACCAACCAGTCCGGCATCGCCCGCGGCTACTACGACCTGGCGACACTGGAAAGCATGCACGCGCGGCTGCGCGAACTGGTGGCGGAACAGGGCGGCGAACTGGGGCTGATCGTCCATTGCCCCCATGGACCCGACGAAGGCTGCGAGTGCCGCAAGCCGAAGCCGGGTATGCTCAGGCAGATCGCCGCGCACTACGACGTTCCGCTCAAGGGCGTATGGTTCGTCGGCGACACCCGGGGTGACCTGGACGCCGCCCTGGCCGTCGACTGTCAGCCCGTGCTGGTGAAAACCGGCAAGGGCGAACGTACCCTGGCCAAACCGCTGCCCGAAGGCACGCTGGTCTTCGACGACCTGGCCGCCGTCGCCTCCCACCTCTTGCCCTAAGGACCCGCTGACCATGTCGACAGTGCAGGCCACCAGAACCGTTCTTTTCTACCTGCTGCTGTCCGCCAGCGCCTTCCTCTGGGGCACCCTCAGCCTGCTGATCGCGCCCTTCCTGCCGTTCCGCGCGCGCTACCGCTTCGTGGTCCAGCGCTGGTGCCGCTTCGCCGTCTGGCTGGCCTGGCACATGGTCGGCGTGCGCTACCGCCTGAGCGGCCTGGAGAACATCCCGCAGAAGCCCTGTGTGATCCTCTCCAAGCACCAGAGCACCTGGGAAACCTTCTTCCTCTCCGGCTACTTCGAGCCGCTGAGCCAGGTGCTCAAGCGCGAGCTGCTGTTCGTGCCCTTCTTCGGCTGGGCCCTGGCCCTGCTCAGGCCCATCGCCATCGACCGCAGCCAGCCCAAGCTGGCCCTCAAGCAGCTCGCCAAGCAAGGCCACGAGCGCCTGCAGCAGGGCGCCTGGGTGCTGATCTTCCCGGAAGGCACGCGCATCCCCACCGGCGAGCTGGGCAAGTTCTCCCGCGGCGGCGCGGCCCTGGCGGTGAACGCCGGCCTGCCGGTGCTGCCCATCGCCCACAACGCCGGCCACTGCTGGCCGAAGAACGGCTGGGCCAAGCACCCGGGCACCATCGAAGTGGTGTTCGGTCCGGCGATGCACGCCGAAGGCGAGGGCCCGCGCGCCATCGCCGAACTCAACCAGCGCGCCGAGGAATGGGTGGCGCGGACGCTGCGCGAGATGGGCGAGCTGCCGGCGCAGGCAACCCCCAAGGCCGACGTGGCCTGAGGCGGATAACCCAGCTGTAGCGAACAGGGCCCAAAGGGCCCTGTTTTCGCTTCTGGCGCACGATAAGGCGCTACGGCACCATCCCCTGGATTTTGTCCGATACGCCCTCCACGCGCGTCCCAGGCGGCCTATAAGCTCAAGGACAGGCCCCAGGGAAGAGCGCTCGCCATGCCTTCGATCGAACCGCGTCATGCTGCTGCGCAATCCCCAGGCGGCCTTCTGCGGCGGCACCCTGGTGTTCCCCGGCGGCAAGGTGGAACAGGCCGACGGCCATGCGCGGCTCCGTCAGCACTGCCTGGGCGCGGATGCCCTGGACGACGACGAACTGCGTTTCCGCGTGGCGAGGCTGCGCGAACTGTTCGAGGAGAGCGGCATCCTCCTGGCACGGCGCGCGGGTAGCGAGCAGCCTTGGCTGGAGGAAATTGGCGGCATCCGCCATCTGTGCATTCCCGAGGATGCAGGCTACCCCGAGGCGGTCTTTCCGCTAAGGCCTGGTGCGGGGTTCTGAATCCGTTTTCCGCATAAACGCCCTCCTTGGTCGGAGAGCGGCTTCGGAGCAAGCCCAACAATTGCCCTCATGGCGTTTCCTATAGGGAAGAGGCCCTCCGCCCCGACCTCGCCATATCCCGGCGTAGGGCGCATAACGCCTACGGCGTTATCCGCCGAATCACGAACGGAGTCCTACGGAGTCTCCTCGTAGGATGGGTTGAGCGAAGCGATACCCATCACCGCAACCGCATGGGTTTCGCAGGCTCAACCCATCCTACGAAGAGCACCTCGGCACGACCGGCAAGGTTGCTCCTACGGTTCAGGGAAGCACGGGCGTAGGAGCGGACTCCGTCCGCGATTGGCCTCACCAGCCCCGCCGAACGCCCCGGTGGCACGGCCAACGGCGGATAACCGCGAACGGTTATGCGCCCTACGCGCTCCTTCGCTCGCGAGAGTGACGGGGACGATCAGGCGCTTCAGGACGACGCCGAACTCTCCGACTGCTCCGAACAACCCCCTCTCCCTCTGGGAGAGGGCTGGGGTGAGGGAGCGGAACCAGAGCCAGGATGCCTTCGCTGAACCATGGCAGAGCCTAAAAACAGCATTACAACCACCGCTCGGCAATTTGGCTTTATGGTAATGATTTGCCGTCAGGCCCACGACCTGATGGCCGATGAGAGGTCGAAAGAAGGTCGTTTCATTGTGAAGGTCGATAAGGATCAGTTGGAACATTTGCGGGCGGAGAACGCTCGCTTGATCGAGCTACTGGAAGCCCATGGCATCGACTGGCGCCTGCCTGACGGGCGACCGAGCCGTCCCCCGACGCCAACCAAGCATCTCGATACGGACGCAAAGCTGGCGCTCTTCAAACGTCTTTTCCGCGGCAGGGCCGATGTGTTCCCCATACGCTGGGAAAGCAAGGCTGGCAAATCAGGCTACTCGCCTGCCTGTGCCAATGAATGGCGGCCGGGCATATGCCAGAAGCCTCGGATCAAATGCGGAGATTGCTCGCATCGCCAACTACTGCCACTCACCGACCAGGTGCTCTACAGGCATCTGGCCGGAGAGATCGTGATCGGCGTGTATCCACTGCTCCCGGATGACACCTGCCATTTCCTCGCAGTGGATTTTGACGAAGCCGATTGGCGAGACGATGCCCGGGCGTTCGTCCGCTCATGCCAAGAGCTGAACGTACCTGTTGCGTTGGAGGTTTCGCGCTCCGGCAATGGCGCCCACGCCTGGATATTCTTCGAACACAAGGTTCCCGCCCATGAGGCCCGGCAACTCGGCTCGGCCATCATCAGCCACACCTGCGACCGTACCCGCCAATTGACGCTGGCGTCCTACGATCGGTTGTTTCCGAATCAGGACAGCATGCCCAAGGGCGGCTTTGGCAACCTCATCGCCTTACCCCTGCAGAAGCAGGCTCGCGCGCATGGCGGGAGCGTCTTCGTCGACGAAGCACTGGCTCCCTATCCGGATCAATGGGCATTCCTGGCCAGCCTTCAGCCGATGCCCGTGCAAGCCATTGCCGCCACTACGCTACAGGCGACGGAGGGGCGTCATCCCCTGGATGTCATCGAGGTGACGGATGAGGATGAACGCAAACCCTGGCATGAGCCCTCGGCGACACCCAGGAAATTGAGCGTCCCTCTGCCAAGCTCGGTGAATGTGACGCTGGCCAACCAGATCTATTTCGAAAAGACGGAACTCCCTCAGCCGTTGGTCAACAAGCTGATCAGGTTGGCGGCCTTCCAGAACCCCGAGTTCTACAAGGCCCAGGCCATGCGCCTGCCAGTATGGAACAAGCCGCGGATCATCGGTTGCGCAGAGAACTTCCCTCGCCACATTGCCCTGCCTCGGGGCTGCCTCGATGAAGTACGGGCGCTGCTGCACGAGAATGCCATCAACCTCGTGGTTCAGGATGAGCGCTACGCAGGGCAGCCCATCGAAGTCGACTTCGCAGGCAAGCTACGTCCTGACCAGGAAGCCGCCCTCGAAGCCGTAACGCAATACGAGACGGGGGTTCTTTGTGCACCCACCGCATTCGGAAAAACCGTTACCGCCGCGGCCCTGATCGCCAGACGGCGAGTGAACACATTGATACTGGTGCACAGGACCGAACTACTGCAGCAGTGGAAAGAGCGCCTGCAGGCTTTCCTCGGCGTCGACAAGGCCGTTGTCGGCAGTATCGGAGGAGGCAAGGCAAGGCCCACGGGCATCATCGACGTCGCCTTGATGCAGTCGCTATCCCGCAAGGGCGAGGTCGACGAGCAAGTGAAGCGGTACGGGCAAATCATCGTGGATGAATGCCATCACCTGTCGGCCTTTTCGTTCGAGGCCATCCTGAAGAGCGCTCCTGCCAGGTATGTGCTGGGCCTGACAGCCACACCGATACGCCGGGATGGCCAGCAGCCGATTATCTTCATGCAGTGCGGGCCGATACGGCATACGGCGGCCAGGCCCGAAAGCGCCCCTGTCGATCTGCTCGTACTACCGCGGTGGTCGTCCAGGCCGATCGTTACGCAAGAAGGGGCGGGTATCCAGGAAGTCTTCCTGCTGATTGCCAGGGATACGGAGAGGACGGAGCGCATCGTTGCCGAGGTGGTTGCTGCCTTCAACCAGGGGAGGAAGATCCTGGTGCTGACGGAGCGAACGGACCATCTCAATGCGCTCGAGGAAAGATTGCCTGGGCAGATCAAGAATCTGTTCGCACTGCATGGCCGGCTTTCCAGGAAACAGCGTGCAGCCCTCATGGAGGGGTTGGCGGCCCTGCCTGCCGATGCACCCCGGGTAATCCTGGCCACCGGCAAGCTGGTGGGCGAAGGCTTCGATCATCCGCCCCTGGATACGCTCATACTGGCCATGCCGGTCTCCTGGAAGGGAACGCTTCAACAGTATGCGGGGCGGCTCCACCGTGAACATTCGAGCAAGGCTGACGTGCGCATCATCGACTTCGTCGACGCAGGGCACCCTGCCTTGCTTCGGATGTGGGGCAAGCGGGAGGCAGGTTATAGAGCGATGGGCTATCGCTTTGCGGAGGCATCCAGTTCCCTGGAGCTGTTCGGCCCGGCCATAGCCATCGACGACAATAGCGACTAGACAAGCCAAGGCTGCAGAAGCTCGGATGATTCACGCTCGATCACCGAGCAACGCCAATAGCAACCATTCTGGCGACCAGCCATAAAAAACCCCGGCTGACCTTTCGGAGAGCCGGGGTTTTCAAGAGCAGCAGGGCAGTTAACGTCTAGCAGGATATCCGTTCAACGTTGTCAGCCCCCACCCATCACACATCCAGGTTCGACACCGCCAGGGCGTTGCTTTCGATGAAGTCGCGGCGCGGCTCCACGGCATCGCCCATCAGGGTGTTGAAGATCTGGTCGGCGGCGATGGCGTCCTCGATGGTCACCTTCAGCATGCGGCGCACGTTCGGGTCCATGGTGGTTTCCCACAGCTGGTCCGGGTTCATCTCGCCGAGGCCTTTGTATCGCTGGATGCTGTGGCGCTTGGTGCCTTCGGCCATCAGCCATTCCAGGGCTTCCTTGAAGCTGGAGACCGGCCGCTTGCGCTCGCCCTTCTGCACGTAGGCGCCTTCTTCCATCAGGCTGTTCAGCTTGGCGCCCAGCTCGGTGACCGAGCGGTAGTCGTTGCTGGCGAAGAAGTCGCGGTTGAAGGTCACGTAGTTGGACAGGCCGTGGGCGACCATCTCCACCTCGGGCAGCCACAGGTGGCGCTCGCGGTCTTCGCGCAGGCTGGCGGTGTAGGTCAGGCCGGACTTCTCGGAAGTCTTCAGGCGCGCCTGGTACTGCTCCAGCCAGGCCTGCATGGCGGCCTGGTCGCCCAGCTGCTCGACGTCGATGCGCGGCAGGTAGACGAAGTGCTCGGTCAGGTCCTGCGGGTACAGGCGCGACAGGCGGGAGAGGGTACGCATGACGGTGCGGTACTCGTTGACCAGCTTCTCCAGCGCTTCGCCGGACAGGCCCGGGGCGCTTTCGTTGACGTGCACGCTGGCGTCTTCGAGGGCCGACTGGGTCATGTATTCCTCCATGGCCACGTCGTCCTTGATGTACTGCTCCTGCTTGCCTTTCTTCACCTTGTACAGCGGCGGCTGGGCGATGTAGATGTAGCCGCGCTCGACCAGCTCGGGCAGCTGGCGGAAGAAGAAGGTCAGCAGCAGGGTACGGATGTGCGAACCGTCGACGTCAGCATCGGTCATGATGATGATGTTGTGGTAGCGCAGCTTGTCGATGTTGTACTCCTCGCGCCCGATGCCGCAGCCCAGCGCGGTGATCAGGGTGCCGACCTCCTGGGAGGACAGCATCTTGTCGAAGCGAGCCTTCTCGACGTTGAGGATCTTGCCCTTGAGCGGCAGGATCGCCTGGGTCTTGCGGTTACGGCCCTGCTTGGCAGAACCGCCCGCGGAGTCACCTTCCACGATGTACAGCTCGGAGAGGGCGGGGTCCTTCTCCTGGCAGTCGGCGAGCTTGCCCGGCAGGCCGGCGATGTCCAGCGCGCCCTTGCGGCGCGTCATCTCGCGGGCCTTGCGCGCGGCCTCGCGGGCGCGGGCGGCGTCGATCATCTTGCCGACCACGGCCTTGGCCTCGTTGGGGTTCTCCAGCAGGAAGTCGGCGAAGTACTTGCCCATTTCCTGTTCCACCGCGGTCTTCACCTCGGAGGACACCAGCTTGTCCTTGGTCTGCGAGCTGAACTTCGGATCCGGCACCTTCACCGAAATGATCGCGGTCAGGCCTTCACGGGCGTCGTCGCCGGTGGTGGCGATCTTGTATTTCTTCGCCAGGCCTTCCTGCTCGATGTAGTTGTTCAGGTGGCGGGTGAGGGCAGAGCGGAAGCCCGCCAGGTGGGTACCGCCGTCACGCTGCGGAATGTTGTTGGTGAAGCAGAGGATGTTCTCGTTGAAGCTGTCGTTCCACTGCAGGGCGACTTCCACGCCAACGCCGTCTTCTTCGCGCTGGGTGTTGAAGTGGAACACCTGGTTGACGATGTTCTTGTTGGTGTTCAGATACTCGACGAAGGCGCGCAGGCCGCCCTCGTACTTGAACAGCTCTTCCTTGCCGGTGCGTTCGTCGCGCAGCAGGATGCCCACGCCGGAGTTGAGGAAGGACAGCTCGCGGATGCGCTTGGCCAGGATGTCCCAGCTGAAATGGATGCTGGTGAAGGTCTCGTTGGAGGCCTTGAAGTGCACCTCGGTACCCGAGCCATCGGTCTCGCCCACCGGGCGCAGCGGGAACTGCGGCACGCCGTGACGGTAGATCTGCTCCCAGACCTTGCCTTCGCGGCGGATGGTCAGGCGCAGCTCCTCGGAGAGCGCGTTCACCACGGACACACCCACACCGTGCAAGCCACCGGAAACCTTGTAGGAGTTGTCGTCGAACTTACCGCCGGCGTGCAGCACGGTCATGATGACCTCGGCCGCGGAAACCCCTTCTTCCTTGTGGATATCGACCGGAATGCCACGGCCGTTGTCGCGGACGGTGATCGACTCATCGGTGTGGATGGTGACGCTGATCTCGCTGCAGTAGCCAGCCAGGGCCTCGTCGATCGAGTTGTCCAGCACCTCGAACACCATGTGGTGCAGGCCGGTGCCGTCGTCCGTGTCGCCGATGTACATACCAGGACGCTTGCGTACCGCGTCCAGCCCCTTCAGCACCTTGATGCTGTTAGAGTCGTACGTGTTGTTCTCGCTCATTCTTCACTCCCGAGGGTGGTCTGAGAGACATGCCCATGTTCCACGTGGAACATCGCAACCGGCGTATCCGTTCGCCAGCCGTCCTTCAATGGTTCAGGGTCGACGCAGGTGATGAATACCTGGCAACCCAAGTCTTCAAGCAACCGGCACAACGAACGCCGGTGCTTTTCGTCGAGTTCCGAGGGCAGGTCGTCCACCAGGTAGACGCACTGTCCTCGCTTGGCCTGATTGATCAGGTGCCCCTGGGCAATACGCAGGGCGCAGACCACCAGTTTCTGCTGCCCCCGCGACAGGATCTCCGCCGCGTTATGCCCGCCCAGGCGAATTCGTAGATCGGCCCGTTGCGGTCCAGCCTGGGTATGCCCCATCTGCTGGTCGCGCAACAAGCTGCCGTTCAATACCTCGCTCAGCTCGCGATCCTTGTCCCAGCCGCGGTAATAGCTAAGGGTGAGCTGGTCCAACTGGATCAACTCTCCCAGCGTCTGTTCGAAGACCGGTTTGAGGGCCTGGATATAGGACCGCCGATAGCCATCGATTTCGTCGCTGGCAGTACACAATTCGCGATCCCAGGCAGCCTGCGAAGCACCGTCCAGTCTACCATGTCGGAGCCACGAGTTCCGCTGGCGCAGCGCCTTCTGCAGCCGCTGCCAGGCGACCATGAAGCGTTGTTCCACGTGGAACACTCCCCAGTCGAGGAACTGCCGGCGAATCTTCGGCGCGCCTTCCAGCAGGCGGAAGCTGTCCGGGTTGATCAACTGCAACGGCAAGGTTTCCGCCAGCTGCGCAGTGCTGCGCGCATTCTGGCCATCGATGCGAATCTGGAACTCGCCCTGGCGCTCCCGGGAAATACCCAGGTTGCTGGTCATGCCATTGGCAAGCTGAACCTGGCCGAAGACGGTGCAGGCGGCCTGTTCGTACTGGATGACCGGTTGCAGGCGCTGGCTACGGAAGGAGCGGGCGAGGCCGAGCAGGTGGACGGCTTCGAGCACGCTGGTCTTGCCGCTGCCGTTTTCGCCGTAGAGGATGTTGATGCGAGGGGAGGGGGAGAAGGTCACCGGGTGCAGGTTGCGCACCGCGGTGACCGAGACGCGGGTCAGTGACATTCAGTGAAGGTCAGAGACGCATCGGCATGACGACATAGGCGGAGTCGTCGTTGTCGGCTTCCTGCAGCAGGGCGCTGCTGTTGGCGTCGGAGAGGATCATGCGAACCTGCTCGGTGCCCATCACGCCCAGTACGTCCAGCAGGTAGCTGACGTTGAAGCCGATTTCCAGGCTGCTGCCGTTGTAGTCGACCTGCACTTCTTCCTCCGCTTCCTCCTGCTCCGGGTTGTTCGCCTGGATCTTCAGCAGGCCGGAGGTCAGTTGCAGGCGAATGCCGCGGTACTTCTCGTTGGAGAGGATCGCGGTACGGCTGAAGGCCTCGCGCAGCAGTTGGCGGTCGCCGATCACCAGCTTGTCGCCGCCCTTGGGCAGCACGCGCTCATAGTCGGGGAACTTGCCGTCCACCAGCTTGGAAGTGAAGGTGAATTCGCCGGTGGTGGCGCGGATGTGGTGCTGGCCGAGGACGATGTCCACCTGGCCGTCCTGCTCGGTGAGCAGGCGCGCCAGTTCCAGGATGCCCTTGCGCGGCACGATGACCTGGTGGCGGTCCTGGGCTTCCGGCACGCCGCCGGTGAAGGAGCACATGGCCAGGCGATGGCCGTCGGTGGCCACGGCGCGCAGAGTGCCGCTGGAGACTTCCAGCAGCATGCCGTTGAGGTAATAGCGCACGTCCTGCTGGGCCATGGCGAAGCTGGTGCGGTCGATCAGGCGGCGCAGCTTGCTCTGCACCAGGCTGAAGGTCAGCGAGCCCGGGCCTTCCTCCACGGAGGGGAAGTCGTTGGCCGGCAGCGTCGACAGGGAGAAGCGGCTACGGCCGGCCTTCACCAGCAGCTTCTGCTCGTCGACGCGGATGTCGATCAGCGCGTCGCTGGGCAGGCTCTTGCAGATGTCCATGAGCTTGCGCGCCGGAACGGTGATCTCGCCCGGTTCGGCCGGCTCTTCCAGGGTGACGCGGCCAATCAGTTCGACCTCGAGGTCGGTACCGGTCAGCGACAGCTGCTGGCCCTGGACCACCAGCAGTACGTTGGACAGAACCGGCAGCGTCTGGCGGCGTTCGACCACACCAGCGACCAGTTGCAGGGGTTTCAACAGAGCTTCGCGTTGAATGGTGAAATGCATGGTCTAATCCCTTGCCTCGTGGGGCTGCAGCTTGGCCTCAGGTGGTCAGCGTACGCAGCAGGTTCTTGTAGTCCTCGCGGATGTCCGCGTCGGATTCCTTCAGTTGAGCGATCTTACGACAGGCGTGCAGCACCGTGGTGTGGTCCCGACCACCGAAAGCCACGCCGATCTCCGGCAGGCTGTGGTTGGTCAGTTCCTTGGACAGGGCCATGGCCACCTGGCGCGGACGCGCCACCGAGCGCGAACGGCGCTTGGACAGCAGGTCGGCGATCTTGATCTTGTAGTACTCGGCGACGGTGCGCTGGATGTTGTCGATGCTGACCAGCTTATCCTGCAGGGCCAGCAGGTCCTTCAGCGACTCGCGGATCAGCTCGATGGTGATCGGCCGGCCCATGAAGTGGGAGTGGGCGATCACCCTTTTCAGGGCCCCCTCAAGCTCGCGCACGTTGGAGCGGATGCGCTGGGCGATGAAGAAGGCCGCGTCGTGCGGCAACTCCACCTTCGCCTGCTCGGCCTTCTTCATCAGGATGGCCACGCGGGTTTCCAGTTCCGGCGGCTCCACCGCCACCGTCAGGCCCCAGCCGAAGCGCGATTTCAGGCGCTCTTCCAGGCCTTCGATCTCCTTCGGGTAGCGGTCGCTGGTGAGGATCACCTGCTGGCCGCCTTCCAGGAGGGCGTTGAAGGTATGGAAGAACTCTTCCTGGGAACGCTCCTTGCGGGCGAAGAACTGGATGTCGTCGATCAGCAGGGCGTCCACCGAGCGGTAGAAGCGCTTGAACTCGTTGATGGCGTTCAGCTGCAGGGCCTTGACCATGTCCGCGACGAAGCGCTCCGAATGCAGGTACACGACCTTGGCGTTCGGGTTCTTCTTCAGCAGGTGGTTGCCCACGGCGTGCATCAGGTGCGTCTTGCCCAGGCCCACGCCCCCATAAAGGAAGAGCGGGTTGTAGCCGTGCTTGAGGTTGTCCGCCACCTGCCAGGCCGCGGCGCGGGCCAGTTGGTTGGACTTGCCCTCGACGAAGTTCTCGAAGGTGAAGGTGCGGTTCAGATAGCTGGTGTGCTTGAGCGCGCCCTCCACCTGCACGTTGCGCTCGGTGCGTACCGCCGGCGCCGCAGGCATGGCCGCTGCGGCGGCCAGCGGGTCGATGCTCGGGCTGGACTCGTCGATGTCGGGCATCGGCTCCTGCACGTTGAGCTGCATCTGTTGCACGCGGCTGGCCGCTTCGGCCTGGGCCGGTGCCTCGGCCTGGTAGGCCTGGGCCTTGGCTGCGCGCACCTGCGCCGGCGAGGGCGGCGGGGTGATGGTCGGCGCGGGCATCGCGTGGCTCTGCGGCATCAGCGCAGGACGCGGGGCCCGGCTGCGGCGGCTGCCGATGAGCAGCGAGAGGGCGGGAATCTGCCCATTGCCACGCTCACCCAGCAGTTCGAGCAGACGCCCCATGTATTTTTCGTTGACCCAGTCCAACACGAAGCGGTTCGGTGCGTAGACACGCAGCTCCTCGCCCTCGGCCTCGACCTGCAGCGGCCGGATCCAGGTGTTGAATTGCTGGGATGGCAGCTCGTCGCGGAGCAATTCCACGCACTGCTGCCAGAGTTCCACGGACACGGGTATCCCCCAGGAGATTGGAAAGGAATGGAACGAAAAGGAAAGCGCAATTGTAGCCGTGCGCTAGCGACTTATCCACATGAGAAATCAACAAGTGGGCAAGCAAAATCAAGGCCTTAATGATGGCACATGGCAACAGCCGGCGCACCCTGAAAGTTGTGGATAACCCCTGCGCCGATGGGGGATGAACCAGGCTGGAAAGCTGTTGAGAACTTCCGCTGTGGACAAACCGGTCTTTCTTCCCCAGATTATCCACTGCCGCCGCACAGGAGGGTCACCGCTTCTCGACACCTTCGTCAAATCCGCCGTACCGCGGAAACAGTGGCCGGAATTGACTTATCCACAGATCGGACGCTATCTAGTAACAATCGCTTTCACCATCTTTTAAGAAACCTTTTCCTTGCTTTCTATTTCTGCAGAAAGCCGCTGGGCAATTACCGGCTGGTTGGAAATTGACCTGCACCGGTGTTTTCACTAGAATCGCCGGTCTCTTTAAACGGGGTCCCTGCGACCTCAGGTCATCAATCCAGGTACCGAACAATGAAACGTACTTTCCAACCCAGCACTCTCAAGCGCGCTCGCGTCCACGGTTTCCGCGCTCGCATGGCCACCAAGAACGGCCGTCAGGTTCTGTCGCGTCGTCGCGCCAAGGGCCGCAAGCGTCTGACCGTCTGATTCGCCCGGCACAGGTGGTGAGTCGAGGATTCGACCGGGAAAAGCGTCTTCTGACAGCCCGGCACTTCACAGCGGTCTTCGACTCCCCCAGCGCCAAGGTTTCCGGTAAGCACGTCCTGCTGCTGGCGCGCGAAAACGCTCTGGATCACCCCCGCCTCGGCCTAGTGATCGGCAAGAAGAACGTCAAGCTCGCCGTCGAGCGCAACCGCCTCAAACGCCTGATCCGCGAATCGTTCCGGCACAACCAGGAAGCCCTGGCTGGCCTGGACATCGTGGTCATTGCGCGCAAGGGGTTGGGTGAATTGCAGAACCCCGAACTGCACCAGCAATTCGGCAAGCTCTTCAAACGCCTGCTGCGCAACCGACCCCGGCCGGAAAGCGCAACCGAACCTCCGGGGGTCGCCGACAGTTCCCATGCGTAGACTGGCGCTGCTTCTCATCCAGTTTTACCGCTACGCCATCAGCCCCTTGATGGCCAGTCACTGTCGCTTTCACCCCAGCTGCTCCTGCTACGCGTACGAAGCCATCGAACACCATGGCTTCCTGCGCGGCGGCTGGCTGGCCCTGCGTCGCCTGGGCCGCTGCCATCCCTGGCATCCCGGTGGCTATGATCCCGTGCCGCCCGCCACTTCCAAGCACCGCCCATCCTCGACGGCCGAGTAACCATGGACATCAAACGCTCGATCCTCATCGTCGCCCTGGCTATCGTGTCCTATGCGCTGGTTCTCCAGTGGAACAAGGACTACGGTCAGCCTGAACTGCCGGCCCAGACCGCGTCGTTCAATCAGCAGCCCCAAGGCCTTCCGGACACTTCCGTGCCGGCCGGCGGCACTGCCAGCGCCGACGTACCGACCGCCCAGAGCGGCGAAACCGGGCTGCCCAGCGCCCAGCAACCGGCAGCCGCCAACGGCCAGCTGATCCAGGTGAAGACCGACGTCCTCGACCTGGCCATCGACCCGCGCGGTGGCGACGTGGTGCAACTGGGCCTGACCCAGTACCCGATGCGCCAGGATCGCCCGGACCTGCCTTTCGCCCTGTTCGAGCATGGCCAGCGCACCTACCTGGCGCAGAGCGGCCTGACCGGCACCGACGGTCCGGACGCCGCCGTCGCCGGCCGCCCGCTGTACAGCAGCGCCAAGCCCCAGTACCAGCTGGCCGACGGCCAGGACCAACTGGTGGTCGACCTGAACTTCGCCCGCGACGGTGTCAGCTACATCAAGCGCTTCACCTTCCACCGCGGCCTGAAGACCGACTGCAGCGACAAGGAAAAGGCGCAGAAGAAGCTCGACTGCATCAACCCGAACGCCTACCAGATCGACGTCACCTACCTGATCGACAACCAGAGCGCCAAGCCCTGGAGCGCCTCGCTGTTCGCCCAGCTCAAGCGTGACGCCAGCGCCGATCCGTCGTCCACCACCGCCACCGGCGTGTCCACCTACCTGGGCGCCGCGGTCTGGACCCCGGAGAAGCCCTACGTGAAAGTGTCCATGAAGGACATGGACAAGGAGCCCTTCAAGCAGACCCTGCAGGGCGGCTGGGTAGCCTGGCTGCAGCACTACTTCGTCACCGCCTGGGTGCCCGCCAAGGGCGACACCCACAACGTGATGACGCGCAAGGACGCCCAGGGCAACTACATCGTCGGCTTCACCGGCCCGACCCTCAGCGTGCCCGCCGGCGCCAAGGGCGAGACCAGCCTGACCCTGTATGCCGGTCCCAAGCTGCAGAAGTACCTGGGCGAGCTGTCCCCGGGTCTGGAGCTGACCGTCGACTACGGCCCGCTGTGGTTCATCGCCCAGCCGATCTTCTGGCTGCTGCAACATATCCACGGCCTGGTCGGCAACTGGGGCTGGTCGATCATCCTGCTGACCATCGTCATCAAGCTGGCCTTCTTCCCGCTGTCCGCCGCCAGCTACAAGTCGATGGCGCGCATGCGTGCCGTCTCGCCGAAGATGGCCGCGATCAAGGAACAGCACGGCGACGATCGCCAGAAGATGTCCCAGGCGATGATGGAGCTGTACAAGAAGGAGAAGATCAACCCGCTGGGCGGCTGCCTGCCGATCCTGGTGCAGATGCCGGTGTTCCTCTCCCTCTACTGGGTACTGCTGGAAAGCGTCGAGATGCGCCAGGCCCCGTGGCTGGGCTGGATCACCGATCTCTCGGTGAAGGATCCATTCTTCATCCTGCCGATCATCATGGGCGCCACCATGCTGGTCCAGCAGATGCTCAACCCGACCCCGCCGGATCCCATGCAGGCCAAGGTGATGAAGCTGATGCCGATCGTCTTCACCTTCTTCTTCCTGTGGTTCCCGGCCGGCCTGGTGCTGTACTGGGTGGTCAACAACTGCCTGTCCATTGCCCAGCAGTGGTACATTACCCGGCAGATCGAACGCGCCACGAGCAAGGCCAAGGCCGCCTGATCCCCGCGCTGTCGAACCACCTTCAGAACGCCCCCTCGTGGGGCGTTCTGCTATCCGGAGGAAAGCCATGAACGCAGCCCGTGAAACCATCGCCGCCGTCGCCACCGCCCAGGGCCGGGGCGGCGTGGGCATCGTCCGCGTCTCCGGGCCGCGGGCGCTGCCCATCGCCATCAGCCTCAGCGGCCGCGAGCCGCAGCCGCGCTTCGCCCACTACGGGCCCTTCTACGACGACCAGGGCGAGGTGATCGACGAAGGCCTGCTGCTGTTCTTCCGCGGCCCCAATTCCTTCACCGGCGAGGACGTGGTGGAACTGCACGGCCACGGCGGCCCGGTGGTGCTGGACATGCTCCTGCAGCGCTGCCTGGAACTGGGTTCGCGCCAGGCGCGCCCCGGCGAGTTCAGCGAGCGCGCCTTCCTCAACGACAAGCTCGACCTGGCCCAGGCCGAGGCCATCGCCGACCTCATCGAGGCCAGCTCGGCCCAGGCCGCGCGCAACGCCGTGCGCTCGCTGCAGGGCGAGTTCTCGCGGCGCGTGCATCAGCTCACCGAACAACTGATCCAGCTGCGCATCTACGTCGAGGCGGCCATCGACTTCCCCGAGGAGGAAATCGACTTCCTCGCCGATGGCCACGTGCTGTCGCAACTAGACAAGGTCCGCGCGGAACTCGCCGGCGTGCTGCGCGAGGCCGGCCAGGGCGCGCTGCTGCGCGACGGCATGACGGTGGTGATCGCCGGACGCCCCAACGCCGGCAAGTCCAGCCTGCTCAACGCCCTGGCCGGGCGCGAGGCGGCCATCGTCACCGACATCGCCGGCACCACTCGCGACGTGCTGCGCGAACATATCCACATCGACGGCATGCCGCTGCACGTCGTGGACACCGCCGGTCTGCGCGACACCGAGGACCATGTGGAAAAGATCGGCGTGGAACGCGCCCTCAAGGCCATAGGCGAGGCCGACCGGGTGCTGCTGGTGATCGACTCCACCGCGCCGGAGGCCGCCGATCCCTTCGCCCTCTGGCCGGAATTCCTCGACGAACGCCCGGACCCGGCGCGGGTCAC
The DNA here is from genome assembly GCF_030268185.1 of Pseudomonas sp. NBRC 100443. NCBI lineage: Bacteria > Pseudomonadati > Pseudomonadota > Gammaproteobacteria > Pseudomonadales > Pseudomonadaceae > Pseudomonas > Pseudomonas sp. NBRC 100443. The sequence goes on from NZ_BSQE01000014.1 coordinate 66,889, forward strand.
CCTGATCCGCAACAAGGCCGACTTATCCACAAGCCCGGTAGGCATCGAGGAAAGCGCCGACGGCCACGTCACCCTGACCCTCTCCGCACGCTCCGGCGACGGCCTGGACCTGCTGCGCGAACACCTGAAGGCCTGCATGGGCTTCGAACAGACCGCCGAAAGCAGCTTCAGCGCCCGCCGCCGCCACCTGGAAGCCCTGCGCCAGGCCGGCCAGCACCTCGACCACGGCCACGCCCAACTGCTGCTCGCCGGCGCCGGCGAACTGCTCGCCGAGGACCTGCGCCACGCCCAGCAGGCCCTGGGCGAGATCACCGGGGCGTTCAGCTCCGATGACCTGCTGGGGCGGATCTTCTCCAGCTTCTGTATCGGGAAGTGAGGCTTGATGATATCGATCGGCCCCGTAAAGTAGAGCGCCTCATCATCCCTCTTTAATCTGCAAATCTTTAAGGATCGTGTATGGCGCGGATGTGGATGGTACGCGGTGAAGGCGGAAGTCTGTATGAAGCCTTCAGAGAACACGGAATTGCAGCGATCGGCTGGCGACAGATCTCGGCGCAAGCTAAACCGGGAATTGCCCGCAAGCAACTGATCGCCTTGTACCAATCGGCCGAGCCGCAAATGAAGCAAGGTTCCGTGATCTCTGGCGCCTCGCAAGTGTGGCGCTTCGTCAATGAGATTCAGGACGGGGACTGGGCCATTACCTATTCCCCAGCCAACCGCACCTACATGGTGGGTCAAGTCAACGGGCCTTCCGAACACCATCCCGAATGGGTCGAGCAAGGCATGCCATTGGCACGCAAAGTGCGCTGGCAACCCCAGGAACTGGCTCGTGACAATCTCAGCGCCAGCACCAAGAACAGCCTGGGCTCGACGCTGACGCTGTTCGAAGTGCCGCCCGCTGCCGCTTCCGAAGTACTGGCGGCGCTGAAGGGTAAGCCGGTGCCGGTAACAGAAGAGGAAACCGAAGAAGCCGTCGTCGACCCGCTGGCCGATATCGACTCCCAAGCCCTGGAGCGCATCAAGGACCGTGTCAACGAGCTCGACTGGGACGACATGCAGCAACTGGTCGCCGGCATTCTGCGCGCCATGGGCTACAAAACCCAGGTCTCGCCGCCTGGTTCCGACCGGGGCAAAGACATAGTCGCCTCGCCCGATGGCTTCGGCTTCGAGCACCCGCGCATCGTCGTGGAGGTCAAGCACCGCAAGGGGCAAATGGGCAGCCAGGAGATTCGCAGCTTCCTGGGCGGCCGCCACAAGGATGATCGCGGGCTATACGTCAGTACCGGCGGTTTCACCAAAGAGGCTCAGTATGAAGCGGAGCGCGCCTCCATCCCGCTGGCAATGTGGACATTGGACCATGTGGTGCGCGCCCTGATCGAACACTATGACGCCACCGACGCCGAAACCAAACGAATCGTACCGCTGAAGCGACTGTACTGGCCTGCCTGAAGCCAGAGGGAACTGGTGCTGAAGCAAGCGGAATCACTGTCGAGCGCTTGGTCGAAGTGATGACTGCATAGGGGGCTTGGTATGAATGGCAAAAAACTGATCCGCAACAGCACGGCCGAGTTCCTGATCTTCACGGGCCAGGCCGGCGAGCAGAGCATCGAGGCCCGCTATGAGGACGAAACCCTGTGGCTGTCGCAGAAGCTGATGGCCGAGTTGTTCGGGGTGGATGTGCGCACCGTCAGCGAGCACCTGAAGAACATCTTTGCCAGTCATGAGCTCGCGCCTGAGGCAACTATCCGGAAATTCCGGATAGTTGCGCCTGAAAACAAACTCTCCAGTGACTTCGCTAACGGGCCGAAGCGATCGCCTCCGCGCGTTCGCAGAGTTCGGCCACGCGACGCCTGGCGGTCCCAGCGCATGGCTCCGCAGCCGCGTCCAGCAGGTCTGGGTCGATCTCGAGGAACTCCACCAGGGCTTGCTGCGCTGTGGATAACTCCGTCAGGCCTGGCGGGACCTCGGGTTCCTCATCCTCAGCTTCCAGGAAAGGCGCATCCGCCAGCCAACCCAGGTAGAGCGGGCGCAGGTCGCCGTCCTGCAATTCCTCCCGCAATGGCAGCAGGCGCGGCATCCACTGCGTGCCATTGTCCACGGCGAAACGATCGAAGTTCTCGGTCTCGTCGAGCATCCAGTTGAAGCACCAATGCGAATCGCTGGCGACGATGGAAAAACTGAAGGGGGCGATGGCGAAGGGCAATACCCGTTCCGCCGGGAGGGCGGACCTGGGCAGCCGCAACGACAGCCGGCAGCTGGCAAAACTGGCGAAATAGACAAAGGCGTCGAAATAGCGCCGCATCCACTCATCCGGGTCGCCGTTGAGATCACCCCAGTTGTAATGGTTGGTGAAAGCGGTCGGAGTAATGACGGCGCGACCGGACCTGGCTCGCAGTTCGGCCATCTCTTGCGGGGTGAGCGGCCGATCGATGGCTGCGAATTCGTAGTACTGGTATTCACTCATGACTGGCTGTCTTGGTTCGGGTGAAGAGTGGCGATGGTACACGCTCGCTTCTGTCCAGGAACTCATTCCCAGGGGTTCGCGAGCAAGCTCGCTCCTACGAAGAGCAGTGCCCGTTCCCCACGTCCTGGTTTGAACACAGGAAGAAATGGCCTGTGGATAGCCCCTTTCCTTGCCCATATCCCTGGCAGCTTGTGGATTGATCTATCGGCGTAAACAACGAAACCACTGTGGAATCTGGCCTGGATCAACCTATTCACATGCCGCCCTGAACCCTGTGGAAAACTACCGTATAGCTACGTAGACAACCCAGTGGTCAAAACCGGGGATAACCGGCCTGTGCATAACCCTGCATTCCATGCACAGGTGTTCAACCGGAAGTGCCCTGCTTCCGGACACCTTCGGCACAGGTTTATCCTTCGCTGTAAATCTCGCTCCAGAAGGCCCCGAAGCACTTATCCACAAAAATTGTCCACACCAAACATAATCACTAGCTCTAAAAAGATTTAAAAATTCCTTCTCTCTTTATTTTGTGAATGAAGCATTCCCTCGTGTGACGCACAAAAGGCCGATTGGCTACTTTTCATACAGGTCCCTTCAATCGGCAGGGCTAAGCCCCTATACTGTGCGGCTCTCTTTTTCTTTCCCTGATCGACAGGCACGAGGTGCGTGGTGGATTTCCCTTCCCGTTTTGACGTGATAGTGATCGGCGGTGGCCATGCCGGCACGGAGGCCGCGCTGGCGGCCGCACGCATGGGCGTGAAGACCCTGCTGCTCACCCACAATGTGGAAACCCTGGGCCAGATGAGCTGCAACCCGGCCATCGGCGGTATCGGCAAGAGCCACCTGGTCAAGGAAATCGATGCCCTGGGCGGCGCCATGGCGCATGCCACCGACAAGGGCGGCATCCAGTTCCGCGTGCTCAACAGCCGCAAGGGCCCAGCCGTGCGCGCCACCCGCGCCCAGGCCGACCGCGTGCTGTACAAGGCCGCGGTACGCGAGATCCTGGAGAACCAGGCGAACCTGTGGATATTCCAGCAGGCCTGCGACGACCTGATCGTCGAACAGGACCAGGTGCGCGGCGTGGTGACTCAGATGGGTCTGAAATTCCACGCGGACCAGGTGGTGTTGACCGCCGGCACCTTCCTCGGCGGACTTATCCACATCGGCCTGGAGAACTACTCCGGCGGCCGCGCCGGTGATCCGCCGGCCATCGCCCTGGCCAGGCGCCTGCGCGAACTGCCGCTGCGCGTCGGCCGCCTGAAGACCGGCACGCCGCCGCGCATCGACGGCCGCAGCGTGGACTTCTCGGTGATGACCGAGCAGCCCGGCGACACCCCGATCCCGGTGATGTCCTTCCTCGGCAGCAAGGAAGAGCACCCGCGCCAGGTCAGCTGCTGGATCACCCACACCAACGCGCGCACCCACGAGATCATCGCCGCCAACCTCGACCGCTCGCCGATGTACTCCGGCGTCATCGAGGGCATCGGCCCGCGCTACTGCCCGTCGATCGAGGACAAGATCCACCGCTTCGCCGATAAGGACAGCCACCAGGTATTCCTCGAACCGGAAGGCCTGACCACCCACGAGCTGTACCCCAACGGCATCTCCACCTCGCTGCCGTTCGACGTGCAGCTGCAGATCGTGCGTTCCATCCGCGGCATGGAGAACGCCCACATCGTGCGCCCGGGCTACGCCATCGAGTACGACTACTTCGACCCGCGCGACCTGAAGTACAGCCTGGAGACGAAAGTCATCGGCGGCCTGTTCTTCGCCGGCCAGATCAACGGCACCACCGGCTACGAAGAGGCCGGCGCCCAGGGCCTGCTCGCCGGCGCCAACGCCGCGCTGCGCGCCCAGGGCCGCGAGGCCTGGTGCCCGCGCCGCGACGAGGCGTACATCGGCGTGCTGGTGGACGACCTGATCACCCTGGGCACCCAGGAGCCCTACCGCATGTTCACTTCGCGCGCCGAATACCGGCTGATCCTGCGCGAGGACAACGCCGACCTGCGCCTGACCGAGAAGGGCCGCGAGCTGGGCCTGGTCGACGACCGCCGCTGGGCGGCCTTCGAGGCCAAGCGCGAAGGCATCGAGCGCGAGGAACAGCGCCTGAAGAGCACCTGGGTGCGGCCGAACACCCCGCAGGGCGACGCCATCGCCGAGCGCTTCGGCACCCCGCTGGCCCACGAGTACAACCTGCTCAACCTGCTGGCCCGCCCGGAAATCGACTACGCCAGCCTGGCCGAAGTGACCGGCGCCGGCGCCGAGGATTCGCAGGTCGCCGAGCAGGTGGAGATCCGCACCAAGTACGCCGGCTACATCGACCGCCAGCAGGAAGAGATCGCCCGCCTGCGCGCCAGCGAGGACACCCGCCTGCCTGTGGATATCGACTACACGGGCATCTCCGGGTTGTCCAAGGAGATCCAGAACAAGCTCGGCCAGGCCCGCCCCGAGACACTCGGTCAGGCCGGGCGCATCCCCGGTGTCACCCCGGCGGCCATCTCGCTGCTGCTGATCCACCTGAAGAAGCGCGCCAGCGGCCGCCAACTGGAGCAGAGCGCCTGATGTCCCAGGTCACCCAAGCCCACGCCGACGAGCTCGTGCGTGGCGCCGCGGCGCTCGGCGTCGAACTCGACGAAGCCGGCCGCCAGGGCCTGCTCGCCTACCTCGCCCTGCTGGCGAAGTGGAACAAGGCCTACAACCTCACCGCGGTGCGCGACATCGACGAGATGGTCTCGCGCCACCTGCTCGACAGCCTCAGCGTCGTCCCGCACTTCCTCGCCGCCGGCGGCGAGCGCTGGCTGGACGTGGGCAGCGGCGGCGGCATGCCCGGCATCCCGCTGGCCATCCTGTTCCCGGACAAGCGCCTGACGCTGCTCGACAGCAACGGCAAGAAGACCCGCTTCCTCACCCAGGTGAAGCTGGAACTGAAGCTGCGCAACCTGGAAGTTATCCACAGCCGGGTCGAGGCCTACCAGCCGGACCGGGCATTCAACGGCATCGTCTCCCGGGCCTTCAGCAGCCTGGAAGACTTCTGCAACTGGACCCGCCACCTCGGCGACGGCGAGACCCGCTGGCTGGCGATGAAAGGCGTGCACCCGGAGCAGGAGCTGACGGCACTCCCGGAAGATTTCCGGGTCGAAGCCGAGCACGCCCTCAGCGTGCCGGGTTGCCAAGGCCAGCGGCATCTGCTGATACTGCGCCGGAGCATGACGGGGACGGGGGAAAACCATGGCTAAGGTATTCGCGATCGCCAACCAGAAGGGCGGTGTCGGCAAGACCACCACCTGCATCAACCTCGCCGCCTCGCTGGTCGCCACCAAGCGCCGCGTGCTGCTGATCGACCTCGATCCACAGGGCAACGCCACCACCGGCAGCGGTGTGGATAAGTTGTCCCTGGAATACTCCATCTACGACGTGCTCACCGGCGAGGCCGACCTGGCCCAGGCCATGCAGTTCTCCGAGCACGGCGGCTACCAGATCCTCCCGGCCAACCGCGACCTCACCGCCGCGGAAGTGGTGCTGCTGGAGATGGACATGAAGGAGCACCGCCTGCGCCAGGCCCTGGCCCCGGTGCGCGAGAACTACGACTACATCCTCATCGACTGCCCGCCGTCGCTGTCGATGCTCACGGTCAACGCCCTGTCCGCCGCCGACGGCGTGATCATCCCCATGCAGTGCGAGTACTACGCGCTGGAAGGCCTGACCGACCTGATGAACAGCATCCAGCGCATCGCCGAGCGTCTGAATCCGACGCTGAGCATCGAGGGCCTGCTGCGGACCATGTACGATCCGCGCATCAGCCTGACCAACGACGTCAGCGCGCAGCTGCAGGAACACTTCGGCGACAAGCTCTACACCACCGTGATCCCGCGCAACGTGCGACTGGCCGAGGCGCCCAGCTTCGGCATGCCGGCGCTGGTCTACGACAAGCAATCGCGCGGGGCCATGGCCTACCTGGCGCTGGCCGGCGAACTCTCGCGCCGACAGCGCGCCGCCCGCAAAGCCGCCACCGCATGACCCATTAAGGAACCCGCATGGCCGTTAAGAAACGAGGTCTCGGACGCGGGCTGGATGCCCTGCTCAGTGGCTCCAGCGCCGCCACCCTGCAGGAAGAGGCCGTCCAGGCGGACAGCAGAGAACTGCAGCACCTGCCGCTGGACCTGATCCAGCGCGGCAAGTACCAGCCGCGCCGCGACATGGACCCCCAGGCTCTGGAAGAGCTGGCCCTGTCCATCAAGGCCCAGGGGGTGATGCAGCCCATCGTGGTGCGCCCCGTCGACAAGGGCCGCTACGAGATCATCGCCGGCGAGCGCCGCTGGCGCGCCACCCAGCAGGCCGGCCTGGACACCATCCCGGCGCTGGTGCGCGAGGTGCCGGACGAAGCCGCCATCGCCATGGCGCTGATCGAGAACATCCAGCGCGAGGACCTCAACCCCCTCGAGGAAGCCGTCGCGCTGCAACGCCTGCAGCAGGAGTTCCAGCTGACCCAGCAACAGGTCGCCGACGCCGTCGGCAAGTCCCGCGTCAGCGTGGCCAACCTGCTGCGCCTGATCGCCCTGCCCGAGGAGATCAAGACGCTGCTTTCCCACGGCGACCTGGAGATGGGCCATGCCCGAGCGCTGCTCGGTTTGCCCGAGGCGCGGCAGGTGGAAGGTGCGCGACATGTTGTCGCACGCGGCCTCACCGTGCGCCAGACCGAGGCACTGGTGCGCCACTGGCTCAACGCCCCCGGCGAACCTGCCAAGGTGGTCAAGTCCGACCCCGACATCAGCCGCCTGGAACAGCGCCTGGCCGAGCGCCTGGGCGCTCCGGTGCAGATTCGCCACGGCCAGAAGGGCAAGGGGCAACTGGTGATCCGCTACAACTCGCTGGACGAGTTGCAAGGGGTTCTGGCCCACATCCGCTAAGACCATCGTCTGTGTAGCGATAGTCGGAAATCACTACCCGGCTGTTGAATGGGTATGCCCGGCCCCCTATACTCTGCGCGCAATTTTGTCGGCACAAAGTATGCCAAGTTGTTGATTTGCGAAGCCGACGCCAGAGGACTTTGAGACAGATGGAACCCAGCAAGCCGAACCGCCTGCCCTTCCATCGCCAACCGGCCTTGCGCCTGTTGCTCGTCCAACTGGCCGTAGTGCTTCTGGGGGCTGCCGTCCTGTTTTTCTCCCGGGGCGTGGTTGCCGGCTATTCTGGTCTGCTCGGCGGACTGATCGCCTGGCTGCCGAACGTTTATTTCGCATACAAGGCGTTCCGCTACAGCGGAGCGCGCTCGGCTCAGATGATCGTCCGCTCCTTCTATGCGGGCGAGGCCGGGAAGCTGGTTTTGACGGCAGTGCTGTTCGCACTGGCGTTCGCAGGCGTGAAGCCGCTGGAGCCCCTGGCTCTGTTCGGCCTCTACCTGCTGACCCTGATGGTCAGCTGGTGCGCACCCCTGCTGATGGGACACACATTTACAAGACCTTAGAGCGATTGAGGCAAACATGGCAGCAGAAAGCGCTTCGGGTTACATCCAGCACCACTTGCAGAACCTGACCTTCGGTCGTCTGCCGGAAGGTGGCTGGGGGTTCGCCCACACAGCCGAACAAGCCAAGGAAATGGGCTTTTGGGCATTCCACATCGACACCCTGGGCTGGTCGGTATTCCTCGGCCTGGTGTTCATCCTGATCTTCCGCATGGCGGCCAAGAAGGCCACCAGCGGTATTCCGGGCGGCCTGCAGAACTTCGTCGAGGTCATGGTCGAGTTCGTCGACGGCAGCGTGAAGGACACCTTCCACGGCCGTAACCCGCTGATCGCACCGCTGGCGCTGACCGTGTTCGTGTGGATCTTCCTGATGAACCTGATCGACCTGGTGCCGGTGGACTTCCTGCCGCTGGCCGCCGCGAAGATCACCGGCAACGAGCACCTGTTCTTCCGCGCCGTGGCCACCACCGACCCGAACGCCACCTTCGGCATGTCCATCGCTGTGTTCGCCCTGATCATCTTCTACAGCATCAAGGTCAAGGGCATCGGCGGCTTCCTCGGCGAACTGACCCTGCACCCGTTCCACAGCAGCAACATGCTGGTGCAGATCATCCTGATCCCGGTGAACTTCCTGCTGGAGTTCGTCACCCTGATCGCCAAGCCGGTTTCCCTGGCCCTGCGTCTGTTCGGCAACATGTACGCCGGCGAGCTGATCTTCATCCTCATCGCCGTCATGTTCGGCTCCGGCATCCTCTGGCTGGGCGGCATGGGCGTGGTGCTGAACTGGGCATGGGCGGTGTTCCACATCCTGATCATCACCCTGCAGGCCTTCATCTTCATGATGCTGACCATCGTCTACCTGTCGATGGCCCACGAAGACAGCCACTGATCCAAAGATTCTGACCGCTCCCCGCCACGTCGGCGGGGGCGGAAGGGAAGTTTCACCACCTTAACTTGCTTCAAAACTTAACCAACACGACAGAAAGTCGGGAGGAAAAATGGAAACTGTAGTTGGACTCACTGCTATCGCCGTCGCTCTGCTGATCGGTCTGGGTGCCCTGGGTACCGCCATCGGTTTCGGCCTGCTGGGCGGTAAATTCCTGGAAGGCGCTGCTCGCCAGCCGGAAATGGTTCCGATGCTGCAGGTGAAAATGTTCATCGTCGCCGGTCTGCTCGACGCCGTGACCATGATCGGTGTTGGTATCGCCCTGTTCTTCACCTTCGCTAACCCGTTCATTGCTCAGGTAGCCCAGTAATTTCCGGATTCCGGAAATTCGTGACTGACAACGAACGAGCGAGGTGTTGGCGTGAACATTAATGCAACTCTGATCGGCCAGGCCATTGCGTTCGCCATCTTCGTCATCTTCTGCATGAAGTTCGTATGGCCTCCGGTCATCGCGGCTCTGCACGAGCGTCAGAAGAAGATCGCCGACGGTCTGGACGCAGCCAACCGTGCTGCTCGTGACCTGGAACTGGCCCACGAGAAAGCGGGCCAGCAACTGCGCGAGGCCAAGGCTCAGGCGGCCGAAATCATCGAGCAGGCGAAGAAAAGCGCCAATCAGATCGTTGATGAAGCCCGTGAGCAGGCCCGTGCCGAAGGCGATCGCATGATCGCCCAGGCCAAGGCCCAGATCGAACAGGAACTGAACAGCGTCAAGGATGCCCTGCGTGCCCAAGTGGGTGCCCTGGCCGTGTCCGGCGCCGAGAAGATCCTGGGTGCTTCGATCGATGCCAACGCGCAAAAGCAGCTGGTTGATCAACTGGCCGCCGAAATCTGAGCGAGGGCGATATGGCAGAACTGACCACGTTGGCTCGTCCTTACGCGAAGGCGGCTTTCGAGTACGCCCAGGCTCATCAGCAATTGGCCGATTGGTCCGCTGCTCTGGGTGTGCTGGCTGCAGTGTCGCAGGACGACACCGTGCGCCAGCTGCTCAAGGAGCCTCAGCTGACCGCGGCGGCCAAGGCCGATGCCCTGATCGACGTCTGTGGCGACAAGCTCAACGCTCCGGCCCAGAACTTCGTGCGGACCGTGGCTGAAAACAAGCGCCTGGACTTGCTGCCGACCATCTCCGAGATGTTCGAGCAGCTCAAGGCCGAGCAGGAAAAGCTGGTCGAGGTAGAAGTCGTGAGCGCCTTCGCCCTGGACCAGGAACAGCAGGACAAACTCGCCAAGGCTCTCAGCGCCCGGCTCAGTCGCGAAGTGCGACTCCATGCGTCGGAAGACGCGAGCCTGATCGGCGGCGTGGTGATCCGCGCCGGTGACTTGGTAATCGATGGCTCGGTGCGCGGCAAGATCGCGAAACTGGCTGAAGCGTTGAAATCTTGAGTTTGAAGGGGCAGCGGCATGCAGCAACTCAATCCTTCCGAAATTAGTGAAATCATCAAGGGGCGCATCGAGAAACTCGATGTCGCCTCGCAAGCGCGCAACGAAGGCACCATCGTTTCCGTATCCGATGGCATCGTGCGCATCTTCGGTCTGGCCGACGTCATGTACGGCGAGATGATCGAATTCCCGGGCGGCGTCTACGGTATGGCGCTGAACCTGGAGCAGGACTCCGTCGGCGCCGTGGTACTGGGTGAATACCAGGACCTCAAAGAAGGCATGAACGCCAAGTGCACCGGCCGCATCCTGGAAGTTCCGGTCGGTCCGGAACTGCTGGGCCGCGTGGTCGACGCGCTGGGCAACCCGATCGACGGCAAAGGCCCGATCGATGCCAAGCTGACCGACGCCGTCGAGAAAGTGGCACCGGGCGTGATCTGGCGTAAGTCGGTAGACCAGCCGGTGCAGACCGGCTACAAGTCGGTCGACGCCATGATCCCGGTAGGCCGTGGCCAGCGCGAGCTGATCATCGGCGACCGTCAGATCGGCAAGACCGCCCTGGCCGTCGACGCCATCATCAACCAGAAAGACAGCGGCATCCGCTGCGTCTACGTGGCCATCGGTCAGAAGCAATCGACCATCGCCAACGTCGTGCGCAAGCTGGAAGAGAACGGCGCCCTGGCCAACACCATCGTGGTGGTTGCCAGCGCTTCCGAATCCGCTGCTCTGCAGTACCTGGCGCCGTACTCCGGCTGCACCATGGGCGAATACTTCCGCGACCGCGGCGAAGACGCCCTGATCGTGTACGACGACCTGTCCAAGCAGGCCGTTGCCTACCGCCAGATCTCCCTGCTGCTGCGCCGTCCGCCGGGCCGCGAAGCCTACCCGGGCGACGTGTTCTATCTCCACAGCCGCCTGCTGGAGCGCGCTTCCCGCGTTTCCGAGGAATACGTCGAGAAGTTCACCAATGGCGCCGTGACTGGCAAGACCGGTTCCCTGACCGCTCTGCCGATCATCGAGACCCAGGCTGGCGACGTGTCCGCGTTCGTTCCGACCAACGTGATCTCCATCACCGACGGTCAGATCTTCCTGGAAACCTCCATGTTCAACTCGGGCATCCGTCCGGCGGTCAACGCCGGTATCTCGGTATCCCGTGTTGGTGGCGCGGCCCAGACCAAGATCATCAAGAAGCTCTCCGGCGGTATCCGTACCGCACTGGCGCAGTACCGCGAACTCGCGGCCTTCGCCCAGTTCGCTTCCGACCTGGACGACGCCACCCGCAAGCAGCTCGAGCACGGTCAGCGCGTTACCGAGCTGATGAAGCAGAAGCAGTATGCGCCGATGTCCATCGCCGAGATGTCGCTGTCCCTGTACGCCGCCGAGCGCGGCTTCCTGCAGGACGTCGAGATCGCCAAGGTGGGCGCCTTCGAACAGGCGTTGATCGCTTACTTCCAGCGCGAGCATGCCGCTCTGCTGGCGAAGATCAACGAGAAGGGTGACTTCAACGACGAAATCGACGCGGGCATCAAGGCCGGCATCGAGAAGTTCAAGGCCACCCAAACCTGGTAAGCCGCAGCGGGGGCCGGTAATGGCCCCCGCCTGCTAACCCGATAGGTGTGAAATGGCAGGCGCAAAAGAGATTCGCAGCAAGATTGCGAGCATCAAAAGCACGCAGAAAATCACCAATGCCATGGAAAAGGTGGCGGTGAGCAAGATGCGCAAGGCACAAATGCGCATGGCGGCCGGCCGTCCCTACGCGGAGCGCATTCGCCAGGTGATCGGCCATCTGGCCAACGCCAACCCGGAGTACCGTCACCCGTTCATGATCGAGCGCCCCGTCAAGCGCGTCGGTTACATCGTGGTGAGCTCCGATCGCGGCCTGGCCGGCGGCCTGAACATCAACCTGTTCAAGGCGCTCGTCAAGGACATGTCCGCCCAGCGTGAAGCCGGCGCGGAGATCGACCTGTGCGTGATCGGTGCCAAGGGCGCATCCTTCTTCAAGAACTATGGCGGCAACGTGGTCGCAGCCATCAGTCACCTGGGCGAAGAGCCGTCGATCAACGATCTGATCGGCAGCGTCAAGGTCATGCTGGATGCCTACCTGGACGGGCGTATCGATCGCCTGTACGTGGTTTCCAACAAGTTCGTCAACACCATGACCCAGAAGCCGACCGTGGAACAGCTGGTTCCGCTGGTGGCCGAGGACAACGAAGACCTGAAACACCACTGGGACTACCTCTACGAGCCCGATGCCAAGGCCCTGCTCGACGGCCTGCTGGTGCGCTACGTGGAATCCCAGGTGTACCAGGCGGTGGTTGAGAACAACGCCTGTGAGCAGGCGGCCCGGATGATTGCAATGAAGAACGCTACCGACAACGCCGGTGACCTGATCAGCGAACTGCAGCTGGTCTACAACAAGGCGCGTCAGGCGGCGATCACCCAGGAAATCTCGGAAATCGTCGGCGGCGCTGCCGCGGTGTAAGAACAGGTTCAAAATTCAGAGGAACCAGACATGAGTAGCGGACGTATCGTTCAAATCATCGGCGCCGTGATCGACGTGGAATTCCCGCGCGATGCCGTGCCGAGCATCTACGAGGCCCTGAAGGTTCAGGGCGTCGACACCACCCTGGAAGTCCAGCAGCAGCTGGGCGACGGCGTGGTCCGTTCCATTGCGATGGGTTCCACCGAAGGCCTCAAGCGTGGCCTGAACGTGGAAAGCACCGGCGCAGCCATCTCCGTCCCGGTCGGTAAAGCGACCCTGGGCCGCATCATGGACGTACTGGGCAACCCGATCGACGAAGCCGGCCCCATCGGCGAGGAAGAGCGCTGGGGTATCCACCGCGAGGCTCCCTCCTACGCTGACCAGGCTGGCGGCAACGAGCTGCTGGAAACCGGCATCAAGGTGATCGACCTGGTCTGCCCGTTCGCCAAGGGCGGCAAGGTAGGCCTGTTCGGTGGCGCCGGCGTCGGCAAGACCGTGAACATGATGGAGCTGATCCGCAACATCGCCATCGAGCACAGCGGTTACTCCGTGTTCGCCGGCGTGGGCGAGCGTACCCGTGAGGGCAACGACTTCTACCACGAGATGAAGGACTCCAACGTTCTCGACAAGGTAGCCCTGGTCTACGGCCAGATGAACGAGCCGCCGGGCAACCGTCTGCGCGTGGCGCTGACCGGCCTGACCATGGCCGAGAAGTTCCGTGACGAAGGCCGCGACGTACTGCTGTTCATCGACAACATCTACCGTTACACCCTCGCCGGTACCGAAGTATCCGCACTGCTGGGCCGTATGCCTTCCGCAGTGGGCTACCAGCCGACCCTGGCCGAGGAAATGGGCGTGCTGCAAGAGCGCATCACCTCCACCAAGCAAGGCTCGATCACCTCGATCCAGGCCGTCTACGTTCCCGCGGACGACCTGACCGACCCGAGCCCGGCGACCACCTTCGCCCACCTCGACGCCACCGTGGTACTGTCCCGCGACATCGCCTCGCTGGGTATCTACCCGGCCGTGGACCCGCTGGACTCCACCTCCCGTCAGCTGGACCCGCTGGTCATCGGCCAGGATCACTACGACACCGCTCGTGGCGTGCAGTACATCCTGCAGCGCTACAAGGAGCTGAAGGACATCATCGCGATCCTCGGCATGGACGAACTGTCCGAGTCCGACAAGCTGCTGGTGGCCCGTGCTCGTAAGATCCAGCGCTTCCTGTCCCAGCCGTTCTTCGTGGCAGAAGTCTTCACCGGCTCGCCGGGCAAGTACGTCTCCCTGAAGGACACCATCGCTGGCTTCAAAGGCATCCTCAACGGCGACTACGACCACCTGCCGGAGCAGGCGTTCTACATGGTCGGCGGCATCGAAGAAGCCATCGAGAAAGCGAAGAAGCTGTAATCCGTGCGCCCGGCAACGGGCGCTTACGTGAGGCAAGGGTATGGCTATTACTGTCCACTGCGACATCGTCAGCGCCGAAGCGGAGATCTTCTCCGGACTGGTCGAGATGGTCGTTGCGCACGGTTCCCTCGGCGATCTGGGTATCGCCCCGGGCCACGCGCCGCTGATCACCGAGCTCAAGCCGGGTCCGATCCGCGTGGTCAAGCAGGGTGGCGAGCAGGAGGTGTACTACATCTCCGGCGGTTTCCTCGAAGTCCAGCCGAACATGGTGAAGGTCCTGGCCGACACCGTGATCCGCGCGGGCGACCTCGACGAAGCGGCCGCTCAGACCGCGCTGAAGGAAGCTGAGAAGGCTCTGCACGCCAAAGGTGCCGAGTTCGACTACAGCTCCGCTGCAGCCCGCCTGGCCGAAGCCGCAGCGCAACTGCGCACGGTCCAGCAGGTTCGCAAGAAGTTCGGCGGCTGAGCCGGCTCGCAACGGCCAGGGCTTTCGGGATCGGCGACGAATCCGGGGCCCGGGCTTTAGCGACCTAGGGGAAAAGGGTAGCCTTGGCTACCCTTTTTCTTTTTCTACATCCAGCGTTACCAGGACGGTCCAACTTCATGTCCCTCGAAATCGTCATCCTCGCCGCCGGCCAGGGCACGCGCATGCGCTCGGCCCTGCCGAAAGTCCTCCATCCGGTCGCCGGCAAACCCATGCTGGCCCACGTGATCGATACCGCCCGGGGCCTCGCCCCGCAGCGCATCCACGTGGTGATCGGGCATGGCGCCGAACGGGTGCGCGAGCGCCTGCAGGCCGATGACCTGAATTTCGTGGTCCAGGAACAACAGCTGGGCACCGGCCACGCCGTGGCCCAGGCCGCGCCCTACCTGAGCGCGGAGCGTGTGCTGATCCTCTACGGCGACGTGCCGCTGATCGAGCTGCCGACCCTCGAACGCTTGCTGCAGCAGGCCAGCGCCGAGCAGCTGGCGCTGCTCACCGTGGAGCTGGACGACCCCACCGGCTACGGCCGGATCATCCGTGGCCAGGACGGCGAGGTGAAGGCCATCGTCGAACAGAAGGACGCAAGCGCCGAGCAGCGCGCCATCCGCGAGGGCAACACCGGCATCCTCTGCGTGCCGCGCCAGCGCCTGGAAGGCTGGCTGGGCCGGCTGTCCAACGCCAACGCCCAGGGCGAGTACTACCTCACCGACGTCATCGCCATGGCGGTGGCCGACGGCCTGCGCGTGGCCACCGCGCAACCCCAGGCGGCCATGGAAGTGCAGGGCGCCAACGACCGCCTGCAGCTGGCCGAGCTGGAGCGCTTCTACCAGCTGCGCATCGCCCGCCGCCTGATGGCCCAGGGCGTGACCCTGCTGGACCCGGCGCGCTTCGACGTGCGCGGCGAGGTCAACGCCGGCCGCGACGTGCAGATCGACGTCAACGTGGTGCTGGAAGGCCGCGTGGACATCGAGGACGAAGTGCAGATCGGCCCGAACTGCACCATCCGCAACAGCGTCCTGCGCCGCGGCGCCATCATCAAGGCCAACAGCCACCTGGAAGGCGCCGACGTCGGCCCCGGCAGCGACGTCGGCCCGTTCGCCCGCCTGCGCCCCGGCAGCGTGCTGGAGAGCCAGGTGCATGTGGGTAACTTCGTCGAGCTGAAGAACGCCCACCTGCACGAGGGCGTGAAGGTCGGCCACCTGACCTACCTGGGCGACAGCGAGGTCGGTGCGCGTACCAACATCGGCGCCGGCACCATCACCTGCAACTACGACGGCGCCAACAAATGGCGCACGGTGATCGGCGAGGACGTGTTCATCGGCTCCAACAACTCCCTGGTGGCGCCTGTGGATATCGGCGCCGGGGCCACGACCGGCGCGGGTTCCACCATCACCGCCGAGGTCCCGGCGCAGACCCTCGCGGTCGGCCGCGCCAAGCAGCGGGTGATCGAGGGCTGGAAGCGCCCGGAGAAGATCAAGAAGTCCTGAGGGGCTGTGGATAAACCGACATCCACACCCGCGCGGCGCCTGCCGTGAAGTTATGCACAGGCGCCCACGGCCGTCGCGTCCCCGGCTGATTCATCCACAGGGACGGCTTTCTGCCCGGCGCCCAGGCGTCGGTTCCTGTTCCTGGAGTTATCCACATGCTCGGCGTCGCCGTCCTGATCTTCCTGATCACCGACCCCTTCGGCAACATCGCGGTGTTCCTCGCCGCCCTCAAGTCGGTACCGGCCGAACGCCGGCTCAAGGTCGCGCTGCGCGAGCTGCTGTTCGCCCTCGGCCTGCTGCTGCTGTTCCTCACCCTGGGCGAGCACATCCTCACCGGCCTGGGCCTGTCCAGGGAGGCCACCGGCATCGCCGGCGGCATCATCCTCTTCGTGGTCGCCATGCGCCTGATCTTCCCCACGCCCCAAGGCGTGCTCGGCGACATGCCCGACAGCGAGCCGCTGCTGGTGCCCCTGGCCACTCCGGCGGTGGCCGGGCCTTCGGCGCTGGCCATGCTGATCACCCTGCGCACCACCTACACTGGTCCGCTATGGGAGCTGTACCTGGCGGTGATCCTGGCCTGGGCCGCCACCGCGCTGATCCTGCTGCAGGCGTCCTTCCTGCAGCGCTTCCTCGGCCCGCGCGGGCTCACCGCCGTAGAGCGCCTGGCCGGCATGCTGCTGATCATGCTCAGCGTCAACATGCTGCTGCAGAACCTGCGTAGCGTGCTGCACATCGTCGGATGACCGTGGAGCCACCATGCGCCACCTGTGCCTGATGTTCGCCACCCTGCTGCTGGCCGCCTGCGCCGGCCGGGGCGGCCTGGAAATCGACCGCGAGCACCCCTCGCGCAACCAGGACAGCCGTGTCCAGTACATCATCATCCACTACACCTCGGCGGACCTGCCGCGCTCGCTGCAGCTGCTCACCCGCGGCGAGGTCAGCGCCCACTACCTGATCGGCGCCAATCCGCCGACCATCTACCAGCTGGTGGACGAGAACCGCCGCGCCTGGCACGCCGGGCAGAGCGAGTGGCAGGGGCGGACCTGGCTGAACTCCACCTCGATCGGCATCGAGCTGGTCAACCCGGGTTACCGCGAGACGCCGGGAGGGCGGGTGTGGACACCTTATCCACAGGGCCAGATCGATGCTCTCATCCTGCTGCTGAAGGACATCGTCAAGCGCCAGGGCATCACCCCCGAGCACATCCTCGGGCACAGCGACATCGCCCCGCAGCGTAAGGTCGACCCGGGCCCGGCCTTCCCCTGGAAGCGCCTGGCCGACGCCGGCCTGATCCCCTGGCCGCAGCCGGGCGACCTGGCGCATCGCCTGGCCGAGCTGAACGGCCAGTTGCCGGCGCCCGGCTGGTTCCAGCAGCAACTGGCGCGGCATGGCTACGCCGTACCGCTCAATGGCCAGTTGGACGAGGCGACACGCAACGTCATCGCCGCCTTCCAGATGCGCTACCGGCCGGCGCGCTTCGACGGCGTGCCGGACCTGGAGACCGCCGCGCTGCTGCTGGCGGTGCCCACCTCCATGGCCGCGCCGGCGGTTCAGACCGGCAGCAGCATGTAGATGCGCGTGCCCTGGCCGGGCTGCGAGCGCACGCCGATGCGCCCGCCGTGCAGCTGCACGATCTCCTTGCACAGGGCCAGGCCCAGGCCGGCCCCGCCGCTGCGCCGGCCCACCTGCACGAAGGGCTCGAAGATGCGCGCCTGCTGGCTGTAGGCGATGCCCTCACCGGAGTCCTCCACCGCCAGCATCAGCCATTGGCTCTGGCGCTGGGCGAGCAGCTGCACGCTGCCGCCCTTCGGGGTGTGGCGCAGGGCGTTGCCCAGCAGGTTGTCCAGCACGCGCTCCAGGCGCAGGCGGTCGACGCTGAGGACCGGCAACTGGTCCTCCAGCACTATCCCCAGGCCGATGCCCTGGGCCTGGGCGCGGGCGAGGAAGCGCTGGCGCGCCTGTTCCAGCAACTCGCCCACCGTGCAGGGCTGGCGGTCGAGCTTCTGCTGGCCGTCCTGGTAGCGGGAGAAGTTCAGCAGGTCGTCGATCAGCCGCACCAGGCGCTGCATTTCCTCGTCGACGGTATCGGCCAGCTCGCGCTCGCGGCTGCCCTCGGGCAGCGCCAGGCGTTCGCGCAGCAGGGCGAAGGCCATGTGCAGGCCGGTGACCGGGGTGCGCAGCTCGTGGGAGGCGCGCAGCACGAATTCGCTGCGCACCCGCTCGAAAGCGCGCAGCTCGGTGACGTCGCGCAGCACCAGCACCGCGCCCATGTTGCGCCCGTCGTCATGGGTGACCGGGGCCAGGGTCCAGGCCAGCAGGCGATTTTCGCCGCCGATCTCGACCTGCAGGTCCTGGGGCGTATCGTCGCCCATCGACTCGCCCTGCAGCACCAGGCCGGTGGCCTGCAGCAGCTCCTGGTTGTCGATCAGCTCGCCCAGCAGCTGGCCATGGGGGTCGGCCCGGGAGAACAGCTGGCGGCTGGCCACCGGGTTGGCGTGCTCGATGCGGCTGCGCCGGTCGATGATCACCAGGCCGTCGTCGATGCTGTCGAGCACCGCCTGCAGGCGCCGCTGGCTGGCCAGCACCGCCTCGATGTTGGTTGCCTTGTACTCGGCCAGGGCCTGGGCCATCAGGCCGAAACGCCGGCTCAGCGAGGCCATCTCGGCTTCCCGCGAGACCGGCAGGCTGACCTCGAAGTCGCCCTTGCCGATGCGGTCGGCGGCCTGCGCCAGGGCCTCGATGGGGGCGCCGAAGCGGCGGGCGATGCCGTGGGCGGTGACGAAGCCGATCACCAGCATGGCCACGCCCACCAGCCCCAGCAGGCTGGCGATCAGCCAGGCGTGGCGGCGCGAGCTGCGCTCCGCGTCGCTGATGGTCTGGATGGCGTGGTTGTGCAGCGCCAGCAGGTACTGGTGCAGGGAGGTGAAGGTGCGGCTGAAGTCGCTCTCCACCACCAGGCTCCAGCGGTTGCTGCCGGAGGAGCTGACCTGGCCCTGGAACTCCTGGTTGGCCTGGTCGATGCGCTCGTAGAGGGTGCGCTCGACGTCGCTGGCGGCTTTCGCCCGGCCTTCGGCGAGGTAGCGGTCGAACTGCTCGCGCAGCCGCGCCAGGCGCTGCGCGTCGGGGCTGTCGCTGAGCAGCTGGGCCAACTGGTCGTCCAGCGACTGGCGCAGCTGCTGGCTGCTGGCGATGGTGGCGAAGTTGTGCGAGATCAGCCGCTCCTGTTCGCGGCCCATCAGCATCACGCTGAACACCCCCAGCAGCAGGCCGATCAGGGCCAGGGTGATCAGCGCCGAGATGCTGAGGAACATCCGCGAGCGCAGGGTCAGCGCGCGCTTCACAGGTTGTACTGCTTGCGCTTGCGGTACAGGGTGGAGGCGTCGATGCCGAGGATCTTCGCCGCCTGGTCGAGGGTCGGGGCGCTGGCCATCACCGAGGCGATGTGGGCCTTCTCCAGTTCCTCCAGGCTCAGCGCCTCGCCGACCCGCGGCACGGCGGCGGCGCCGCTCTGTTCGCCGAGCCCCAGGTGCTCGGGCTCCACCAGTTCCTGGTTGCAGATGATGCTGGCGCGCTCGATCACGTTGCGCAGCTCGCGCACGTTGCCCGGCCAGGCGTACTGCCGCAGCAGCGCGGCCGAGGCCGGGCTGAAGCCGCGGGCCGGGCGCCCGTAGTCCTTGACGAAGCGGGCGAGGAAGCGCTCGGCCAGGCCCTGGATGTCCTCGGCGCGCTCGCGCAGCGGCGGCAGGTTGAGGACGATGACGTTGAGGCGGTAGAGCAGGTCCTCGCGGAACGCCCCCTGGGCCACCATGCCGGCCAGGTCGCGGTTGGTGGCGGCGAGGATGCGCACGTCGGCGCGGCGCGTGACCGGGTCGCCGACGCGCTCGTATTCCTTGTCCTGGATGAAACGCAGCAGCTTGGCCTGCAGCGGCAGCGGGAAGTCGCCGATCTCGTCGAGGAACAGGGTGCCGCCGTCGGCCTGGCTGATCCGCCCCTGGGTGCTCTCGCTGGCGCCGGTGAAGGCCCCGCGGTTGTGGCCGAACAGCTCGCTCTCCATCAGCTCGGCGTTCAGCGACGGGCAGTTGATGGTCACGCAGGATTTCTTCGCGCGCTTGCTCCAGGCGTGAATGGCGCGGGCCAGCTCGCCCTTGCCGGAGCCGGATTCGCCGAGGATGAGGATGTTGGCGTCGGTGGCGGCTACCTGGCGCGCGGTCTCCAGCACCGCGGTCATCGCCGGGCTGTGGGATTCGAGCTGCTCGGCCTGGCTGGCCTGGGCGCCCTCCAGGGCCTCCAGGCGTGCGGTGAGCTGGCGCACCTCCAACTGCTTGGCCGCGGCCAGGCGCAGCTGCTCGGGGCTGCAGGGCTTGACCAGGTAGTCGGCGGCGCCGGCCTGCATGGCGTCCACGGCGGTGTCCACGGCGGAATGCGCGGTGACGATCACCACGCGCATCCAGGGCGCCTGCAGGCGCATCTGGGCCAGCACGTCCAGGCCGTTGTCCTCGCCCAGGCGCAGGTCGAGGAAGCACAGGTCGAAGACCTGGCGTTGCAGCAGGGCATCGGCCTGGGCCGCGCTGGATGCAGTGGCCACGCTGTAGCCCTGGTCCTCCAGGCAATAGCGGAAGGTGCGCAGGATGGCGGGTTCGTCGTCGACCAGCAGGATTCGGCCAAGCGTCTCCGGAGTGGGGTCCATTCGGGGTGCCTCGTAGTAGGAAATTCCTTTCGCGTATGCGTCTTTTAGTCCAGGAAATTTCTTGCAAGTTGCAATGAAAGTTAGACGCATCTCTGAAGGACACCGGCGCCTCTGGCGAAGGAAAGCGGACGGGAAGGGGAACGACCTGCCGGGTCCCGTGCAAAACGCACGGCCGGAACCGGCCTGTCGTGCAGGATGCGCGCTGCCGGCGGCCCGCTGATTTTTACAAGCCATTGTTTTAAAAGGGATTAGTCAAAGTCATCGACCTGGCACGCGGCGTGCGAGACAGGTTGCGGGAGGCCCGGTGCACCCGCGCCGGCCGATCACCAATCCTTCGGGAGGAGCACGTCGATGAACGCTGATGGAGCCAAGGGGGATTCGCTGGGGCGGCTGCTGTTGCTGGCCGTCGCCGTGGTCGTACTGCTGGACCGTTGGTATCCGGTCGCTCCACAGCCTTCCGCCGCGCCGGTGCAGGAACCTGTGTCCAGCGCTTTCCTCGGACAGCCGTCGAGGCTGCAGGACGAACGAATGGCCATCACGGAAGAGGCCGCCAGCACCGCGGTGGTCCGCCAGACCTCGCGGGTGAGCTGGGTGTTCTGAGGGGCGCGCACCGCCTTTCCATGACAGAGGAGACATTCCATGCTGAGCTGGGCTCTCACATTCCTGATCATCGCCATCATCGCCGGGGTACTCGGCTTCGGTGGCATCGCCGGCGCCGCGACCAGTATCGCCAAGATTCTCTTCGTGCTGTTCCTGGTGCTCTTCGTCATCTCCTTCTTCGTCGGGCGGCGCCGTGGCTGAGCCGCGCCCGCTGCGTCGGTTCCTGCTCGCGCTGCCGCTGCTGGCGGCCGGGCAGGGGTGGGCGGCCGACAACGACGCCATCTACCGCCTCAACGAGCTGCTGGACAGCGACCCGCAGTACCGCGAGACCTGGCAGGACCTGGTGAAGAAGGAAGAACGGCTGCCCGACTGGGTGATGAACCTGGACGGCACCGCCACACCCATGCAGGTAGAAGAGGAGGACGGCGACAAATACCTGGTGGGCGAGCTGTGCAAGGCCCACGACTGCGCGGCCAACCGCCTCTACGTGGCCTTCAGCTGGAACAAGAAGGATGCCTACGCGCTCTACGTGCAGGTGCCGGAAAACCTGCCGCCGGACAAGTCGCCCAGCCGCCACGCCAGCTTCCGCTGGCTGGGCGAGCCGGACGCCGGCATGCAGCAGCTGCTCGACGAGCAGCTCAAGGCCGATCCGAACTGGTACTGAATCCGCGCCGGCGACGGCGCATGACCAGGGGGCCGGGATGCTGGGGGGAGTGGTGAGCCCGCAGCGACCCAGGGGTACAGGGAGTGCCTCCGACGAGGGCCGGGTCAGGTGTGAGGCTGTGAGGGGGAGCTTCGATGGCTTCTGTGGAGCTTGTGGAAGTTATGGAGCTTGTGGAGCTTGAAGAGCCCCTCTCCCCAGCCCTCGGCTGCACGCCCCGCCCTGAAGGGAGAGGGGCAGTCCGCTGGCTGAAAGTTAAGGTTTCGGCCGGAAACCTTCGGAGTTGCCGGCTAACTCAGGAATACCCACGCACTCCGAACGGTCCCCTCTCCCTTCAGGGAGAGGGTTAGGGAGAGGGCGCTCTTGAACGGAGAGGGCGCTCTTAAGGCCCCATCACCCACCTCCAACTTCCCTGATATCAATCAACCCCGACCCACCCCCCTGGCCCCCTAAAATATCACCGCCGCGCCAGGTCACCCGGACGACCATCCATCGCGAACTACAGGCCCCCACGCCTGCGTCACGGCAGCGCACCAGCGGCAGGGAAAGCGAATGCCTCCCCGGGACTCGCTTTCCACCCACAGGGTTCGAAAAAAGCGGCCATCACGGCTTTTTCAGCCCCAATCCCATGCAAAAAGCAATGGCCCGTGGGCCTGGAACACCCGTTCCATTTGCTTTTCCCCATTCCGATTGTGCATGGGGTAGCCGTTTCCGGCATTAGACGCGAAGAAGGGGGGTGGGAATCATGCGCCCTTTTTTTCGCCACCCCGGCCATCCCGGCGGCGGGCGAAACCCCCGACTTCCACAAGAACCAAGGGTGAACACACTATGGGCAAAGCCAAGCTCAGCCTCGCCTGGCAGATCGTCATCGGTCTGGCACTGGGCATCGCCATGGGTACCGTGCTGAACCACTTCAGCGCGGAAAAGGCCTGGTGGATCAGCAACATCCTGCAGCCGGCGGGCGACATCTTCATCCGCCTGATCAAGATGATCGTGGTACCGATCGTCATCTCCTCGCTGATCGTCGGCATCGCCGGCATGGGCGACGCCAAGAAGCTCGGGCGCATCGGCCTGAAGACCATCGTCTACTTCGAGATCATCACCACGGTGGCCATCGTCGTCGGCCTGGTGCTGGCCAACCTGTTCCAGCCCGGCGCCGGCATCGACATGAGCACCCTGGGCACGGTGGACATCTCCAAGTACGCGCAGACCGCCAAGGAAGTGGAACACCACCACGCGTTCATCGAGACCATCCTCAACCTGATCCCGTCGAACATCTTCGCCGCCATGGCCCGCGGCGAGATGCTGCCGATCATCTTCTTCTCGGTGATGTTCGGCCTGGGCCTGTCGTCGCTGCCGGCGCCCACTCGCGAGCCGCTGGTGAAGATGTTCCAGGGCGTGGCCGAGGCCATGTTCCGCGTCACCCACATGATCATGCTCTACGCGCCGGTCGGCGTGTTCGCGCTGATCGCCGTGACCGTCGCCAGCTTCGGCTTCGCCTCGCTGCTGCCGCTGGCCAAGCTGGTGCTGCTGGTGTACTTCGCCATCGCCTTCTTCGCCTTCATGGTGCTGGGCCTGGTGGCGCGGCTGTTCGGCTTCTCGATCATCAAGCTGATGCGCATCTTCAAGGACGAGCTGGTCCTGGCCTATTCCACCGCCAGCTCCGAGACCGTGCTGCCGCGCATCATCGAGAAGATGGAGGCCTACGGCGCGCCCAAGGCGGTGAGCAGCTTCGTGGTTCCCACCGGCTACTCGTTCAACCTCGACGGCTCGACGCTCTACCAGAGCATCGCGGCGATCTTCATCGCCCAGCTCTACGGCATCGACCTGTCCATCGGCCAGCAGCTGATGCTGGTGCTGACGCTGATGGTCACCTCCAAGGGCATCGCCGGCGTGCCGGGGGTGTCCTTCGTGGTGCTGCTGGCCACCCTGGGCAGCGTCGGCATTCCCCTGGAAGGCCTGGCCTTCATCGCCGGCGTCGACCGCATCATGGACATGGCGCGCACCGCGCTGAACGTCATCGGCAACGCCCTGGCGGTGCTGGTGATCTCCAAGTGGGAAGGCATCTACGACGGCAAGCAGGGCGCGCTCTACTGGCAGGCGGTGGAACAGGGCCGCGGCGAAGAGCTGCTGAGCGACGCCCGGCAGAGCACCGCGCGCTGAGCCAGGTCGAACGGCGGATAACGCTTCGCATTATTCGCCCTACACCCAACCCACCATTGACGTAGGGCGAATAACCGTTCGCGGTTATCCGCCGTTACACCGGGCGCATGCCCGGCTTCGGGATCGAGCCCGGAGGCGCTTTGCGGCCTTGGCGTTTCTGGTAGCGATGGACGCGCGCCGTTATCATCGCGGCCAACGTCCTTGGGGGGATACTCATGCTCAACGGCCTCTGGCTCGGCTTTTTCCTGGTCGCGGCGGTCACCGCGCTGTCGCGCTGGCTGCTCGGCGGCCAGGCCGACGTGTTCGCCGCCATGGTCGAGAGCCTGTTCGCCATGGCCAAGCTGTCGGTGGAGGTCATGGTCCTGCTGTTCGGCACCCTGACGCTCTGGCTGGGCTTCCTGCGCATCGCCGAGAAGGCCGGCCTGGTGGAGCGCCTGGCCTGGCTGCTGGGCCCGTTGTTCCGCCGGCTGATGCCCGAGGTGCCGGCCGGGCACCCGGCCATCGGCCTGATCACCCTGAACTTCGCCGCCAACGGCCTGGGCCTGGACAACGCCGCTACCCCCATCGGCCTCAAGGCGATGAAGGCGCTGCAGGAACTTAACCCCAGCAGCACCACGGCGAGCAACGCGCAGATCCTCTTCCTGGTGCTCAACGCCTCCTCGCTGACGCTGCTGCCGGTGACCATCTTCATGTACCGCGCGCAGCAGGGCGCGGCCGACCCGACCCTGGTGTTCCTGCCGATCCTCCTGGCCACCAGCGCCTCGACCCTGGTCGGCCTGCTCTCGGTGGCGGTCATGCAGCGCCTGCGCCTGTGGGACCCGCTGGTGCTCGCCTACCTGATCCCCGGCGCCCTCGCCCTGGGCGCCTTCATGGCGCTGCTGGCCGGGCTTTCCGCCACGGCGCTGGCGCAGCTCTCGTCGCTGCTGGGCAACCTCACCCTGTTCGGCCTGATCGTGCTGTTCCTGGTGCTCGGCTGGCTGAAGAAGGTGCCGGTCTACGAAACCTTCGTCGAAGGGGCGAAGGAAGGCTTCGACGTGGCCAAGAACCTGCTGCCCTACCTGGTGGCGATGCTCTGCGCCGTCGGCGTGCTGCGCGCCTCCGGGGCCCTGGAGATGGTGCTCGGCGGCATCCGCTGGACGGTCGAGGGCCTGGGCTGGGACACCCGCTTCGTCGACGCCCTGCCCACCGCGCTGGTCAAGCCGTTCTCCGGCAGCGCGGCGCGCGCCATGCTGCTGGAGACCATGCAGAGCCAGGGCGTGGACAGCTTTGCCGCGCGCCTGGCGGCCACCGTGCAGGGCAGCACCGAGACCACCTTCTACGTGCTGGCGGTGTACTTCGGCTCGGTGGGCATCCAGCGCGCCCGCCACGCCGTGGGCTGCGCCCTGCTGGCGGACCTGGCCGGGGTACTGGCGTCCATCGGCGTGTGCTACTGGTTCTTCGGTTGAAGCCCGGTCGTTTAATTAACAAAAGCGGAAAATATTTAAATATCCTTATTCTTCTGAAGTTTCTTTCAGAAACAATTAGGTAATTGGATTTTTAATTAAGGATTCGCGCCACTTAACAGGGTTAATTTTTCATAAGAACTTTCCTTTAATCGAAATTAGATTTTCCTCAAATCAAATTAAGGAAAATCGCAATGAGAGGGAAAGTGAGTTGCCTGGCGCTGTGCGCCCTGCTGGCCGGCTGCAACGGCTGGGTGAAGCCGGAAGTCGATGACCAGCTCAATTCGCGTTATTTCACGGTGTTGTCCGGCCTGCCGGCGCCGGGGCTGATGGTGGCTTCGGCGGTGCAGTGGAACGCCGACTATGCGGTGACCGCTGCCCACGTGCCCTACCTGTCGGACCTGGCCTATTCCTGCAGCACCCGCTGCGACCTGGTGTTCATCCGCCGCAAGGCCGACGGGCCGCTGCCGCACTGGCGCGCGCCGCGCAACGGCGAGGCGGTGACGGCGCTGGGCAGCAGCACCCTGCTGCTGCCGGTGAGCTCCCGCGGGCGGGTGTGGCCGGTGCCCTACCGCAACCTCAACGAGCCCAACGAAGAGCTGTACGGCATCCATGACGCGGCCCTGGCCCAGGGGATGTCCGGCGGGCCGCTGGTGGCGGCCGACGGCAGCGTGCTGGGCATGAACATCGGCTACAAGGGCACGGCCTGGGGCGGCGTGCAGCACCCGGGGCTCAAGGGCGCCAAACGCATCAGCGTGTTCGTGCCCTACGCGGTGATCGAGCGCGAATGGAAGCTGTTCCAGGTGAAGCTGGCGCGGGAACGGGAAGCGGAAATGGGGCGCCGGTTGCAGGCGAGCAATCCATAGGCAGGAATGACGCTTGCCATACCTGCCAATCTTTTGTGAATTTTCCGACGAGCTGTCACGAAGCTTTCGCCAGCCTTTCAAACCCTTGTAATTCGGGCCTTTCAGCCATTTTTCATTTGATCTCGGGTAGTTTTTACACATAGGGTTACAAATATCTTCCCGGCCGCTGCCTGCCTGCTCGCATCCGGGAAGGGCCCCGTGATCGTCAGAATGGTGTTTCCCATGGCTTCCAAGAATTCCAAGGCCAAGGCCGTGTTCCGCGTGGTCAGCGGCAACTTCCTCGAGATGTACGACTTCATGGTGTATGGCTTCTACGCCACCGCCATCGCCAAGACCTTCTTCCCCGGCGACGACCCCTTCGCCTCGCTGATGCTGTCGCTGGCCACCTTCGGCGCCGGCTTCCTGATGCGCCCATTGGGGGCCATCTTCCTCGGCGCCTACATCGACCGCCACGGCCGCCGCCAGGGCCTGATCATCACCCTGGCGCTGATGGCCATGGGCACCCTACTGATCGCCTTCGTCCCCGGCTATTCCACCCTCGGCGCGTTGGCGCCGCTGCTGGTGCTGCTCGGTCGCCTGCTGCAGGGCTTCTCCGCCGGTGTCGAGCTGGGCGGCGTGTCGGTGTACCTGGCGGAGATCGCCACCCCCGGCAAGCGCGGCTTCTTCGTCAGCTGGCAGTCCGCCAGCCAGCAGGTGGCGGTGGTCTTCGCCGGGCTGCTGGGGGTCATCCTCAACCATTGGCTGAGCCCCGCGCAGATGGGCGAGTGGGGCTGGCGCGTGCCCTTCTTCGTCGGCTGCATGATCGTCCCGGCGCTGTTCGTCATCCGCCGCTCCCTGGAGGAGACCGAGGCCTTCCAGCAACGCAAGCACCACCCGCGCCTGGGCGAGGTGCTGCGCTCCATCGGGCAGAACTTCGGCCTGGTGCTGGCCGGCACCGCCATGGTGGTGATGACCACCGTTTCCTTCTACCTGATCACCGCCTACACCCCGACCTTCGGCAGGAACGAACTGCACCTGTCGGACTTCGACGCCTTGCTGGTGACCATGTGCATCGGCCTGTCGAACTTCTTCTGGCTGCCGGTGATGGGCGCGCTGTCCGACCGCGTCGGCCGCCGCCCGCTGCTGCTCGCCGCCACCGTGCTGGCGCTGCTGACCGCCTACCCGACGCTGTCCTGGCTGGTGGCCGAGCCCAGCTTCGCCCGCCTGCTGACGGTGGAACTGTGGCTGTCGTTCCTCTACGGCAGCTACAACGGCGCCATGGTGGTGGCGCTGACCGAGGTGATGCCGGCGGACGTGCGCACCACCGGCTTCTCCCTGGCCTACAGCCTGGCCACCGCCACCTTCGGCGGCTTCACCCCGGCGGCCTGTACCTGGCTCATCCACGCCCTGGACAACAAGGCCGCCCCCGGCCTGTGGCTGAGCGGCGCGGCGCTGCTGGGCCTGGCCGCCACCCTGGTGCTGTTCCGCCGCCGCGGCCGCGCGGCCACTTCCGGCGGCGCGCTGGCCGGCGCCTGAGGGGCTGCGGCGCTTTGCCACTGGCCGCCCCCGGCCGGCCTTGACCTCGGTCAAGGGTGGCCGGGGGCGGCAGGAGAAGGATAGGTCAATGACATTTCCTTCTTCTCCTCGGAGACAACGCCATGCCCACCCCCCTGCACCAGCAAGCCGCGGCGCTCGCCGCCGGCGGCCATGACCACTGGATCGAGACGCTCGACGACGGCAGCCACGTGCTGATCCGCCCGCTGCGCGCGGAAGACCGCGAGTTGGAGCGCAACTTCCTCGAACGCCTGTCGCCGATGACGCGCAAGCTGCGTTTCCACGGCGAAGTGAAGATCAGCGACGCGCTGCTCGACAGCCTGATGGACGTGGATTACCAGGACAACATGGCGTTCGTCGCCCTGGTGCACGATGACGGCGAACTGCGCGAAATCGGCATCAGCCGCTACGCCAAGGTGGACGCGAACCAGTGCGAATGCGCCCTGACCACCGCCGACGACTGGAAGCGCCGGGGTCTGGGCAAGGCGCTGATGCGCCACCTGATCGACGTGGCGCGGCGCAACGGCTTCACCCAGATGTACAGCATCGACCAGGCCATCGACCGCGACATGCGCGACCTCGCCGTGGAACTGGGCTTCCGCGCCCAGCGCGACCCGGACGACGCCACCCGGGTGATCCGCCGCCTGGCGCTGTAAGGCTCAGCGCTTGCGCCGGCGGCACCACAGCCACAGTGCCGCCGGCGGCAGCAGCACCAACAGCACCGCGCCGGCGGCCAGCGGGTAGACCATGTCGTCGTCCAGCAGCGGCTTCTCGATGCGCAGGTAGCCTTCGTCCTTGAACAGCTGGCGCGCCGTGTCGTTGGCCCGTTGCAGGCTGACCTTGGCCAGGCGCCGGTCCTCGTTGGGGAACTGGCTGCCGTCGTAGTCGCCCAGCGCGCCCCAGTAGTAGTCGGCGAGGCTGGCGTTGCTCGGCGTGCTCCAGGCCAACTGCGCCCGCTGCACCCGCTGTATGCGGGCGAAGCGCTGGGCGTCCAGGCCGTGCTGGCGGATGTTCTCCACCACCTCGCGCAGGGCCTTCAGGGTGGCGTCCTCATCCTCCCGGGCGATGTCCGCGTTGAGGCTGAGGAAACCCTGGTTGGCGTAGGAGGTGCGCTCGCTCCAGGGCCCGTAGGACAGCTCGCGATGGACCCGCAGGTCGGCATAGAGGGCGTCGCTCAGGTAGGCCTGCAGCAGGTCTAGAGCGGCGCCGTCGGCCTCGGCCGGCTCGGGGAAGATCCAGTGCACCACCGCGCCCTCGCCGAACAGGCCGCTGTCCAGCGTCCGCTGGCGCGCCGCCGGGCCCTGCATTTCCGGCAGTTCGCGGCGTTCCGGCGTAGCCCGGTCGGGCAGGCTGCCGAAGGTGTGGCTGAGGTAGGCGGGCAGGCGCGGGTCGAGGTCGCCGACCACGATCAGCGTCATGTTGGCCGGCACGTACCAGTCGCTGCGCAGCTGCTCCAGCTGGGCCTGGGTCAGGTGCGCCACCTGCGGGCGCTCGGCGCAGGCCAGGCCGAGTTCCACGGCCAGCTGTTCCTGGCCCGGGCGGCTGGTGTTCTGGTGGTCGAGGAAGCGCTGCAGGTGCGAGTAGTGGCCGCCGTCCTCGCGGATCAGCACCTGCTTGGTGGCCTCCACCTTGGCCTTGTCCAGTTGCGTGCGGGTCAGCACTTCCAGCAGCAGGTCGAGCACCTGGCGCTGGGTGGCCGCCGGCGCCTCGATGACGAAGGTGGTGTCGCCCTCGCTGGTGTAGGCGTTCCACTGGCCGCCCAGGGCCTGCATGCGCGCTTCCAGGCCGGCCTCGTCGCCGCCGTCCAGGCCGCTGAAGAACAGGTGTTCCAGCAGGTGCGGCAGTTGCCGGTCATGGCAGCTGAAGTCGGAGAAGCCGACGCCCACCACCAGGCGGATGGACACCGAGCCGCGCTGGCTGGTCGGCTTGAACAGCACGCCCATGCCGTTCTGCAACTGGTAGCCCTCCACGGTCGAGCGCGAATCGGCCAACGACCAGCCGCCGCCGAGCAGGAACAGGAGGGGGAGGAACAACCAACGCATGGGCCAAGCCTGGAAAAAAGCAAAGCCAGGAGAATAGCGGATTGCCGCCGATCCACCTACCCATGGGCGGCACCCTTGGCGACGGGCTGCGACCTGCCCCGGCCCGGTCTATCATCAGGCGTGGCGCGATGGGTGATTGATGGCCTTTCGCTAGCGGCAACGCCCTGCCGTATCGTCCAACGCGGAGGCCGCTCCCATGCGCGTCCTGATCACCGGTGCGGCCGGCCACATCGGCCAGAACCTGCTCAACGAACTGGCGGTCCAGCACCGCGACTGGACGCTGGTGGCCGCCGACGTGCGCAGCCTGCCGACGCAGCACCTGCGGCCGAACATCGAGCCGGTGCAGCTGGACATCGGCCACCCCAGGCAGGTCCGCGAGTGCGTGCGACAGTGGCGCCCGCAGGCCATCGTGCACCTGGCCTCGGTGGTCAACCCGCCGCCGCAGATGTCCGCCACCCGCCTGCACACCATCGAGGTCGGCGGCAGCCGTGCGCTGTTCGAGGCGGCGGTGGAGCACGAGGTGGGCCAACTGGTGGTGGCCAGTTCCGCCGCGGCCTACGGCTTCCACCCGGACAACGCCGAGCTGATCGACGAGAACCACCCCCTGCGCGGCCAGTCGCAGTTCCCCTACGCCCGCCACAAGCACGAGATCGAACAGCTGCTGGCCGGCCTGCGGCAGAGTTGTCCACAGCTGCGCCAGCTGGTGCTGCGCCCCGGCACCATCCTCGGGAGGGGTGTGCACAACCCGGTCACCGACCTGTTCATGGGGCGTTCGGTGCTGGGGATAAGTGGGCGCTGCAGCCGCTTCGTATTCATCTGGGACCAGGACGTGGTGAACATCATCCGCCAGGGCCTGGAGCAGGGCAGCGAAGGCATCTACAACCTGGCCGGCGACGGCGCGCTGAGCCTGCGCGAGATCGCCGGGCTGTTGCGCAAACCCTACCGCACCCTGCCGGCGCCGCTGCTGCGCGGCGCGCTGGCCATGCTGCGGCCGCTGGGCCTGGCGCCCTTCGGCCCGGAGCAGGTGGACTTCATGCGCTACCGGCCGGTGCTGGACAATGCGAGGTTGAAGCGGGAGTTCGGGTATCAGCCGCGGTATTCGAGCCGGGAGGCGTTTCTGGCGTTCATCGCGGCGCGGGGGTTGCGGGCGGGGTAGGGGGGCTTTTCGTAGGAGCGAGCTTGCTCGCGAACGGGGCTCAGCGGTGATTTCGGTGTTTTGGTTTGGCTCCGTCCCCTCTCCCCAGCCCTCTCCCTGAAGGGAGAGGGGGCTTGTCCGTGCCGAGAAGGGATTTGGTGTCAGCCGGGTACTCGGTACAAGCCGGCTAACGCCGAAATATCAGCATCTGCCCAACGGTCCCCTCTCCCTTCAGGGAGAGGGTTAGGGAGAGGGCGCTCTGAACCCCAGCACCTGCAGCTCCCAGGAAACCCCATTCGCGAGCAAGCTCGCTCCTACGAAGAGCAGCGCCCTCATTCAGGCATTGCGCCGCCCCTCCCAGAAATGCCCCGCCATCATCCTCAACCCCGCCGCCAACTCCGCCACCCGCGCCGCACTGGCCTGGCTATGGCTCGCACTGGCGGCATTGCCGTCGGCCGACTCCCGGATGGCCAGCAGGCTGCGTTCGATCTCCTCGCTGGCGCAGCCCTGTTCCTCGATGGCGCCGGCGATCTCCAGGCTCATGCGCTGGATCGCCGAGACCTGCCCGGCGATCTCCTCCAGCGCGCCGGCGGCGCGGCCGGCCTGGTCGAGGCTGGTGTGGGCCTGTTCGCAGCTGTGGCGCAGGGCCTGCACCGAGGCGTCGGCGCCGCGTTGCAAGTCGCCCACCAGCCTGTGGATATCCAATGCCGAGTCGGCGGTGCGCGAGGCCAGCGCGCGCACTTCGTCGGCGACCACGGCGAAGCCGCGCCCGGCCTCGCCGGCGCGGGCCGCCTCGATGGCGGCGTTGAGCGCCAGCAGGTTGGTCTGCCCGGCGACTTCCTGGATCACCTGCAGCATCCGCGAGATGCCCTCGCTGTGCCCGTGCAGTTGCTCCACCGCCTCGCTGGCGCGGCGCACCGCGTCCTCCAGGGCGGCGAGCTGGCCGCGGGTGGCCTGCACCTCGCCCTGGCCGGCCTGGGTCACCCGCTCGCTGCACTGCGCCGCCACCGCGCTGTGCTGGGCGTGGCGCGCCACTTCCTGGACGCTCTGCGCCAGCTGCTGCATGGCGCTGGCCACCTGGTCGGTCTCCTGCTGCTGGCGGCGCGTGCCGGCGCTGCTGTCGGCCACGGTGCCGGCCAACTGCCCGGCGTGTTCGGCGAGCTGGCGCGAGGCCTCGGCCATGCGCCCGACCACCGCGCCGGTCTCGGCTTCGAGCATGCGCAGGGCGAAGTCCAGCTCGCCGAATTCGTCGTTGCGGCCGCTGTACAGGCGCTGGCTCAGCGGGTTGTCGGCGACCTGCCGGGCGCGCGCCAGCAGGGGCCGCAGCGGCTGCAACTGGTGCGCCAGCCAGGCGCCGGAAAGCAGCAGGGCCAGGCCGAAGGCCAAGGGTGCGGGCGCCAGATATGCCAGCAGCGCGCCCAGGGCCTGCGCCAGGCCCAGGCCTACTAGCAGCCGCGGCAGCAGGCCCAGGCGCGGCCGGCGTGGTAGCCAGCCGGCGCGCATGCGCGCGTACAGCTGCTCGGCGGCCTCGACCTCGGCGGCGCTGGCGCGGGTGCGCACCGACTGGTACTCCACCACCTTGCCGTCGTGGCGGATCGGCGTGACGAAGGCGCTCACCCAGTAGTGGTCGCCGTTCTTGCAGCGGTTCTTCACCAGGCCCATCCAGCTGCGCCCGGCCTGCAGCGTCCGCCACAGGTGGGCGAAGGCGGCCGGCGGCATGTCCGGGTGGCGCACGCGGTTGTGGTTGTGCCCCAGCAGCTCCTCGGCGCTGAAGCCGCTGATGGCCAGGAAGTCCGGGTTGACGTGGCTGACCGCGCCCTTGAGGTCGGTGGTGGAGAGGATGTTGGCGCTGGCGGGCACTTCGACCTGGCGCCCGCTGACCGGCAGGTTGAGCTTCATCGGTGGGTCTCCATGGGCGCGGGGTGCAGGATGTGGGGCGGCAGCGGCGGGCTGAACAGGAAGCCCTGGGCGAAGCGGCAGCCTTCCTTGCGCAGGAATTCCAGGTGCTCGGGGTGCTCGACGCCCTCGGCCACCACCTCCAGGCCGAGGCTGCGGCCCAGGCCGACGATGGCGCGGCAGATGGCGCTCAGCTCGGGGTCGTCGGGGACCTTGCCGATGAAGCTGCGGTCGACCTTCAGCAGGTCCAGCGGGAAGCGCTTGAGGTAGCCCAGGGACGAATAGCCGGTGCCGAAGTCGTCCAGCGCCAGGCGCACGCCGTGGGCGGCCAGCTCGCGCAGGCAGGCGAGGGTCTCGGCGCCGTCCTGCATCATCAGGCTCTCGGTGATCTCCAGCACCAGGCTCTGCGGCGCCAGGCCGGTCTCGGCGAGGATCTGCCGCACCCGCTCGGTGAAGCCCGGCTGCTGCAGCTGGCGGATGGACAGATTCACCGAGCAATACAGCCAGGGTTGGCCGTCGCGCTGCCAGGCGCGGGTCTGCCGGCAGGCCTCGCGCAGCACCCAGTCGCCGACGCGGACGATCTCGCCGGATTCCTCCAGCGCCGGGATGAACTGCAGCGGGGAGACCGGCTGGCCGTCGCGCTGCCAGCGCAGCAGCACTTCCACCGCGATGGGCCGCGGCGGGTCGACGTCGATGCGCAGGATCGGCTGGTAGTGCAGGCTGAATTCGCCGCGCTCCAGCGCCTGGCCCAGCGCGCTCTCCAGCTCCAGGCGGCGCTGCGCGGCGGCCTGCAGCTCACTGGAGAAGCGCGCGTACTGCGCCTTGCCGGCCTCCTTGGCGCGGTACAGGGCCAGGTCCGCGGCCTGCAGGGTGTCGATCGCCTGGCCCTCGGCGATCAGCCCGGTGATGCCGATGCTGGCGCTGACCACCAGGGTGCGGCCGTCCAGGTGCAGCGGCTGGTGCAGGCAGTCGAGCATGCGCTGGGCGACCTGTTCGGCGTCGGCCAGGTTGGCCATGTCGTCCAGCAGCACCACGAACTCGTCGCCGCCGAAGCGCGCCAGGTGGTCGCCGGGGCGCAGGCAGCGCAGCAGGCGCTGGGCCACTTCCACCAGCACGCGGTCGCCGACGGCGTGGCCGAGGCTGTCGTTGATCAGTTTGAAGCGGTCCAGGTCGATGAACAGCAGGCCGGCCTCGCGCGCGCCGGGGCGGCCCTGGCGTTGCAGGGCCTGCTGCAGCAACTCGTCCAGGCGCAGGCGGTTGGCCAGGCCGGTCAGCGGGTCGTGGCGCGCGGCATGGCTGAGCTGGTGCTCGCTGGCCTTGCGCTGGCTGATGTCGCTCTGCGAGCCGGCCATGCGCCCGTCGGTGATCACCCCGCGGGCCTGCACCCAGAGGTAGCCGCCGTCGCGCTGGCGGATGCGGTACTCGTGGTTGAGCAGGGCGGCGCTGCCGCGCAGGTGGGCGTCGATGGCCTGGCGCAGGCCGGGCAGGTCGTCGGGGTGCACGCGGGCGAACCAGCTGGCGCTGCCCTCGCCGAGGCTGTCGCGGTTCAGCCCGAGCATGCGCGCCCAGCGCTCGGAAACGTACAGCCGGTCGTTGGCCAGGTCCCAGTCCCAGATGCCGTCGTTGGCCCCGCGCAGGGCCCGGGCGAAGCGCGCCTCGCTGTCCTCCAGGGCCTGGCGCTGGGCGGCGCCGTAGGTGTCGATGGCCAGCGACATGTCGAAGAACACCCGCTTGAGCAGGCTGGCGAAGGTCTGCGCCTGCGGCGCGTCGCCGAGCAGTTCGTCGAGCATGTGCTGCAGGTACAGGCGGTAGGCGCCCAGGTACCACTTCAGCTCCACCCCCACCTGCTGGTGGACCAGGCCGATGCGCAGGCGGTCGCGCACGTAGCCGCCGTCCTGCGGGGCCTCCCAGAGCTGCTCGTAGTACTGCGCCTGGCTGCGCTTGAGGCGCTGCAGGGTGGCCGGCTCGGAGAGGATGGCCGCCAGCGGCGGGAACTGGCCGAGGTGCGCGTAGAGCTGGTCGATGAAGCGCGCGTGGCTGTCGCCGCGCTCGGCGGCGGCCTGCTGCAGGCGCTGTTCGTCGGCTGGCTGCCAGTGCAGGTAGCGCAGGCGCTGGTCGATCTCCGCCGGCGACAGGCCGATGCGGTCGAGCATGTGGTCGAGCTTCGGTCCCAGGCCCATGCTTGCCTCCTTGTTTTTCTGCGGGCATGAAAAAAGCGCCGCGCCCGTCGCACGATGAATTCGGCGACAGGCGCGGCGCTTTGTCTTGCAGGCCCTTGGCGTCCTGCCCGGCAAAGCCGGCTTCCGCGGTAGCGGAACGTTGGTCGGGGGTTTTTACACCATCGGCGGGGAGGCGGACAACTCCCGCAACGCGGCCTCCAGGCGCAGGCGCAGTTGCCCCAGCTCGCGCGAGCGGAAGGCGTGGCGGCTGCGTTCGAGCACGCCGACGGCGTCGGCCAGCAGGGCGTGCAGGCGCGCGGTATCGCTCAGCGCGGCATCCTTGAACCAGCGGCACAGCGGAGCCTGCTCGCAGTCGCCGGGGCCGGCGAGTACCGCGCAGGGCACCTGGTAGACCGTGAGCAGGGCGCGCACCTGGCGCGCCACGCTCTCGTCCTGGGAGGTCACCAATAACTGGGCCGGAAGCCGGCTAAGGGTCATGGCGTCATGCTCGTGGCTGGCAAAGTGCCACTACCCTAGCCGAACGCCATGCCCGGGCATTGACGCGGATCAGTCCCGCGGCGAGCTGCCGCACGCCGGGACCTCAGCCGGCCGCGCTGGAGCCTGGCGGCACGCCGTGGCCCGGCGGTTGGGTGGCGTCTTCCAGGGCCTGCTCGACGTAGTCGTCCTCGGCCTCCTCGCCGCTGCCGGCCTCGGGGTTGTCGAGGACGGCATAGGCGATGGCGCAGAACAGCGAGTTCAGGCGCTTCATGTCGGCGATCAGGTCCAGGTGCAGCGAGCTGGTCTCGATGCTCTGCACCACCTGCTGGCGCAGGCGGTCGACGTGGGCGTGGGCGTAGCGGCGCTCCTGCAGGCGGAAGCGCTGCTTGGCCCGGCGCAGGCGCCGCGCGCCTTCCTGGTCGCCGTTGAGGAACACCGACAGGCTCAGGCGCAGGTTGACCAGCAACTGGCTGTGCAGCGCGGTGATCTCGGCCAGGCCGTTGTCCGAGAACGAGCGGCTGCGCGAGGTCTTCTTGTCCTGCACGGCGCTGAGCATGTGCTCGATGATGTCGCCGGCCTGCTCCAGGTTGATGGCCAGCTCGATGACCTCGGCCCAGCGCCGGCTGTCGCGCTCGCTCAAATCCTCGCGGGGCATGCGCGCCAGGTACAGCTTGATCGCCGTGTAGAGCGCGTCGACGTCGTCGTCGAGCTTGCGGATCTCCTTGCCCAGCAGAGGGTCGCCGCCGCGGGTCACCTGCAGAAGGTTGATCAGCATCTGCTCGACGATGTCGCCCATGCGCAGCGTCTCGCGCACCGCGTTGACCAGCGCCAGGCTCGGCGTGTCCAGCGCCGCCGGGTCGAGGTGGCGCGGGCGCACGCGGTCCTCGGGGGTGGCGCGGTCGGGCATGATGCGCGTGCAGAAGGCGGCCATCTGGGTGGTCAGCGGCAGGCAGGCGAGGCAGCGCACCGAGTTGTAGAGCACGTGGAAGGCGATCACCAGCTCCTGGGTGCGGAACGGCCAGCCGTCCACCCACTGCGCCAGCGGGCCGATCAGCGGCAGCACCAGCACGCAGCCGGCGACCTTGAACAGCAGGCTGCCCAGGGCCACCCGGCGGCCGGCGGCGTTCTGCGAGGTGGAACCGATCAGGGCGAGGATGCCGGTGCCCAGGTTGGCGCCCACCACCAGGCACAGCGCGACCTTCAGCGAGATCACCTTGGAGGTGGCGAGGGTCGCGGTGAGCAGCACGGCGGCCAGGCTGGAGTAGGAGATCATGGCGAACAGCGCGCCGGTCAGGGCATCGAGCATGACGTCGCCGGTGAGGCTGGAGAACAGCACCTTCACGCCCTTGGCCTGGGTCATGGGTTCGGCGGCCTCGACGATCAGCTGCAGCGCCAGGATGATCAGGCCCAGGCCGATGAACACCCGGCCCAGCTGGCCCAGGCGCGTCTGCTTGCGGGTGAGGAAGAAGATCACCCCGAAGAAGATCAGCAGCGGCGACAGCCACGACAGGTCGAGGGTCAGCACCCGCGCCATCAGCGCCGTCCCGACGTCGGCGCCGAGCATGATCGCCAGCGCCGGGGCCAGCGCCATCAGCCCGCTGGCGACGAAGGAAGTGGCCAGCAGCGCGGTGGCGTTGCTGCTCTGCACCAATGCGGTGACGCCGATGCCGGCGGCGAAGGCCAGCGGCCGTTTCTGCACGCTGCGGCTGAGAATGCGCCGCAGGTCGCTGCCGTACACCCGGAGGATGCCGGTGCGCACGATGTGCGTGCCCCACACCAGCAAGGCGACGGCGGAAAGCAGGTTGAGCAGTGTCAGCATGGCGGCCCCCCTCGTTACTGCATGGCCGCCCAGGCGTGACTGCGCTGTGGGACGACTCTGGCCGATTTTTCTGTCATCTAATTGTCATGGTAGACCCCTGCGGTCCCTCGGGGGTTCGACAAGATGCTGATTCGTCGGGGTGTTTACCTTGAGTAAAGCCGTTGGGGCGGGGTTTTGCAGGGCGGTCCGGAAAATCGCGATCGTAGGACCTTGTCCGCGATAG
This sequence comes from Pseudomonas sp. NBRC 100443, assembly GCF_030268185.1. Lineage (NCBI taxonomy): Bacteria > Pseudomonadati > Pseudomonadota > Gammaproteobacteria > Pseudomonadales > Pseudomonadaceae > Pseudomonas > Pseudomonas sp. NBRC 100443. Next base: position 104,718 of record NZ_BSQE01000014.1, read on the forward strand.
CCGGAAATATCGGCGCGATTCGCGGATAAGATCCTACGGTTCCAGGAAGCACGGCTTTTCGTAGGATGGCGTTGAGCGAAGCGATACCCATCAGCGCAACTGCGCCACCCGCACCATTTCCCTGTAGGAGCGCGCCCTGCGCGCGAATCGCGGGCAGGGCCCGCTCCTACAAGGGGTATCCGAACCACGGTTTCTCCCGGCCACCGCCGCGGGCTAGACTGCCCCGGACACATCGCCAGCGGAAACTCCAATGCCCAAGCGCCTTCTCGCCACCCTGCGCCTGTTCCTCGCCCTCGGCCTGATCCTGGGCCTGGGCGCCTGCGCCAGCCTGTTCGGCAACGACCCGCTGAAGATCGACCTGGTGGGCCTGGAGCCCCTGGCCGGGCAGGGCATGGAAGCGCGCTTCGCGGTCAAGCTGCGGGTGCAGAACCCCAACGACCGCGACATCGACTACGACGGCGTGGCCCTGGACCTGAGCATCAACGGCCGCCCGCTGGCCAGCGGGGTGAGCGACCAGCGCGGGCAGGTGCCGCGCTTCGGCGAGGCGGTGCTCAGCGTGCCGGTGAGCATCTCCGCCTTCCGCCTGGTGCGCCAGGCCTGGGGCCTGGGCAACGCGCCGCCGCGCCAGGGCATGCCCTACGAAATCAGCGGCAAGCTCGGCGGCGGCCTGTTCGGCACCGCTCGCTTCAGCGACAAGGGCACCCTGGAGTGGCCGGCCGGGGCGCCCTTGCCGACGCTCTAGGGCCTCCAGCCCTGGTCGAAGTAGATGCCGTGCTCGATGGACAGGGTCGGCGCCACCAGCTTGTAGCCTTCCTCGCCGCGCAGTTTGAGCAGCTTCACCCGTTCGACCTGGGGCTGGGTGAGGTCTTCCAGCTTCGCCCGGCTGGCCTTGCCCAGCAGCTCCGGGTTCTTGACCCAGTCCTGGACGTTGCGCGGGGTGATCTCGAAGGTGACCAGCCAGCCCTTTTCCACCGCCGGGCCGAAGTCGTCCTTGTCCAGCTCGGAGACATCCTTGATCTCGTTGCTGAACCCATCGCTGTAGCAGAAGCCCTTGCGTTCGGGCTGGTAGGCGGCCTTGCCGGCGTCGGTGAGGCTGTAGGTCAGTCCATCCTTGCGCAGCAGGCCGACCTTGACGAAGGCGTCGAAGACGTCGGCGTTGCTGCTGTCGGGGGTGCCGGGCGTGCCGAGGGTCAGCGGGAACTGGCCGAACATTCCGGTGGCGCAGTGCGGCTGGTCGAGTTTCAGCGTCGCCAGCTTCTTCTCGATCTCGTCGTGGGAGGGAGTACCGCCGGAGCAGCCGGCGAGCAGGGCCAGCAGGACGCCGCCCGCGGGGAGTTTGCGGAGCATGGGTTTTCCTCTTCCATGGAAAGTGAAACGGCCCCGTTCAGGGGCCGTGCGGATCATACCAGGGTCCCGGCCGTCACTGGCCGGGAATGTCCCGGCGCAGTTGCACCGGCTCGACCGGTTTGCGCCCGCGCGCCGTGCGCATGCGGATGTTCAGCGCTTCCACCGCCAGCGAGAAGGCCATGGCGAAGTAGACGTAGCCCTTGGGTACGTGGACCTCGAAGGCTTCGGCGATGAGCACGGTGCCGACCACGATGAGGAACGACAGCGCCAGCATCTTCAGCGACGGGTGCTTGTCGATGAAGTCGCTGATGGCCCCGGAGGCGAGCATCATCACCAGCACCGCGACGACGATGGCGGCGACCATCACCGGCACGTTGGAGACCATGCCCACCGCGGTGATCACCGAGTCCAGCGAGAACACGATGTCGATGATGGCGATCTGCACGATGGTGCCGAGGAAGCCGCCGAGCAGGCTCTTGGGCTGCTGCTCGGTCTCGTCCTCGCCTTCCAGGCCGTGGTAGATCTCGCTGCTGCTCTTCCACAGCAGGAACAGGCCGCCGAAGAACAGGATCAGGTCACGCCCGGAAATGCCCTGCTCGAACACCGTGAAGAGGTCGGCGGTCAGGCGCATCACCCAGGTGATCGACAGCAGCAGGAGGATGCGCGTGACCATCGCCAGGGCCAGGCCGAACAGCCGCGTGCGCGCCTGCATGGCCTTGGGCATGCGCCCCACCAGGATGGAGATCATGATGATGTTGTCGATGCCCAGGACGATCTCCAGGGCGGTCAGGGTGAGGAGCGCGACCCAGATTTCCGGGTTGGTCAGCCATTCCATTTACGGTTTTACCAGTCGTCAGTCGTTGAACAGGGGGAACAGCCCCAGCAGCAGGGCGGCGGCGAGGATAGCGAGACAGACCAGCACTGCCCAGCGCAGGGTGAAACGCTGGTGGTCGCCGAAGTCCACCTTGGCCAGCCCCACCAGCAGGTAGGTGGAGGGCACCAGCGGGCTGAGCAGGTGCACCGGCTGGCCGACGATCGAGGCGCGGGCCATTTCCACCGGGGTGATGCCGTACTGCGCGGCGGCCTGGGTCAGCACCGGCAGCACGCCGTAGTAGAAGGCGTCGTTGGACATGAAGAAGGTGAACGGCAGGCTGACCAGCGCGGTGATGGTCGCAAGATACGGCCCCAGCGCCGGCGGGATCACCGCCAGCAGGCTCTTCGACATGGCCTCGACCATCCCGGTTCCGGAGAGGATGCCGGTGAACACGCCGGCGGCGAAGATCAGCGAGACCACCGCCAGCACGTTCTCGGCGTGGGCGCCGATGCGCTTCTTCTGCTCCAGGATGCACGGGTAGTTGACGATCATGGCGATGCTGAAGGCGATCATGAACAGCACCGGCATCGGCAGCAGCCCGGCGATCAGCGTGCCCATCAGCACCAGCGTCAGCGCGCCGTTGAACCACAGGAGCTTCGGCCGCCGCGCCTCGGGGTACTGCGAGACGCTGACCTCGGCCGCGTCCAGGTGCTCGCCGGGCAGGTGCAGCTGGCCCAGGCGCGCGCGCTCGCGCTTGCCGTAGGCCCAGGCGATGGCGAACACCGTCGCCAGGCCCGCGACCATCGCCGGGATCATCGGCACGAAGATGTCCGCCGGGTCCACGTGCAGGGCGCTGGCGGCGCGGGCTGTGGGGCCGCCCCAGGGGGTCATGTTGAGCACGCCGCTGGAGAGCATGATCAGGCAGGCCATCAGCAGCGGGCTCATGCCCAGGCGCTGGTACAGCGGCAGCACCGCGGCCACGCAGATCATGTAGGTGGTGGAGCCGTCGCCATCCAGGGAGACGATCATCGCCAGCGCGGCGGTGCCCATCGACACCTTAAGCGGGTCGCCCTTGACCAGCCGCAGGATCTTGCGCACCGCCGGGTCGAACAGCCCCGAGTCGATCATGATGGCGAAGTAGAGGATGGCGAACATCAGCATCACCCCGGTCGGCGCCAGGGTGCGGATGCCGTCGAGCATCATCGGCCCGAGGCCCGCGGCGAAGCCGCCGAGCAGGGCGAAGGCGATGGGCACCAGGATCAGCGCGATGAGCGCCGAGAGGCGCCGCGTCATGATCAGGAGCATGAAGGTCGCCACCATGGCGAAGGCGAGCAGGGTCAGCATCGGGAGGGCCTCCGTCGGGGTCAGCGCGGCGGCTGGCCGGGCAGGGACGGGGCGGGTCGGCGGTTCAAGCGTGTCATGGCATCACCCGTGTTGTTCTTGTGCGGATAACCCGCCGCCGGGCAGCGGAGGGGAGGGCGGATGCTAGGGGCTCAAGCTTTCAGCAGCCTTTCTTGGGAAAAACCGGCGATCGTCGGCGAAGGGCTGGTGTTTCTGGATGTTTCAGAACGGGCTCTTCGTAGGATGGGTTGAGCCTTGGCGAAACCCATGCGGGCGTGGCGATGGGTATCGCTGCGCTCAACCCATCCTACGTCGGCGTTCCTCATGCCCCTGTGGGGCATTCCCCCGCCCCGTTGCGGTGCACCGCGGGAAAAACGCCGGATTCGCTTGAATCCCCCGCCCTGCCTGGGTTATCCATGCTTCGCCCTTTCGCTGAAGCCATGGATACGCCGTATGACTTTCCCAGTGCCAGCCCACCTTGCCGAAGGCGCCGACAAGCCCGCCGGCCGCATTCGCCAGAAGAACGAGGAAGTCATCCTCGCCGCCGCCGAAGAAGAGTTCGCCCGCCACGGCTTCAAGGGCACCAGCATGAACGCCATCGCCCTGCGCGCCGACCTGCCCAAGGCCAACCTGCACTACTACTTCAGCAACAAGCTGGGGCTCTACACCGCGGTGCTGGGCAACATCCTCGACCTCTGGGACAGCACCTTCAACCACCTGTCCGCCGAGGACGACCCGGCCACCGCCCTGGCCGGCTACATCCGCGCCAAGATGGAGTTCTCCCGCCGCCACCCGCTGGCCTCGCGCATCTTCGCCATGGAGATCATCAGCGGCGGGCAGTGCCTGAGCAGCCACTTCAACCAGGACTACCGCGCCTGGTTCCGCGGCCGCGCCGCGGTGTTCGAGGCCTGGATCGCCGCCGGCAAGATGGACCCGGTGGACCCGGTCAACCTGATCTTCCTGCTCTGGGGCAGCACCCAGCATTACGCCGACTTCGCCACCCAGATCGCCTTCGTCACCGGGCGCAAGCGCATGTCCCGGCAGGACTTCAACGACGCCGCCGACAACCTCATCCGCATCATCCTCAAGGGCTGCGGGCTGACGCCGCCGGCCACGGCATGAGCTTCACCCTCGCCGGCCCGGCCAGCTACGCCGAGGAAATCCGCAAGAGCCGCTTCACCTGCCTGGCCGCGCCCATCGCCAGCGAGGCCGAGGCCCAGGCCTTCCTCGCCGCCCACCGCGACGCCAGCGCCGGGCACAACTGCTGGGCCTGGAAGCTCGGCGCGCAATACCGCTTCAGCGACGACGGCGAACCCGGCGGCACCGCCGGGCGGCCGATGCTCGCGGCCATCGAGGGCCAGGCCATGGACCGCGTGGTGGTGCTGGTCAGCCGCTGGTTCGGCGGCATCAAGCTCGGCACCGGCGGCCTGGCCCGCGCCTACGGCGGCTGCGCGGCCAAGTGCCTGCAGGACGCCGCGCGCATCGAACTGGTGCCCAGCAGCCGCCTGGCCTTCGCCTGCGGCTTCGCCGAGCACGCGCTGCTCAAGGCGCGCATCCTCGCCCTGGGCGCCGGCATCGAGGACGAGGCCTACGGCGCCGAGGGTGTGGATATCCGCCTGAGCCTGCCCGATGCGAAGGTTGAGGAGTTGCAACGCCTGCTCGGCGACCTCAGCCGCGGCCGCATCCAGGCCACCCGCCTCGACGACTGAAGGCAATTATCCCCAGGGCTTTTCCAGCGGACGCGGGTTTTTGTCCCCGGTTCCTGTGCGGCATCCTGTGGACAAACTGTGCCCCCTCCTTTCCAGGCCACGCCAGCCGTGGCCTGCATGGCATTGCGCAGAATTTGTGCAAACGGTGGAAAAGGCCGTTTTCGGCTATCCCCGGATAGCGTGGGCAAGGCTGTGGAAAAACTGTCGATGAAGGCCCCGGAAGCAGGCATTCCGGGGGCTGCGCGAGGCTGTACGTTTTTTGTTCTGTAACGGGCTGAAAGCCGCGCCAATCAAGGGCTTAAGCCAGGTCTTGAAGCCTCGGAAAAGGGGCCTGGACAAGTCCGGTATAAGCCCTTGGCAAGCTGTGAATATCCTGGTGGAAAACTGTGCCATGGGCGGCACTTATGCAGGGCAGGGGAAGGAGCGGAGAGAAGCCGGTGGAATCGGGGTTTTCCACGGATGGGCGAATGGATTGCTCACAGAGGCCGTGGACAGTGTTGTGGATATCCTCTGGGGAAAACTTCCCATGCCAGAACCGCCGCCGGCTGGCAAAAACTGTACGTTATTTGAGCAAAAGTCCCCGGAATTGCTGGGCTGCAGAAGGGTATCCACAAATCGGCGTCGCCAAAACGCGCCCCTGGAGGCTCCCTGTGGAAGCCTGCCGCCTGTGGACAGCGAAAACCGCTTTTCAACAGTGGATAACAGGAACGTAGGGCGAATAACCGTTCGCGGTTATCCGCCGCTACACCGTCCTCATGCCCGGCCTCTGGTCCGAACCCGAAGCGCCCCTGGACAGGCGCTCCGAATCCAAATCCGAGGCGCGCCTGGCGCCAAGGTCAAACGGCGTATAACGCGGAGCGTTATACGCCCTACGTCGTTACAACCGGAACTGCCCCATCTGCCGCTGCAGGTCGTCGGCCAGGCCGCGCAGGGCCTGGCATTGTTCGCGGCCCTGGTGCACTTCGCCAGCGGTGGCGCGGGCCAGGTCGGCGATGCCCTGGACGTTGCGGTTGATCTCCTCGGTGACCGCGCTCTGCTCCTCGGTGGCGGCGGCGACCTGGTGGTTGATGTCGCTGATGCGCTCCACCTGGTCGGCGATGGCGCCCAGCGAGGCGCCGGCGCGCTGGCTGGCGGCCAGGCCCTCGCCGGTGGCCGCCTGGCCGGACTGCATGGAGCCGACCGCCTGCTCGGCGCCCTGCTTGAGGCGCTGGATCATCGCCTGGATCTCGTCGGTGGAACCCTGGGTGCGCCCGGCCAGGGTGCGCACCTCGTCGGCCACCACGGCGAAGCCGCGGCCCAGCTCGCCGGCGCGGGCGGCCTCGATGGCGGCGTTGAGCGCTAACAGATTGGTCTGCTCGGAAATGCCGCGGATCACCGCCAGCACCTGGTCGATGGTCGCCACCTGGGCTGCGAGGTCGCCCACGGCCTCCGCGGCCTGGCCGATCTCGGCGGACATGCGCTCGCCATGCTGCAGCGCGCCGCCCACCACCTGGCGCGCCTGGCCGGCTTCGCCGCGGGCCTGCTGCGAGGCGCTGGCGGCCTGCTCGGCGTTGCGCGCTATCTCCTGCACGGTGCTGCCCATTTCGTTCACCGCCGTGGCCACCATGTCGGTCATCTCCTGCTGACGGCTGGAGCGTTCGGCGGTGTTATCCACAACCCGCGCCACCTCGGCCACGCTGCGTTGCAGTTGCTCGCTGGTGGCCAGCACCGCGCCGATCAGCTGGCGCTGGCCTTCGAGGAAGCGGTTGAAGCCGCGGGCCAGGTCGCCCAGCTCGTCGGCGCGGGCATCGTCCAGGCGGCGGGTCAGGTCGCCGCCGCCGGCGCCGATGTCCAGCAGCGCCGTGGTCACCTGGCGGATCGGCCGCACCAGGCCGCGGGCCAGCAATACCACCAGGCCCAGGCAGAGCAGCGCCACCGCCGCGCCGGCCAGGCCGGACAGGCGCAGGGCCTGGCGTGCGTCGGCGTAGACCTCGGCCTCCGGCACCTCGCTGACCAGCGTCCAGCCCAGGTCGCGCAGCGGCAGGCTGGCGGCCAGGTAGGTTTCGCCGTCGCGCTCGAAGCGGCTGCTCTGGAAGCCCGGATGGCCGAGCAGCGCTTGCGCCGCGTCGCTGCCCACCAGGTCGGCCAGAGCCTTGCCGCGGGCCCGGGCCGGGTCGGGGTGGATCTGCACCTGGCCGTCGTTCTTCACCAGGTACACGCGGCCGGACTGGCCGAAGCGGAAGTCGCGGATCAGCCTGGACAGCTCGTCCATGCGCAGGCCCAGGCCGGCGATGCCCAGCAGCTTGCCGTCGCGCTCGACGCGGCGGTCGATGAACAGCGTGAGTTCGCCGCTGCCGACGTCGGTGTCGATGTTCAGCACCTGCGGCCGGCCGCTGTCGACGAAGCGGAAGTACCAGGCGTCCTGCGGGTTGTCGCGGGACAGGGTGCGTTCCTTGCCCTTGTCGCTGTAGTAGGCGTCGCTGGCCTGGCTGGCGATGAGCGCGGCGAAGGCCCGCTGCGAAGTGCGGATGCCGCCCAGGTAGCGGACGAAATCGGCCTGCCGCGCCGGGTCCTCGCCGGCGGCCAGCCAGTCCTGCACCAGGCTGTTGTCGGCGATGCCGGCGGCGGCGGTGAGCGGGCCGGTGAGCTGGCGCTCGAAGTCGTTGGCGATGGCCTGGATGCTCGCCGGCAGCGCCTGTTCGAGCAGGTAGCGCTCGCTCAGGCGGTTGACCAGCACGGCATAGAGGCCGAGCACGATGAGCAGGCTGAGCAGCAGGGCGCTGCCCATGCTGAGGATGAGTTGGATCTGGATGCTGCGAAGGCGCATGTTCTTGTTGTCCTCTTGGCACGCGGCGAATCCGTTCGCGGTGGGAGACGGGCGTAGGGAAGGGGCCGAAGGGGTTATCGGCGGGTACGGGGAAAACTGTTGTCCCGTCGGTCAGGTTTTTTGGGGTTGGGTGGGGTGGCCGATGCGCGGAGCCCGGAGCATCCCGGACAGACGCTTCGAGGCCGAATCCGGGGCGTGCCTGGGGTCGAGGTCAAACGGCGAGTCGCCCTACGTGTGGTTTGCCTCGCTGCACAGGGCTTTCCACTCGACGCCGCTGCGCGTGGTGCGCGGCGGGGCGTCCTGGTGGTAGCGGGCGATGATCTGGGCGGCCACGGCGATGGCCACTTCCAGCGGGCGCTTGCCGGGCAACCCGGGCAGGCCGATGGGGCAGTGCAGGGATTCGATGGCGGCTGTGGAAAAGCCGCGCTGCTCCAGGCGCATGCGGAAGCGCTGGGCCTTGGTGCGCGAGCCGATCATGCCGAGGAAGCCGGCGTCGCCGCGCTTGAGCACGGCCTCGGCGAGAGCGTAGTCCAGCGGGTGGTTGTGGGTCATGATCAGGTAGTAGCTGCCCGGCGCGGCTTTATCCACAGCCTCCAGCGGTTCGTCCAGCAGGCTGCAGCGCACCCCTGTGGGTAACTCGGCGGGGAATTCCGCGGCGCGGCTGTCCACCCATTCCAGACGCAGCGGCAGCCCGGCCAGCAGCGGCGCCAGGGCGCGGCCGACGTGCCCGGCGCCGAACAGCAGCACCTGCGGCCCGCGCACCGCGAAGCATTCGAACAGCAGGCTGGCGCGGCCGCCGCAGCACTGGCCCAGGCGTGCGCCGAGGGGGAAGTGTTCCAGGCTCTGCGCGTCCTTGCCGGCCAGCAGCAACTGGCGGGCGTGCTCGGTGGCGGCCAGTTCCAGGTGACCGCCGCCGATGGTGTCGTAGCAGGCGTCGGCGGTGACCAGCATCTTGCAGCCGGCCTCGCGCGGGGTGGAGCCCTGCACGCCGATGACGGTGACCAGCACGTAGGGCTCGGCGCCGTCGCGCAGGCGGGCGATGGCGTCCATCCAGGTGGGGGTCATGGGGTGGGCTCCTGGGGGGCTTGTTCGGTGTGTGCGGGGAGATTGGGAGTTTTCCTGTTATCCACAGTGTCCGGCTGACTCCGTTGCTGAGCCCCGCTCAGGACGGTCCCCTCTCCCTCCGGGAGAGGGCTAGGGTGAGGGCATGCCGCGTCTTCCAGCGAACTATCCACAGCCCACCCCTTCAACGCCTCGCACGCCCACAACACCCGCTCCGGCGTAGCCGGCGTATCCAGCGCCGGGCTCACCCGGTAGTCCGCCAGGCTGGCGATGGCGTCGCGCAGGGCCGACCACACCGAGATGGCCAGCATGAACGGCGGCTCGCCCACGGCCTTGGACAGGTACACGCTGTCCTCTTCGTTGGGCCGGTCGAACAGCGCCACGCGGAAGTCTTCCGGCACGTCGCTCACCGCCGGGATCTTGTAGGTTGCCGGCCCCGTGGTGAGCAGGCGGCCCTTGGCGTCCCACTTCAGTTCCTCGCTGGTCAGCCAGCCCATGCCCTGGACGAAGCCGCCCTCGATCTGGCCGATGTCGACGGCCGGGTTCAGGCTGCGGCCCACGTCGTGGAGGATGTCCACCCGCAGCAGACGGTATTCGCCGGTCAGGCTGTCCACTTCCACCTCGGACACCGCCGCGCCGTAGGCGAAGTAGAAGAACGGCCGGCCCTGGCCGGTCTCGCGGTCGTAGTGGATCTTCGGCGTGCGGTAGAAGCCGGTGGCGGACAGCTGCACCCGCGCGAAGTAGGCGGCCTGCACCACCTCGGCGAAGTCCAGCGCCTTGTCCCGGACCTGCACCTGGCCGTGGGCGAAGCGCACTTCCTGGGGCGTCACGCCCTCGCGCGCGGCGAGGAATTCCGCCAGCCGCGCCTTCAGCGTGCGGGCCGCGTCGCGGGCGGCCATGCCGTTCAGGTCGGTGCCGCTGGAGGCCGCGGTGGGCGAGGTGTTGGGCACCTTGTCGGTGCGCGTGGCGGTGATGCTCACGCGCTCCAGCGGCACCTGGAATTCCTCGGCGACGATCTGCGCCACCTTGGTGTTCAGGCCCTGGCCCATCTCGGTGCCGCCATGGTTCAGCTGGATGCTGCCGTCGGTGTACAGGTGGATGAGCGCGCCGGCCTGGTTCAGGTGCTGGGCGGTGAAGCTGATGCCGAACTTCACCGGCGTCAGCGCCAGGCCGCGCTTGAGTATTGGGCTGCCTGCATTGGAGGCAGTGATGGCGGCGCGGCGGGCGCGATAGTCGCTGCTGGCTTCCAGGCGTTCGATCAGCTCGCCCAGCAGGTTGTGTTCCACGCGCTGGTGGTAGGGCGTGAGGTCGCGGCCGCTGCCGCCGTAGAGGTTGAGCTTGCGCACGTCCAGCGGGTCCTGGCCGACGGCGCGGGCGATGTCGTCCATGGCGCGTTCGATCAGCATCATCCCCTGGGGCCCGCCGAAGCCGCGGAAGGCGGTGTGCGAAACGATGTTGGTGAAGCTGCGGTAGCCGGCCACGGCCACGTCGGGGATGAAGTAGGCGTTGTCGGCGTGGAACATGGCGCGGTCGACGATGGCGTCGGAGAGGTCCGGCGAGTGGCCGCAGTCGCCCACCACTTCCAGATGCGCGGCGAGCAGCCGGCCCTCGGCGTCGAAGCCCACGCGGTAGCGGTTGTGGAAGGGGTGGCGCTTGCCGGTGGCGCGCATGTCGTCGGCGCGCGGCAGGCGCAGCTTCACCGCGCACCCGGTCTTGCGCGCCAGCAGCGCGGCCAGGCAGGCCCAGGGCGCGGCCTGGGTTTCCTTGCCGCCGAAGCCGCCGCCCATGCGCCGCACTTCCACGGTGACCTTGGCCAGGGGGATGGCCAGCACCTCGGCCACCAGCTTCTGCACCTCGCTGGGGTGCTGGCTGGAGGTGAACACGAACATGCCGCCGTCGTCCGTGGGCTGCGCCATGGACACCTGGCCTTCGAGGTAGAAGTGCTCCTGGCCGCCGACGAACTGGCTGGCCTGCAGCACGTAGGGCGCGGCGGCCAGGCCGTGCTCGGCGTCGCCGCGGCGCATGAAGTGCGGCGGGCGCACGAAGCGTTCCTCGGCCTTGGCCCGCAGCGGGTCCAGCAGCGGCTGTTCCTCGGCGTATTCCACCTTGGCCAGGCGCACGGCGCGGCGGGCCTGCAGCTGGGTTTGCGCGGCCACGGCGAACAGCGCCTGGCCGTGGTACTTCACCCGTTCGCCGGCCAGCAGCGGGTCGCCGGGGAACACCGGGCCGATGTCGGTGTGGCCGGGCACGTCGTCCAGGGTCAGCACGGCGACCACGCCGGGGGCCTTGCGCACAGCCTCCAGGTCCAGCTTGTGGATAACCCCGCAGGCGATGTCCGTGAGGCCGACGGCGGCGTGCAGCAGCTCGCGCGGTTCCTTGATGTCGTCGACGTAGCGCGCCGCGCCGCTGACGTGCAGCTCGGCGCTGTCGTGGGGCCGGGCCTGGCCGGCGCTGCGGGTTTCGCTGGCGCCGCCGTTGGCGGCCAGGGGAGGCAGGCTACGCATGGCGCACCTCCGCAGGGGTTGCCGTGTAATCCACTAATGCGCGTTGCAGCAGGTTCTGCGCCACCTTCAGGCGATAGGCGGCGCTGGCGCGCAGGTCGTCGATGGGCTGGAAGTCTTCGGCCAGGGCGGCCTGGGCCGCGGCCACGGCGGCGGCGTCGAACGCCCGGCCGCTCAGCGCGGCCTCGCTGCGGCGGCCGCGCAGCGGGGTGGCGGCCATGCCGCCGCAGGCCAGGCGCGCCTCGCGCACCAGGCCCTGGTCGTCGAAGTCCAGGCGCAGGGCCAGGCACACGGCGGAAATGTCGTCGTCGCGGCGCTTGGAGACTTTGTCCACACGGAACAGCTGGCCTTCCCTCAACCTGGGGATAACTATCGCCTCGATGTATTCGCCCGGCTGCAGCACGCTCTGCCGGTAGCCGGTGAAGAAGCCATCGATGGGCACCTCGCGCACCTGGCCGGCGCGGCGCAGGCGCAGCCGCGCATCCAGGGCCAGCAGCACCGGCGGCATGTCGCCGATGGGCGAGGCGTTGGCGATGTTGCCGCCGAGGCTGCCGCGCTGGCGGATCTGCAGCGAACCCAGGCGTTCCAGCAGCTCGGGCACGCCGGGGAAGGCGCGCAGCGCGTCCGTGCAGTCGGCATAGGGCCGCGCGGCGCCGATCAGCAGGTGATCGGGGTATTCCTCCAGGCGGCGCAGCTCGGCCACGCGCTCCAGGTGGATCAACTGCGGGAAGCGCTTCAGCGCCTGGGTCGCTTCCAGGGCCAGGTCGGTGGCGCCGGCCACCAGGCGCGCCTGTGGATAGTTCATCAACAGGGTGTCCAGCTCTTCCAGCGTGATGGGCAGCCAGGCGTGCTGTTCGCCGTGGTCCAGGCTGGCGCCGGCGGGCAGGGCGCGCAGGCGTTCGGCGGTGGCGCGTTCGGCGTCGCTGAAGCGATCCCCGTGCGCGTCGCCGGCGATGCGCCTGGCGGCTTCGAGGATCGGCCGGTAGCCGGTGCAGCGGCACAGGTTGCCGGAAAGGGCCGTCAGCGCGCTCTCGCGGTCGTGGGCGCAGGCCGCGTGGCGCCAGGCGAACAGCGACATGACGATGCCCGGGGTGCAGAAGCCGCACTGCGCGCCGTGGCAGTCCACCATGGCCTGCTGCACCGGGTGCAGGCGTTCGCCTTCGGCGAGACTTTCCACCGTCAGCAGCTGGCGCCCGTGCAGCGAGCCCAGCGGGGTGATGCAGGCGTTCACCGCCCGGTAGCGCAGGCCGTCGCCGTCGGGCTCGGCGAGCACCAGGGTGCAGGCGCCGCAGTCGCCGGAGGCGCAGCCTTCCTTGGTGCCGGTGCGCCCCAGTTGGGTGCGCAGGTAGTCGAGCAGGCTCGTTTCCGGCGCCAGGCCGTCCACCTGGCGCAGCTCGTCGTCGAGCAGGAACTGGATCATGCGTAACCTCGCTGGAGCGCGCTCGCGGCGCCTGCCGGGGGCGGGCCTGACGCGGCGGCAAAGCTGTCCATATGGTCAGGTAATGCACGAACTCTGCCAGCCGAAAGGGCCGGCTCCATAAGCAAAGCATAGGCTTGCGGCGCTTTTTGACCAGCTGGCCAGGAAACTGCTTCGGCCCCCGCCACTGGTGAAGCCCGCCCATGCCCACAGCCCCTGGCGGCCGTGCTTACAGGCCTCAGGCGGAGCGCTGCGGTGTGAACGCTTTTCGTAGGATGGGTTGAGCTTGCGAAACCCATGCGGTTGCGGCGATGGGTATCGCTTCGCTCAACGCCATCCTACGACGGTGCATAGGTCATGGCCCGCACCGGCATCTCCGCTGCGGCTGATGGCTTACGGGCTGCCGTTGGTCGGGAAGATGCTCTTCGCCCAGGATGTGCTGGTCTACCTCGTTCGCGCGGTTAGCCCCGGTGTCCCTGGGGCAGCCGTGGAAGGCCGGGCACCGAGCTGTCACGAGGCGGTCGTGTCGGTTGTGCAGGATGGAGGATGGCATCGCTCATCGATAGCGGTGCTCTTCCTTTTATAAGTCCGCTGATAGAGAAAGCCAATTTGTTTGATGGCCTAAATCAATGGGCCATCCGGGCTAATAGTGGATAATCTTGCCCACGTCGAATTTCATAACCAATTCGATCAACCCATCTCTACGAGGAATGCCGAATGAACCTGATCAACACCCAAGTCCAACCGTTCAAGGTCAACGCCTTCCACAACGGCAAGTTCATCGAAGTCACCGAGCAGTCCCTGAAGGGCAAGTGGTCGGTCCTGATCTTCATGCCGGCAGCCTTCACCTTCAACTGCCCGACCGAGATCGAAGACGCCGCCAACAACTACGCCGCCTTCCGCGACGCTGGCGCCGAAGTCTACATCGTCACCACCGACACCCACTTCTCCCACAAGGTCTGGCACGAGACCTCCCCGGCCGTGGGCAAGGCCCAGTTCCCGCTGATCGGCGACCCGACCCACCAGCTGACCAACGCCTTCGGCGTGCACATCCCGGAAGAAGGCCTGGCCCTGCGCGGCACCTTCGTGATCAACCCGGAAGGCGTCATCAAGACCGTCGAGATCCACAGCAACGAGATCGCCCGTGACGTGTCCGAGACCCTGCGCAAGCTGAAAGCCGCCCAGTACACCGCCGCTCACCCGGGCGAAGTCTGCCCGGCCAAGTGGAAAGAAGGCGAGAAGACCCTGGCTCCCTCCCTGGACCTGGTCGGCAAGATCTAAAAACGGCCGGGAGGCTGTTGCGCAGCGCTGATGCTGCGTTGCGAGCAGGTGGGGCCGCCTAGGACGGGCTTGTCATTTACAGCTCGTAAACTCCGCGCCCGCGCCTGGTCGCGCCTTGCCTGAGCGCTTGCTCACGACGTCTCCCAATCCGTTTTGCGCAATACCCCGAGGGTGCCTGCCGGCACCCTTCCTACCCCAAGCCCAAAGCGTGCCGTAGGGCGGGCCAGCGTGCCTGCCGGGGAACCCTTTTGCCCGAATTTCGTAGGAGCTGAATTCATGTTGGACGCCAATCTTAAGACCCAGTTGAAGGCCTACCTGGAAAAGGTCACCCAGCCGTTCGAGATAGTCGCGTCCCTCGATGACAGCGACAAATCCCGCGAGCTGAGCGAACTGCTGCACGACATCGTCGGCCTGACCGACAAGATCACCCTGCGCGAAGACGGCAGCGACGAACGCAAGCCGTCCTTCTCGCTGAACCGCCCGGGTGCGGACATCGGCCTGCGTTTCGCCGGTATCCCCATGGGCCACGAATTCACCTCCCTGGTGCTGGCCCTCCTGCAGGTCGGCGGCCACCCGTCCAAGCTCGAGGCCGAAGTCATCGAGCAGGTCAAGGGCATCCAGGGCCGGTTCGAGTTCGAAACCTACTTCTCGCTGTCCTGCCAGAACTGCCCGGACGTGGTCCAGGCGCTGAACCTGATGGCGGTGCTCAACCCCAACATCCGCCACGTCGCCATCGACGGCGCGCTGTTCCAGGACGAGGTGGAAAAGCGCCAGATCATGTCGGTGCCGAGCATCTACCTGAACGGCGAAGTCTTCGGCGCGGGCCGCATGGGCGTGGAAGAAATCCTCGCCAAGATCGACACCGGCGCCGCCGCCCGCGAAGCTGAGAAGCTGGCCGCCAAGGCAGCCTTCGATGTACTGGTGGTGGGCGGTGGCCCGGCCGGCGCCTCGGCGGCCATCTACGCCGCGCGTAAAGGCATCCGCACCGGCGTCGCCGCCGAGCGCTTCGGCGGCCAGGTGCTGGACACCATGGCCATCGAGAACTTCATCTCGGTAAAAGAGACCGAAGGCCCGAAACTGGCCCGCGCGCTGGAAGAGCACGTGAAGCAGTACGAGGTCGACATCATGAACCTGCAGCGCGCCAGCGCGCTGGTCCCGGCGAAGAACGCCGGCGAGCTGCACGAAGTGAAGTTCGAGGGCGGCGGCAGCCTCAAGGCCAAGACCGTGATCCTGGCCACCGGCGCCCGCTGGCGCGAGATGGGCGTGCCCGGCGAGCAGGAATACAAGGCCAAGGGCGTGTGCTTCTGCCCGCACTGCGACGGCCCGCTGTTCAAGGGCAAGCGCGTGGCGGTGATCGGTGGCGGCAACTCCGGCGTCGAGGCGGCCATCGACCTGGCCGGCATCGTCGCCCACGTGACCCTGCTGGAGTTCGACAGCAAGCTGCGCGCCGACGCCGTGCTGCAACGCAAGCTGTACAGCCTGCCGAATGTGGACGTGATCACCAGCGCGCTGACCAGCGAAGTGAAGGGCGACGGCCAGAAAGTCACCGGCCTGGTCTACAAGGACCGCAACTCGGAAGAGTTCAAGTCGGTGGAGCTGGAGGGCATCTTCGTGCAGATCGGCCTGCTGCCGAACACCGAGTGGCTCAAGGGCAGCGTCGAGCTGACCCCGCGCGGCGAGATCATCGTCGATGCGCGCGGCGAGACTTCGCTGCCGGGTATCTTCGCCGCCGGTGACGTGACTACGGTGCCGTACAAGCAGATCGTGATTGCGGTGGGCGAGGGGGCGAAGGCTTCGTTGTCGGCCTTCGATCACCTGATCCGTAGTTCTGCGCCGGCCTGATGACCTTGCGCTAGTAGAAGCGCCCGGCTCACTTGAGTGAGCTGGGCGTTTTTCTTTGTGGGTGTTTTGTCTGGGGTCGATGGTGTTCGGGGGTGTGTTCCCTCTCCCCAGCCCTCGGCTGCGCGCCCCGCCCTGAAGGGAGAGGGGGCTTGTCCGTGCCGAGAGGGGATTTGCTGTCAGCCGGGTGCTCGGTGCAGGCCGGCTAACGCCGAAGTGTCAGCGCGCTCCGAACGGTCCCCTCTCCCTTCAGGGAGAGGGTTAGGGAGAGGGCAGCGGCATCCCCGCCACACCAGAAACCACCGGCGAACACCTTCTCCTCGTAGGAGCGAGCTTGCTCGCGAACGGCTTGGCACCGGGGCCCGCCAGGTTCGCGAGCAAGCGTGCTCCTACGAAAAGCCTCCAGTCCAGCCCGCAAGCATCAAAGAATCGGCGAAACCAACCGCGCCACCCGCATCCCCAGCTGCTGCAACTGCCCGCTGCGCTCCGTGCCCAGCTCCACCGCCTGCTCGAAATCCGCCAGCAGCATGCTCTCCACGTCGCGGGCGAAGGCTTCGTCCACCGTCACCAGCATGATCTCGAAGTTCAGCCGGAACGAGCGGTTGTCCAGGTTGGCGCTGCCCACCGCGGCGCAGTCGTGGTCCACCAGCACCACCTTCTGGTGCAGGAAGCCCGGCTGGTAGCGGTACACCTTCACCCCGGCGCGCACCGCGTCCTGGGCGTAGAGGCTGGAGGCGGCGTAGACGGTGCGGTGGTCCGGGCGCGAGGGCAGCAGGATGCGCACGTCCACGCCGCGCAGCGCGGCCAGGCGCAGGGCCGAGCTGACCGCCTCGTCGGGGATGAAGTACGGGGTGGTTATCCACACCCTTTCGCTGGCCGCGTTGATCATCTCGACGAAGAACAGCGAGCAGGTTTCCTGCTTGTCCGCCGGGCCGCTGGCCAGCACCTGGCAGATCACCCCCTGCTCGTCGTAGCTGTCCGGCAGCAGCAGGGTGGGCAGGGCGTGGGTGGCCCAGAACCAGTCCTCGGCGAAGCACTCCTGCAGGCAGGCCACGGCCGGGCCGCGCAGTTCCACGTGGGTGTCGCGCCAGGGCGACAGCGGCGGCTTCTCGCCCAGGTATTCGACGCCGACGTTGTGCCCGCCGACGAAGCCGCGCAGGCCGTCGACCACCACCACCTTGCGGTGGTTGCGGAAGTTCAGCTGGAAGCGGTTGATCGCCCCGTGGCCGGTGCTGAAGGCCTGCACCTGCACGCCGCCGGCGCGCAGGCGCTCGACGTAGCGCCCGGGCAGGCCGTGGCTGCCGATGGCGTCGTAGAGCAGGAAGACTTCCACGCCGTTGGCCGCGCGCTCCAGCAGCAGCTGCGCCAGGCGCTGGCCGAGGGCGTCGTCGCGGACGATGAAGAACTGCACCAGCACCACCTGCCTGGCCTGGGCGATGGCCTCGAAGATGGCGTCGAAGGTGGCCTTGCCGTTGACCAGCAGGCGCACGTGGTTGTTCGCCAGGGTCGGCATGCGCGCCAGCGCGGTCAGGGCCTTGAGCGCCTTGTAGTTCTCCGACTGGCTTGCCGTAAGGGCCTCTTCCACCCAGGGCCGCCAGTCCAGCTCGGCGGCGGCCAGGTGCATCTCCTCGTTGGCCTGGCGCCGCGCGCCTATGTAGGCGTCGAAGCGGCTGCGGCCGAACACCAGGTAGGGCAGCAGGGTGAGCAGCGGCATGAACACCAGGGAAATGGCCCAGGCGATGGCGCCCTGCGCGGTGCGCACGGTGAGCACCGCGTGGACGGCGGCGACCACGCCGAGGATCTGGATGGCCACCAGGAAATGGGCGATGTAGGCGGAGTAATGCATGCGCGCGAACGAGTCCTTCTGCCGTGCGTGTTAGCGCAGCTTAGCCTCGCTCGGGGGGCCGCGGCCATCCCGGCAGTTCGCCACGCCAGGTTTCGTAGGCCTTGCCCAGGCGCAGCGAGCTCATGGGGGACTCCGGTAGGGAACCATGGCACGACCCTGGCCTATTGCGGGGAAAAGCGGCGTAGGGCGGATAACGCTCCGCGTTATCCGCCGTTTTGCCTTGGTCGACGAACGGGGGATTCAACTGGGCGGCGGGCTAGGTGATTTGGGAGAAGCCGGTGGTTTGGGGTGTTCTGGCCCACCCGTTGCCCTCTCCCCAGCCCTCTCCCTGAAGGGAGAGGGGGCTTGTTCGTGCCGAGAGGAGGAAGGGTTTCAGCTGGAAACCACAGAGCTGCCGGCTAACGCCGAAACATCAGCATCTGCCCAACGGTCCCCTCTCCCTTCAGGGAGAGGGTTAGGGAGAGGGCGCTCTTCAGGATAAGCACCGAAGCTACCGGCAGAACACCGTTCGCGAGCAAGCTCGCTACTACGAAGAGCGAAGAGAGCGAGTCAGGGCCGCGGCACCAACGCCGGCAACAGCTGCCGTGAGATCGCCTCGCGCACCGCCGGCAGCAGCGTCGCGTTGCCGCCCAGCATCTCTTCCACCAGCCGGCGCAGGGCCATGGAGCGTTCAGGGGTAAGGGCGCGCACCGCGTATTCGCAGGCCTGTTCCGCGGTGACGTCCGGCGGAACGGCGAAGCCCAGCGCCTGCAGGCGTTCGCGGAAATCGTCCTGGTCGATCAGGTCGGCGTGCATCATCGCGGAGTCCTCCATGAGGTTGGGCTTCCCCGGATTCTCGGAACAGCGCCGGCCGGGCGCAAGCACCCGGCCGGCGGAGTGTCCTTCACAGGCAAGAGCAGGTCGTTTTCCGACCGGGACGGCCCGCGACCGGCTTTAGTTCAGTCCCAGCTTGCCGCGCAGGGTCGAAAGGTCTTCCGCCAGGGTGTTGACCGGCCCGGCCAGGGCCTTGCGGTCCTTGGCGCTGAGCTTGTCGTAGGTCTGGTAGCCGCCGTCCCTGGTCTTGTACTTGGCGAGGATGCCGTCGACCGTGGCGAAGTTCTTCTCCACCTTGGCGACGAAGGCCGGGTCCTGCTTGGCCAGTTGCGGGCGGAACAGCTCGACGATCTTCTTGGCGCCGTCGACGTTGCCCTGGAAGTCGTACAGGTCGGTGTGGCTGTAGCGGTCTTCCTCGCCGCTGACCTTGGTCGCGGCCACTTCCTCCATCAGCGCGGCGGCGCCGCCGACGACTTTTTCCGGCGGGAAGGGCAGGCCTTCCACGCGCTTGCGCAGCTCGTGCACGTCGGCCATCAGCTTGTCGGCCAGCGGGCCGAGGCCCTCGGTGCTGTTCTTGGTGAACAGGCCGTACTCGATGCGGTGGAAGCCGGTGAAGTCCGGGGCGTCGACCTTCTTCTCGTGGTCGTCCTCGCGGGAGTCGATGGCGCTGTCCAGGTCGCTGAACAGCTCGGCCACCGGTTCGATCGACTCATAGAACACGCGGGTCGGCGCGTAGAGCTTCTTCGCCGTGGCCAGGTCGCCCTGCTTCACCGCGTCGGTGAACTGCTGGGTGCGCTTGACCAGCTCGTCGAGGTTGTCGGTGACGTAGAGCTTGTAGTCGGCGATGGGGCCGACCAGGTCCAGCGGCGAGCCGGTGGCGGCGAAGGTGGCCAGCGGCGCGGCGAGCAGGCCGAGGCTGAACAGCAGGGCGAGGGAGGTGCGTTTCATGTCCGATGGCTCCAGTGCGTTGTCGTCGTTCAGGCCAGCAGGCTGCGGCCGAGGAAGTCGTCCGGCCCGGTGACCCCCGGCAGGACGAAGAAGTAGCCGCCGCCTTGCGGTTTCAGGTATTCCTCCAGCGGCTCGCCGTTCAGGCGCGTCTGCACGGCGATGAAGCCGCGCGCCAGGTCCGCCTGGTAGCAGATGAACAGCAGGCCCATGTCCAGCTGGCCGTTGCTGGCCGCGCCGTTGGAGTAGTTGAACGGCCGGCGCAGGATGAGGTTGGCCTGGCTCTGCGCGGTGCGCGGGTTGGCCAGGCGGATGTGGGCGTCCAGCGGCGTGCGCTTGCCCTCGGCGTCGCGGGCGTAGTCCGGCACGTCGGTTTCCACCCGGCCGTCGTGGGGCGCGCCGCTGGCCTTGATCCGGCCGATGATGCTTTCCTGCTCCTGCAGCGGGGTGCGGTCCCAGCGTTCGACGAAGTTGCGGATGATGC
This sequence comes from Pseudomonas sp. NBRC 100443, assembly GCF_030268185.1. Classification (NCBI taxonomy): domain Bacteria; kingdom Pseudomonadati; phylum Pseudomonadota; class Gammaproteobacteria; order Pseudomonadales; family Pseudomonadaceae; genus Pseudomonas; species Pseudomonas sp. NBRC 100443. The sequence continues at coordinate 124,923 of NZ_BSQE01000014.1, forward strand.
GCACCGCCTGGTAGCTGCCGCCCGCCGCCCAGGCCGGCTCGCCGCTGCCGGGCTGCACCCAGACGATGCGGCGCATGGCCGCCTCGTCGCTGGAGTCGGGGTTGGCCGAGCCGTCGCGGAAGCCCAGGAAGTTGCGCGCGCTCTCGGTGGGCTGGCCGGGGCGGCTGGGCTGCACCGGCACGCTGCCTTCCTGTTTCCAGCGCACCAGCAGCAGGTCCGGGGTGTTCTTCACGATGTCGCGCAGGGCGTGGATGTTGGTGTCCGGGGTGTTGGCGCAGAACTGCAGGCACAGGTCGCCGTGGCAGCGCGCCGGGTCCAGGGCGTCGTTGGGGAAGCCGGCCATGGGTTGCAGGTGGCGTGGCTTGCGCGCCGCCAGGCCGAAGCGCTCGTCGAACAGCGAATCGCCCACGGAGACGGTGACGGTCAGGTTGTCCGGGATCACCACCGGGCCGAGGATGCCCGAGTCCAGCGGCGGCAGCTTGGGGTCGACCTGCTGCACCGCCCCGCCGGCCATGAGGAAGCGGATGCGCTCGTCGAGCACCCGGAACAGCCGCTCCAGGCCGGCGCGGTCGCTGGCCAGCACGTCGAAGGCGACGATCATCCCGGCCGCCGGGCGCGGCGTGACGATGCCCGGCTGGTGGCGGCCGAACCAGGCGTTGCGCTCCTGGGTGCGTTCGCTGGCCGGCGCGTGGGTGACGGCCGCGGTGTCGGCGGCCCGCGCCGGGCCCGCCAGGCTGGCGCCGGCCAGGGCCACGCCGGCGGCGCCGAGGCCGAGCAGCACGCGGCGGCGTTGGGCGTTGGCGGGGCTGTCGTCGTCGTTACGGTGCATCGGTACTTCCTCGGATCAGGGTTGGGCCAGGCCCAGGGCCGGCGCCATGGCGTCCAGCGCCTCGGCCAGGCGGGTGGCCGCGGCGGCCAGCTGCTGGCGCTGGGCGGCCGTGACCTGGTCGTAGGGCCTGCCGGCCAGTTGCGCGAGGCCGGTGTCGAGCGCCGCGGCGGCGGCGTCCAGGCGCGCGGGCAGTTCGGCGGCCTTGCGTTGCAGCAGCGGGCGCAGCAGGTCGATGACCTTGCGCGCGCCCTCCAGGTTGGCGGCGAAACCGGCCAGGTCGCTGTGGCTGTAGCGTTCCTCGTCGCCGTTCACGCGTTGCTCGGCCAGGTTGCGCAGCAGCCGCGCGGCGTTGCCGGAGAGCTGTTCGGGCGGCAGCGACTGGGCCATGAGGGCGTCCTTCAGGGTGGCGACGTCGGCCTGCAGTTGCGTGGCGACCGGCGCCAGGCCGGCGGTCGAGTCCTGGGCGAACAGGCCGTACTCGATGCGGTGGAAGCCGCCGAAGGCCGGGTCTTGCTCGCGCTGCTCGAAGGCGTCGGCGCGTGGGGCGATGCGGTTGTCCAGCTCGGCCAGGCGCTGGGCGCTGGCGGCGATGCGCTGGTAGGCGGCGCGGCCTTCCAGGTAGTGCGTGCGCGCGGCGCCGAGGTCGTTGGCCGCCAGGGCCTGACGCAGGGCGTCCAGGGCGCGTTGCAGCTGGCGCAGCTGGCCGGCCAGGTAGACGCGGTATTCGGCCAGCGGGGCGACGAAGTCCAGCAGCGGCGAGCGCGCCTGCCGGGCGGCGCTGGCGGCCGCGCTGGGGGTGACGTGCAGGCTGCCGTGGGGGTTGCTGAGCAGGCCGCAGGTGACCTGGTAGTCGCCGGGGGCGAGGTAGGCCGAGAGCGACTGGCTCATGCCCGGGGCGATGTTCTCGCGTTCCTCCACCACCATCACGCCGTCGAGGATTTCCCACTCCACCGCGCGGTCGGAGCGGTTGAGGATGCGGAAGCGCGCCTGCCCGGCCGGCACGCTCAGGGCGTTGGGCTGGCAGCCGTGGGGCAGCACCGTGACCTGCACTTCGTCGTTTTCCACCCTGGCCTGGTGGGCGTGGCGCGCGGCGTAGTAGAAGGCCGCCGCGGCGAGCACGGCCAGGGCCGCCGAGGCCGCCACCGCGGCGTTGAGCAGCAGGCGGCGGGCGCCCACCGGCGGCTGGGGTTCCGGCAGGCTCATTCGGCGGTGCTCCGGGCAGGGGCCGCGGGGCGCGGCGGCAGGAAGAACAGCGTCAGGCTCAGCGCCAGGTAGGCCAGCCAGGCGCCGAGGGTGCTCAGGGTGGGGCTCTGCTGGTAGCCGAACAGCCCGGCCAGCAGCGAGCCCAGGGCGCCGTCCTCGGGCAGGCTGGCGCCGCTGTCCCACAGGGGCGCCTGCAGCAGGTTCCAGACCCCGGCCTCGTGCAGCGAGCGCACCGCGTTGGCGAGGATGCCGGCGGCCACCACCAGGATGAACAGCCCGGTCCAGCGGAAGAAGCGCGCCAGGTTCAGGCGCACGCCGCCGCTGTAGATGCCGTAGCCCAGGGCCACCGCCAGCGCCAGGCCGAGCAGCGCCCCCAGCGGCGCGCCGGGGCCGTCGCTCTGCTGGAACACGGCGAGCAGGAAGAACACCGTCTCCAGGCCCTCGCGGGCCACGGCGAGGAACACCATGGCGATCAGCGCATAACCCTGGTGGCGGGAGTGGAAGGCCTGGTCCAGCGCGGCCTGCAGCTCGCCCTTGATGGAGCGCGCCATCTTGCGCATCCAGAACACCATGGAGGTGAGGATGGCCACCGCGGCCAGGCCCACCAGGGCCTCGAACAGTTCCTGCTGCTTCTGCGGGAACTCGGCGCTGGCCAGCTCCAGCCCGGCGCCGACGAACAGCGCCAGGGCGGCGGCGAGGAACACCCCGATCCACACCGCCGGCATCCAGTGCGCGCGCCCGGTGCGGCGCAGGTAGCTGGCGATGATGCCGACGATGAGCGCGGCCTCCATGCCCTCGCGGAGCATGATCAGGAAGGGGACCAGCATGGTTTCACCTGGGGCAGGGCCGCGCGGCGCAGGGGGCGGCGGCGGCTGAGAATGCAAACAAGAAGGATTCTCGATGTCGTCGCCTTAAGGATTGCTTAAGGGGCCGTGCCTAGTTTCGTTGCCTGTCCGCGGCGGATACGCGCACGTCGTTTTCGGCAAACCCGAAGTTGGCGAAGCAGCCACACTGGAGCCATACCGCTGCGGTCGATACCGAAGTAGGTGCTTGTCACACTGGGAGCCTTGACGGCTCGCTTTCGTCCCCTGTCGCGCGTCGGGCGCGGCGGGGGATTTTTTTTGTTCGTTCTGGTTGGCTTTTCGTAGGAGCGAGCTTGCTCGCGAACCAGGTCTCCCGGTGGTACTGGCGCGCTGGGTTGACTCCGCTCCCTCTCCCCAACCCTCTCCCTGAAGGGAGAGGGGGCTTGTCCGTGCCGAGAGAAGTGATGGTTTCAGCCGGAAACCTTCGGTGTTGCCGGCTGACTCCAGAACACCCGATTCTGCCCAACGGTCCCCTCTCCCTTCAGGGAGAGGGTTAGGGAGAGGGCGTTCTTCAGGATCTGCACCGAACCTGACCGGCAGAACTCCGTTCGCGAGCAAGCTCGCTCCTACGAAAAGCGGAAAAACCGCCTGCGCTCAATCCAGGCGCCGGGCCAGCGCCTCGAACAGTGCCTCGTACAACCTATCCACCTCCGCCAGTTCCCGCGCCCGCAAGCAGCCATGGACCAACCCCGGCCCGGGAAAATAGTCTACCTCCACCCCATCCCTGCGCAGCCGCTCGGCATAGCGCCGCCCGTCATCCCGCAACGGATCGAACTCGGCCACACCCACGAACGCCGGTGCCAACCCAGCGAAATCATGGGCCCGCAAAGGCAAGGCAAGAGGCCGATGCCGTTGCAATGGATCAGGCAAATAGGCATCGATGCACACCCGCATGTCGGCAGCGGACAATAACGGCGCATCCGCACACTCGACTCGCGAATCCGTAGCTTCGTCACCCAGCGCCGGATAGACCAGCGCCTGAACCCGCGGCTGCGGCTCGCCCGCGTCGCGCAGGGCCAGGCACAGGGCGGCGGCCAGGTTGCCGCCGGCGCTGTCGCCGGCTACCGCCAGACGGGTGCGGTCGAGGGGTTCGTCCAGCGCGCCGTCGCGCAGGGCGCGCCAGGCTGCCAGGCTGTCCTGCAGGGCGGCGGGGAAGGGGTGTTCCGGGGCCAGCCGGTAGTCCACAGCTACCACCAGCAGGCCCAGGCGGGCGGCCAGTTCGGCGCAGAAGAAGGCGTGGGAGTCGAGGTCGCCGAGCATCCAGCCGCCGCCGTGGAGGAACAGCAGCGCCGCCCAGCCCGTTGCCGGCGGTGTGCCCGCCGGGCGGAACAGGCGCAGCGGCGGCAGGCCGGCCAGGGCCAGGTCGCTCACCCGCAGGCCCGGCGGGCGCAGCGGGGTGAAGGCAGCGGCCATGCGCGAGTAGGCCTTGCGCTGCGCCGCCAGGGACGGATCGGCGCTGGCGAAAGCGCGGGTGCGCGCGACGAAGTCCGCCATGCCGGCGGACAGCGGGTACTCGCGCGCCATGCTCAGCCCGGCAGGCCGATCACCCGGCCGACGTGCGCCGGCCGCGGCAGGGCGCGGTGCGCCTCGGCCAGGGCCAGCACGCGCTCCAGCACCACGCCCTCGAAGGGCGCCGAGCGCGGGCCGTCCAGGCTCACGTGCAGCAGCATCTGTTCGCTGGCCGCCAGCGGTTCGTCCTCGCCGGGGCGGTGCAGCGTGTGGTGCACGTGCAGGCGCTTGCGGTCGTGGGCCAGCAGCTGGGTGCGCACTTCCACCGGCTCGCCCTGCTTCACCTCGTGCAGGTAGTTCAGGTGCACCTCCAGGGTGAACAGCGAGTGGCCGCTGGCCTCGCGGCCGGCGCTGTCCAGGCCCAGATGGTCCATCAGGGCGTCGGTGGCGTAGCTGAAGATCAGCAGGTAGTAGGCGTCGCGCAGGTGGCCGTTGTAGTCGGTCCACTCGGCCAGTACCGGGGTTTCGTAGGTTTTCAGGGTGGGCATGGGTGCGCTTCCGACAGAGCCCCTCTCCCCAGCCCTCTCCCGCAAGCGGGAGAGGGGGCGGTTCGGAGTGGGCGGATAGTCCGAGGTTAATCCACGAAGGCGAAGCCGTGGCGGGCCTTGGTGTCCTTGATGGCGCCGAGCACTGCCAGCAGGCAGTCGTCGCGGTAGCGTTCCAGCTCGGCGATGCTGCGCTTGCCCTGCTGCTCGGTGGTGCCTTCGACCACCTTGTCGATCAGCGATTCGGTCAGTTCCGGCGCCGGCAGGTAGGTCCAGGGCAGTTGCAGGGCCGGGCCGAACTGGGCCATGAAGTGGCGCATCCCGGCGTTGCCGCCGGCCAGGGTGTAGGTCAGGAAGGTGCCCATGAACGACCAGCGCAGGCCGGCGCCGAAGCGGATGGCGTCGTCGATCTCGCCGGTGCTGGCGACGCCGTCGTTGACCAGGTGCAGGGCCTCGCGCCAGAGCGCTTCGAGCAGGCGGTCGGCGATGAAGCCGGGGACTTCCTTGCGCACGTGCAGCGGGCGCATGCCCAGGCTGCGGTAGACCGCGATGGCCGCCTGGATGGCCGCCGGGTCGGTCTTCTGCCCGCCCACCACTTCCACCAGCGGCAGCAGGTACACCGGGTTGAACGGGTGGCCGACCACGCAGCGCCCGGGGTGCGTGGCGTCGGCGTAGAACTCGCTGGGCAGCAGGCCCGAGGTGCTGGAGCCGATCAGCGCGTTGGGCTTGGCGGCGGCGCTGATCTTCGCGTGCAGCTCGCACTTCAGGTCCAGGCGCTCGGGGGCGCTTTCCTGGATGAAGTCGGCGTCGCGCACGCATTCCTCGATGGTGTCGACGAACTTCAGGCGTTCCTGGGACGCGCCGGGCACCAGCCCGGCTTTCTGCAGCGCCGGCCAGGCGTTGGCCACGCGCTGGCGCAGGGCGGCCTCGGCGCCCGGCGCCGGGTCCCAGGCGACCACGTCGAGGCCGTGGGCCAGGGCGCGGGCGATCCAGCCGCTGCCGATGACGCCGCTGCCGAGGGCGGCGAAGGTCTTGATTTCGGTGATGTAGGACATGAAGGGCTCCAGCGGGAAAGGGGGATGGCCCGTAGGAGCGAGCTTGCTCGCGAACGGCTCCGCAGAGGACCCGGTTCGCGAGCAAGCTCGCTCCTACGAAAAGCGGGTTTCAGGGGCGGGGCTTGAGGTTCATCTTCTTGCGCCCCTCGGCCGGGGTCAGGGCGCGGCCGCCGAGGCGTTCGATGATCTCGATGGCGCGTTCCACCAGGCTGCCGTTGCTGGCGTGCACGCCGCGGTCCAGCCAGATGTTGTCTTCCAGGCCCACCCGCACGTTGCCGCCCAGCAGCATGGCCTGGGCGACCATGGGCATCTGCGAGCGGCCGATGCCGAAGCCGGCCCAGGTGATGCCTTCGGGGATGTTGTCGGCCATGGCCTTCATGGTGGTGGTGTCGGCCGGCGCGCCCCAGGGGATGCCCAGGCAGATCTGGATCAGCGGGTCTTCCAGCAGGCCTTCCTTGAGCATCTGTTTGGCGAACCACAGGTGGCCGGTGTCGAAGATTTCCAGCTCGGCCTTCACCCCCAGTTCGGTGATGCGCTTGGCGCCGGCGCGCAGCTGGGCCGGGGTGGAGACGTAGATGAAGTCGCCGTCGCCGAAGTTCAGGGTGCCGCAGTCCAGGGTGCAGATCTCCGGCAGCAGCGCCTCGACGTGGGCCAGGCGCTCCAGCGGGCCGACCAGGTCGGTGCCGGCGCCGAATTCCAGGGGCTGCTCGCCCTTGCCGATCTCCAGGTCGCCGCCCATGCCGGCGGTGAGGTTAATGATGACGTCGGTGTCGCTCTCGCGGATGCGCTCCACCACTTCGCGGTAGAGGTTCACGTCGCGGCTGGGCTTGCCGGTCTGCGGGTCGCGCACGTGGCAGTGGGCCACGGTGGCGCCGGCCTTGGCCGCCTCGATGGCGGCGGCGGCGATTTCCTTGGGGGTGACGGGGATGGCCGGGTGCTTGCCGACGGTGTCGCCGGCGCCGGTCACCGCGCAGGTGACTATGACTTCATGGTTCACGGTGGCTGTCCTTTCTTCAGGCGTACGGGGGCCCTGCGCGGCGGGCACGCCGCGCAAGGGTGGGGCGTTGTTGGCTTATTTCAGGCTGGCGACGAAGGCGGGTTCGGCCGGCTTGCCGTCGAAGGTGGTCACCCCGTCGAGCCAGGCCTTGAGCTGGTCGGGATGGGCCTTGAGCCAGGCGCGGGCGGCGTCCAGCGGCTGGCTGCGGTCGAGGATGGGTTCCATCACCTGGCTGACTTCCTGGCTGCTGAAGCGCAGGTTGTGCAGCAGCTTGGCGACGTTGCCGCACTGCGCCTGGTAGCCGGCGGCGGTCATGATGGAGACGGTGGCGGCGCCTTCGTTGGGGCCGAACACGTCGTCGCTGCCGGTGAGGTATTTCATGTCGATCTGCAGGTTCATCGGGTGCGGTTTCCAGCCGAAGAACACCACCCACTGCTGGCGCTTGATGGCGCGCTTGACCGCGGTGAGCATGCCGGCCTCGCTGGACTCGACGACCTGGAAGCCCTTCAGGCCGAACTTGTCCTTGGCGATCATGTCCGCGGTGATGCGGTTGGAGCCGCTGCCCGGCTCGATCAGGTAGATCTTGTTGTCCAGCTTGTCGCGGAATTTGGCGATGTCGGCGAAGGTCTTCAGGCCGCCGTCGTAGACGTAGGTGGGCACCGCGTAGGTGGACTGCGCGTCGCCCAGGGTGGCCGGGGTGATGACTTCGATCTGCTGCTTGTCCAGGTAGGGCTTGGCCACCGGCTGCATGGTCGGCTGCCAGTAGCCGAGGAAGACGTCGAGCTGCTTGTCGGCCATGCCGGCCAGGATGATCTGCTGCGAGGCGCTGGTCTGCTTGACCTTGTAGCCCAGGCCGTCGAGCAGGGCCTCGGCCACGGCGCTGCTGGCCACCACGTCGGTCCAGTTCACCGAGCCCATGCGCACGTTCTGGCACGACGCCGGCTCGGCGGCCCAGGCGCTGCTGACCAGGGTGAACAGCGCGGCGCAGGCGCCCGCTTTGATCGATAGCTTCATGACTTCTCCTCAAGGCCTTTGCGGCAATGGTTATCGTTGTTGTGTCATGGCCCCGCGCGGCGGTGGCTGGTGTTCAAATTACGCACGGCCTGCGACGGAAAATCGCACTCCGGCGACCTGCACTTGCACGCTGGCGACCTCGGCCATTGCCAGGGCCGGGCAAATGCTCCATACCAACGGATCGCCGCTCCGAATCGCCTGGATGACGCCATGTCGAACGACTTCTGGTTCCTCCTGCTGCCCGGTTTTTCCCTGATGGGGTTCATCTCCGCCGTGGAGCCGCTGCGCGTCGCCAACCGCTTCCGCGGCGGGCTCTACCGCTGGCACCTGCTGAGCGTCGACGGCGGCCCGGTGCTGGCCAGCAGCGGCATGTCGATGAACGCCGACGGCGCCCTGCAGGGCCTGGGCCGCGGCGACACGCTGTTCGTGGTGGCCGGCTTCGATCCGCTGCAGGCCTGCACCCCGGCGCTGCTGCACTGGCTGCGCCGCCTCGACCGCGAAGGCGTGACCCTCGGCGGCATCGACACCGGCAGCTTCGTCCTCGCCGAGGCCGGGCTGCTCGACCGCCATCGCTGCACGCTGCACTGGGAGGCGCTGGACGCCTTCCGGGAGACTTATCCACAGCTGCAGGCGACCCAGGAGCTGTTCGAGATCGACGGCTCGCGCATCACCTCCGCCGGCGGCACAGCCTCCATCGATCTGATGCTCGACCTGATCGCCCGCGCCCAGGGCCCGGAGCTGGCGGTGCAGGTGTCCGAGCAGTTCGTGGTCGGGCGCATCCGCACCCGCCAGGACCACCAGCGCCTGCAACTGGCGACGCGCTACGGGGTGACCAACAAGAAGCTGATCCAGGTGCTGGGCGAGATGGAAAGGCACACCGAGCCGCCGCTCTCCACCCTGGACCTGGCCGAGCGCATCCAGGTCACCCGCCGCCAGTTGGAGCGCCTGTTCCGCCTGCATCTGAACGACACGCCGTCGAACTTCTACCTCGGCTTGCGCCTGGACAAGGCCCGGCAGTTGTTGCGGCAGACGGAGATGAGCGTGCTGGAGGTGGGGCTGGCCTGTGGGTTCGAGTCGCCTTCGTATCTGTCGCGGAGTTATCGGGCCAGGTTCGGGGTTTGTCCGCGGGAGGATCGGGGGGTGTTTGTGGGTGGGGCTTCGGTGGGGGCTTCGAGCCCCTCTCCCCAGCCCTCTCCCTGAAGGGAGAGGGGGCAGTCCGTGCCGAGAGGAGGAATGGTTTCAGCCGGAAATTACGGTGCCAGCCGGCTAACGCCGAAATACCCAAGCACTCCGAACGGTCCCCTCTCCCTTCAGGGAGAGGGTTAGGGAGAGGGAACGGAGTCCACCCAAGGCCCACGCAACCACCGACGAACACCACCCATCATCTTGGCAACATCCGTGGGATGCCTGTCATTCCTCCAAACCCACCCCAGGCGCACCATGACCAGAACCCCCACCCCAGGAGCCCCCATCATGAGCGAAGCCCGCCCACCCCTGCCGCCCTTCACCCGCGAGACCGCCATCCAGAAGGTGCGCGCCGCCGAGGATGGCTGGAACAGCCGCGACCCGCAGCGCGTGTCCCTGGCCTACAGCCCGGACAGCACCTGGCGCAACCGCTCCACTTTCATCCGCGGCCGCGTGCAGATCGTCGAATTTCTCACCGGCAAGTGGCGCCGCGAACTGGACTACCGGCTGATCAAGGAACTCTGGGCCTTCACCGGCGAGCGCATCGCCGTGCGCTTCGCCTACGAGTGGCACGACGACTCGGGCAACTGGTTCCGTTCCTACGGCAACGAGAACTGGGCCTTCGACGAGCAGGGCCTGATGGTCGAGCGCCACGCCAGCATCAACGACCTGCCCATAACCGAGGACGAGCGCCTGTTCCGCTGGCCCCTGGGCCGGCGTCCGGACGATCACCCGTCGCTGAGCGACCTGGGGCTGTGAACCGGCCGCGGGAGCGAGGCGGGCACCGCGCCCCCGCGGTGGGCTTCAGTGCGCTTCTTCCAGGTCGTCGTGGAGCAGCCCGAGGATTTCGCGCTTCATCTCGATGAACGGGCGGTCCATCACCATGTCCAGCGAGCGCGGGCGCTCGATGGGCACGTCGAGGATGCGCTTGATGCGCCCCGGGCGGGCGCCCATGACGTAGACGCGGTCGCCCAGCAGGATGGCTTCGTCGATGTCGTGGGTGACGAACACCACGGTCTTCTTGCTGTGGTCCCACACGCGCAGCAGCAGCTTCTGCATCTGCATGCGCGTCTGGCTGTCGAGGGCGCCGAAGGGCTCGTCCATCAGCAGAATCTGCGGGTCGTTGGCCAGCGCGCGGGCGATGGCCACGCGCTGCATCATGCCGCCGGAGAGCTGCTTGGGGTAGTTGCCGGCGAAGTTGGCCAGGCCCACCTCGTTGAGGTAGTAGTCGACGATCTCCTTGCGCTCGGCGGCCGGCAGACTGCGGCGCTTCAGGCCGAACTCGACGTTCTCGCGCACGGTCAGCCAGGGGAACAGGGTGTAGCTCTGGAACACCATGCCGCGGTCGGCGCCGGGGCCGTCGACGCGCTGGCCGCCGACGTAGATGTCGCCCTCGGTGGGCTCGGACAGCCCGGCGGTGAGGTACAGCAGGCTCGACTTGCCGCAGCCGGAGGGGCCGACGATCACCGCGAACTGCTGGTCCGGCACCTCGAAGGAGACCTTCTCCAGCGCGGCGAAGGTACCGCCCTCGGGGGTGCGGTAGCGCAGGCTGACCTGGTCCACGCGCAGCCGCGCCGGCTGCGCCCCTTGTGCGGCCGGTGCCGCGTCGTTGCGTTGCATGGCTGCTACTGCGCCCATGAGGCCACCTTCAGTCGGAGGATGCGGAAGAGTTGGTCGGTGATCAGCCCGAGCAGGCCGATGATGGCGATGGCCAGGAAGATCACGTCCACCTGGAAGCCGCGCATGGCCTTCAGGCTGATGTAGCCCAGGCCGCTGGAGGCGGCGACCAGCTCGGCCACCACCAGGTAGGTCCAGGCCCAGCCCATGGTCACCCGCAGGGTGTCCAGCACGCCGGGCAGCGAGGCCGGGCCGAGCACGTGCAGCACCACGTCGCGGCGGGTGCAGCCCAGGGTGTAGGAGGCGTTGACCAGGTCCTTGGCGACGCCGCGGGAGACGTCGGCGATCATCACCAGCTGCTGGAAGAACACGCCGAAGATGATCACCGTGACGCGCTGCTCGATGCCGATGCCGATCCACAGGATGAACAGCGGCACGAAGGAGGTCACCGGCAGGTAGCGGATGAAGTTCACCAGCGGTTCGAGGAAGGCCTGGACGATGCGGAAGCTGCCCATCAGCAGGCCCAGGGGCACGGCCACCAGGGACGAGACCAGGAAGCCGATCATCACCACTTCGACGCTGGCCAGCACGTGGGTGCCCAGGGTGCCGTCGCGGCCCAGGCGCACGGCGGCGTCCAGCACCGCGCCGGGGCTGGGCAGGAACATCGCCGGCACCACGCCGCCGTAGGAGAGCAGGGCCCAGAGGCCGAACACCAGCAGCCAGCACAGGGCGCTGGCGGACCACACCAGGCGCACCGGCAGCTCGACCTTGGGCGTCAGGCAGCGGCTGAGCCAGGATTTATTCGGACGTGACATCGCGGATTACCTCCATGCGGACGGCCGCAAGCCTTCCGCCAGGATGTTCGTGGAACGAAGGATGGGAAGGGGCGGGCGCGCGGCCCGCCGGGTTCACTGGGCGACGAAGCGGGTGTCCACCAGGTCGTCGTAGCTGACCTGGAAGGTCTTGCCCTGCAGCTGCGTCCAGGTCTCGTTGGCCAGGCCGATGATGTCCTTGATATCGCCGGCCTTGCCGGGGGCGCCGAGGAGCTTCTCGCTCATGGCCTGGTCATAGAAGCGCACGCCCTTGGCCGCCTCGGCCAGGTCCTTGGGGTCGGACAGGTAGCCGCCGACGCCCTTGGCCATGATGGCGTAGGCCTCCTGCGGGTGCTCCTTGGTGTACTGCACGGCCTTGTACAGGCCCTTGACCAGGGCCTTGACGTCGTCGGGCTGCTTGTCGATGACGTCGCAGTTCAGCGCCACCACGTCGACGATCACCCCGGGGGTGCTGGTGCTGTCCACCAGCACCTTGCCCTGCTGCTTCTGGCGCACCATCGACAGGTGCGGCTCCCAGGTCACCGCGGCGGGGATGCGCCCGGCGATGAAGGCGGTGGCGGCATCGTCGGCGGTCATGTTCTGCACCTTGATGTCGCTCATGCTCATGCCGGCGTTCTTCAGCAGGTACGACAGCCAGAACTGCGACACCGAGCCTTCGTTGACCGCTACTTCCCGGCCCTTGAGCTGGGCCAGGCTGGTGACGTCCTTGCCCACCAGCACGCCGTCGCCGCCATGGCTGTCGTCCAGCGCGGCCACGGCCTTGAAGCAGAACTGCGGGCGGTACTTGAGGATTTCGTCGATGGTCGAGGCGGAGCCGGAGAGTTTCCCGGAGGCCTGGGCGGCCATGTACATCGCCGCTTCCTCGATGGGGGTGAGCTGCAGGTCCAGGCCCTGCTCCTTGAAGTAGCCCAGGTCGCGGGCCAGGTACAGGGTGCCGTAGCCGACCCAGGTGGTATGGCCGATGGACAGGGTGCCGGCCTGGGCCGTCGCGGCGGCGCCGGCGAACAGCCCGGCGAGGGCGAGGGGACGGGTGAAACGCGCAAGCAAGGACTTGTTCATGAAGCACTCCCACAGCCTGTTGGGCTTGTTATTGGATAACTGCGGCAGTGGCCAGGTGGCCGGAGGTTTCACAGCGAAGCGGAACGTGCGCGGCGATGGGCTCTGTGGCCCCTGGGCCCGAAAGGCGGGCGGCACGTGACAGGGCGGATGGTGGCGGAAGCGGGAGGCTCGGAAAATTATTAAATATGTCGTTGCGACATAAGAAAAAGCTGCCTTTCGCCGCCGGGGCCCGGGCTTGCCGCGTTCGTGGCGCCTCGACCGGCGGCGGGCTGCCAGTCACTTCCTCAGGGATTTCCCACGCTTTGTGCATCCTTTTCGCCGTGGGCGCCGCGCCGGGCCGGGAATAGACTCCCCCGGCCGTCGGAAACCGCCCCGGATGGACCTACAAGCCACAAGGCCCATGTCGCCGTGTATCGGAAACCTTACCTTCTTGACCAACACGGAATAATCGCCAGACACGGGCCTGTTAAGGTTTCCTTAAGGCCGGGGCCCTCCCGCCGTCCAAGGAAAACCACCGGAGCGACCCTCCGGCGTTCGAGAGTCCCCATGCTGCAACGCTACTTCTGGAAGCTGCTGCCCAAGGTCCAGCGCAACTTCCTGCTCAGCCGCCTGCCGGTGCAGGAACGCCAGATCGTCAACAAGGCGATGTCCGGCAACGCCCATTTCCCCGCGTATTTCCGCGAGCGCCGCTGCCTGTTCGTGCACGTGCCCAAGTGCGCCGGCAGCAGCCTCTGCGCGGCGCTGTTCGACGGCGGGCGCCCCGGCCACCTGCCGCTGTACTGGTACGAGCAGCAGTTCCCCGGCGAATACGCCGAAAGCTTCAAGTTCAGCTTCGTCCGCGACCCGCTGGAACGCGCCTACTCGGCCTATGCCTACCTGCGCGGCAACCAGCTGCCGCAGCGCGACCGGGCGGCGCACCAGCTGGTCTGCCAGTACCGCGACTTCGACGACTTCGTCGACCGCTGGCTGCACCCGGACAACCTCCAGCGCCAGCTGCATTTCGTGCCGCAGGTGGCCTTCCTCTGCGATTCCCTCGGCCACCTGGGGCTGGACTTCATCGGCCGCCAGGAGAACCTGGAAGCGGACTTCCAGACGCTGTGCGAGCACCTGGGCATCAGCGGCCAGCTGCCCCACCTGAACGCCTCGCGGCAGCGCCAGGCCGGCCCGGCCCGGGACTTCTGCAGCACTCGCACGCGGCGCCTGGTGCGCCGCGCCTATCAACGCGACTACCAACTGCTTGGCTATGAGTGACCTCAAAGTACCCCTGTTCCCCGTCACCGGCAGCGTGCGCCGCGAAGCCCGCGCCGCGCTCAAGGGCCAGCGCCCCTGCTGCATCTGGCTGACCGGCCTGTCCGGCTCGGGCAAGTCGAGCCTGGCCAACGCCCTGGAGCTGGCCCTGCACCGCGAGCGCGTGCACAGCTTTCTGCTCGATGGCGACCAGGTCCGCGGCGGCCTGTGCAGCGACCTGGACATGAGCCCCGAGGGCCGCCGCGAGAACATCCGCCGCCTGGCCCATGCCGCGCGGCTGATGACCGAGGCCGGGCTGGTGGTGATAGTCGCCGCCATTTCGCCGTTCCGCGCCGAGCGCGATGCCGCCCGCGCGCTGTTCCCGGCTGACGAGTTCCTCAGCGTGTATCTCAGCACGCCGTTGCGGACCTGCGCCGAGCGCGACCCCAAGGGCCTGTACAAGGCCGCCCGGGAAGGCCGCCTGCGCAACTTCACCGGCATCGACAGCCCCTACGAGCCGCCGCTGGACGCCGACTTCGAAGTGGACGCCACCGACACCTCCACCGACGAGGCCTGCCGTAGGCTTCTCGGGCTGGTCCTGCATCGCTGCCGCCCCGGTCCGGCCTGAGCTCCGGGCCCGGCTTGCCGTCGCCGCGCGCGGCTGGGCAAGATGGGCGCCCAACCACCGCCGCGGGGTATCCGTGTCCGTTCTCTTCGAGGCCCTCTGGCCGCTCTTCGCGCTTATCGTCGGCGGCTACCTGCTGCGCCGCCGCGGCTTCCCCGGCGAGGCCTTCTGGCCGGCGGCCGAACGCCTGAACTACTTCATCCTGTTCCCCGCGCTGCTGTTCGCCAGCCTGGCCAAGGCGCCGCTGCGCGACCCGGGGCTGGGCCGCCTGGCCCTGGCGGTGGCCCTGGGCCTGGGCGGCGCCTGGCTGGCGCTGCTGGCCAGCCGGCGCCTGCGCGCCTGGAGCGCGGCACGCTTCGGCGCCATCGCCCAGGGTGTGCTGCGCTTCAACACCTACCTGGGCCTGGCCGCGGTGGGCAGCCTGTACGGCAAGGAAGGCCTGACCCTGGCGGCGCTGATGCTGGCGCTGATGGTGCCGACGGTGAACCTGATGTCGGTCTGGGCGCTGACCGCCGAACGCGGCATCAGCGCCCGCGCGCTGCTGCTGCCGATCCTCAGGAACCCGCTGATCCTCGCCTGCGCCGCCGGCGCCCTGGTCAACCTGGCCGGCCTGGAACTGGGCGGCGGCAGCGCCCGGCTGTTCGACCTGCTGGCGGTGGCCAGCCTGCCGCTGGGCCTGCTCTGCGTGGGCGCGGCGCTGCAACCGAAGGAACTGCGCGCGGAACTGCCGGTGCTGCTGGGCAGCTGCGCCACGCGCCTGCTGGCGATGCCCGCCCTGGCCTTCGCCTGCGCCCAACTGCTCGGCCTGGCGCCGCTGGAGTCGGCGGTGTTCGTGCTGTTCTTCGCCCTGCCAACGGCGCCCACGGCCTATGTGCTGACGCGGCAGTTGGGTGGGGACAGTCACCTGATGGCGGGGATCATCACGCTGCAGACGTTGCTGGCGGGGGGGAGCCTGTTGCTGGTGATGGGAGTGGTGCAGGCGCTGGCGGGGTGACGCTGTGGGGGCTTCTCGTAGGAGCGAGCTCGCTCGCGAACAGCGTTTCCCGGTGGCCTCGGTGTTGCAGTTTGACTCCGCAACCCTCTCCCCAGCCCTCGGCTGCGCGCCCCGCCCTGAAGGGAGAGGGGGCTTGTCCGTGCCGAGAGGAGTAATGGTTTCAGCCGGAAACCTGCGGTGTTGCCGGCTGACTCCAGAACACCCAAGCACTCCGAACGGTCCCCTCTCCCTTCAGGGAGAGGGTTAGGGAGAGGGCGCTCTTCAGGCCAGGCACCGAAGCCATCTGGAAACACCGTTCGCGAGCAAGCTCGCTCCTACAGAACAGAAAAGCGCCCAGCCCCAATCAGAAGTGGTACTTCACCAACAAACTGGTGGTGTTCTGGTCGGTGGTGAAGAACTGCGAATCCTTGATCCCGTACTTATCGGACCAGTAGTCGTACTCCACGCCCACGTACAGGTGCTTGGCCTCGTAGCCCATGGCCTTGCCCAGGTCGTACTTGATCTGCGGGTTGAAGTGCAGGTTGGCGTGGTAGTCGCTCTGGCCGCGTTCGCTGGCGCTGGCGCTCTTGTTGTTGACCACCCAGTCCATGAAGCCGTCGAAGAGGATGTCGGAGTTGCCCACCGGGATGGTCACGGCCCAGGCCGGTGTGATCTGCCAGGCGCCGGAGGGTACGCGGTTGCCGTCGGGCTTGCGGTAGTAGAAGTTCAGCTGGAAGTAGTCGAAGCCGGGCAGGGCCAGGTCGAAGCCCGGGCCGATCAGGTAGGCCTCGGTGTCGCCTTCGCCGAATTCGTAGGTGGTGGCCAGCAGCACGTCCTTGATCGGGCCCAGCGACAGGTCGGCGCCGGTGATCTTGCCGAACGACAGGCGCGGGCTGAACTCGCCGTAGTAGGTGTTCTTGCCGTTCTGGCTGTCTTCCTTGCCGTTGTAGTTGATCTGGTCGACGAAGAACCAGATGTCGCCCCAGGTCCAGGCGCTCGCGCTCTCGAAGGTGAAGGTCTGCTGGATCGGCGGGTTGACCTTGAAGTTCTTGCCCCACAGGTAGGTCAGGCTTTCGTTGTGCCAGATCAGCGGGCCGTCGTTGCTGGCCGGCGCGGGGGTGAGGTCTTCGCCGCCGGCCATGGCCTGGCCGGTAGCCAGCAGCCCGCCGGCGAGCAGCAGGGATGCGAGGGTGCGAGTCATGTGGTGCTCCTAGGTTTTGAAGTGCTGCGATCTAGTTGGAATTCTGAACCTGTCCACTCGGTCAGGCTTGGCCTGCCGAGGCAAGATCGGGGCCAACGCCGGGCGCGGGCCGGGTTTTCTTCTGTGTTTTGGGAAAAGCCATGCTTTTTCATGGGCCTGCGTCGCGGCCGGCGAAGGCCTGGGATCGGGCAAAAACCTGACTCCCGGGACAGGTCGTGCCTTCGCACAGGGCAGCGCAGCGTGCCGAAGCGCCATTTTGGCGAGCATGGGCAGGGCTATTGAATACATATTTGCTTTGAGTTGAATGGAATCAATTCAAAATATGTATACAAATTTGCTGTGAAGAATCTACACAAGCGCCCCGGCGGCCACCTTGCGGGCGGCCGCGGCCTTTCCGGGCGCGGATGATGCCAGAGCCGCGCCGCGCAAGCACCTCCGCCGGCCCGGCGGCGGTCTCACCAGGCGGCGATCTGCCCGTCGGTGCGCGGCTCGGTGCCGCCGCAGAGCACGCCGCTGCGCGGGGCGCGCAGGATGATCTGGCCACGCCCGTAGCTGCTCAGGTCGTGGGCCACTTCCACGTGGTGGCCGCGGCGGGTGAGCACCGCCGCCAGGCTGCGCGGCGCGCCGTGCTCGATGCCGATGCGCTTGTCGCCCAGCCACTGCCAGCGCGGGGCGTCCAGCGCGGCCTGGGGGTTGAGGCCGAAGTCCACCAGGTTCATCACCATCTGCACGTGGCCCTGGGGCTGCATGTAGGCGCCCATCACGCCGAACGGCCCCAGGGGCACGCCGCCCTTGCTGAGGAAGCCGGGGATGATGGTGTGGAAGGTCTTCTTGCCCGGGGCCAGGGCGTTGACGTGCGCGGCGTCGAGGCTGAACTCGGCGCCGCGGTTCTGCAGGGCGATGCCGGTGCCGGGCACCACCACGCCGGAGCCGAAGCCGTGGTAGTTGCTCTGGATGAACGACACCAGGTTGCCCTCGCCGTCGGCCGTGGCGAGGTACACGGTGCCGCCGGCGCGCGGCTTGCCCGGGTGCGGTTCCAGGGCGCGCTCGCCGATCAGCGCACGGCGGCTGGCGGCGTAGTCGTCGCTGAGCAGGTCGGCGACGCTGAAGCGCATGGCGTCCGGCTGGCCGATGTAGGCGCGGCCGTCGGCGTAGGCCAGCTTCATGGCCTCTAGCTGGCGGTGCCAGGTGTCCGGGCTGTCGCGCTCGCCGAATTCGAAGCCCTTGAGGATGTTCAAGGCCATCAGCGCCACCAGGCCCTGGCCGGCCGGGGGGATTTCCCAGACGTCGTAGCCGCGGTAGTTCAGTGCAATGGGCTCGACCCACTGGGCGCGGTAGCCGGCCAGGTCGGCCTCGTCCAGGTAGCCGCCGCTGGCCCGGGCGTGGGCGGCGATGCGCTGGGCCAGGGCGCCGCGGTAGAAGCTCTCGCAGCGGCTTTGCGCCAGTTCGCGCAAGGTCTGCGCCTGGCCGGGGTTGCGGAAGATTTCCCCGGCGCGCGGGGCGCGGCCGTCGATGAGGAATTCGTCGAACCAGGCCGCCAGTTCCGGATGCGCGTCGCGCACCCCGCGGAACTTGTCCAGGCCGCTCTGCCAGAGGCCGGCGATCACCGGCGAGACCGGAAAGCCCTGCTCGGCCAGCTCGATGGCCGGGGCCAGCAGTTCGGCGAAGCTCAGCCGGCCGAAGCGCGCCGACAGCTCGGCCCAGGCCGCCGGGCAGCCCGGCACTGTCACCGGCGTCCAGCCATACAGCGGCATGCGCGTGTGGCCGGCGCCGCGCAGCGTGCCGATGTCCAGCGCCCCGGGCGCGTAGCCGGCGGCGTCCAGGCCGTGCAGCTTGTCCTTGACCCACACCAGGGCGAAGGCGTCGCCGCCGATGCCGCAGCCGGTGGGCTCCACCACCGTCAGCGCCGCCGCCGTGGCCACCGCGGCGTCCACCGCGTTGCCGCCGCGCTTGAGCATGTCCAGCCCGACCTGCGCCGCCAGCGGCTGCGAGGTGGCCACCATGCCGCGCCGGGCATACACCAGCGAGCGTTGCGAAGCGTAGGGATATTCCTGGGCGGAGAAATTCAGCATGGGCGGGCTCCGTTGACGGCTTGAGGCGGCAGGGTAGCCCTGCCAGACTCTGTCGACTAGCGATACAAAGCCAAAGCATAGCGATGAACGGACAGCACCCCCATCTGCAACGCGCGATTCCCACGCTCGACGACCTGCCGCGGCCGGTCTACGCGCGCGCCGAAAGCCTGCGCGCCGGTTCCTGGACCGGCCGCCACCACCACGCCTGGGTGCAACTGTCCTACGCCATCAGCGGGGTGCTCGGCGTGCACACCGCCGAGGGCAGCTTCTTCGCCCCGCCGCAGCGGGCCATCTGGATACCGGCGTACCTGGAGCACGAGGTGGTCACCTCCGGCCGCGCGGAGATGCGCAGCCTGTACCTGAGCGCCGAGGCCTGCGCCTGGGCGGAGCCGCGCTGCCGGGTGCTGGAGGTGACGCCGCTGGCCCGCGAGCTGATCAAGAGCTTCTGCGAGCTGCCGGTGGATTATCCACAGGGCGACAGCCCCGAGCAGCGCCTGGTGAACGTGCTGCTGGACCAGCTGCGTACCCTGCCGGAAGTCGCCTTCTCCCTGCCCATGCCCCAGGAGCCGCGGCTGCTGCAGCTGTGCCAGGCGCTGATCGAACAACCCAGCACCAGCCTCACCCTGGGCGACTGGGCGCAACGCCTGGGCACCTCGGAAAAAACCCTCTCGCGCCTGTTCCAGCGCGAGACCGGCATGAGCTTCCGCCTCTGGCGCCAGCGCCAGCGGCTGCTGGGTTCGCTGGGTGTGCTGGAGGATGGTGCCAGCGTGACCGCTGCGGCGCTGGATTGTGGCTATGACTCCACTTCGGCTTACATAGCTGCGTTCAAGGGGTTGTTCGGCTTTACGCCGGGGGAGTTGTTCAAGCAGCGTTGAGCCGCTGCGGTCTGCGCTTCCTGTAGGAGCGAGCTTGCTCGCGAACGGCGTTTCCAGGCGGCCTCGGTGTTTTGGTTTGACTCCGCAACCCTCTCCCCAGCCCTCTCCCTGAAGGGAGAGGGGGTTTGTCCGTGCCGAGAGGAGGTGTGGTTTCATCCTGATGCCCGCGGAGTAGCCGGCTAACGCCGAAACATCAGCGCACGCCGAACGGTCCCCTCTCCCTTCAGGGAGAGGGTTAGGGAGAGGGCGCTCTTCAGGACAAACACCGAAGCCCCGGCAGACCACCATTCGCGAGCCATCTCGCCCCAACGAAAAGCCACTCCAAATAAGCGGATTTCCGCTCACCCACCCCCGCCCATCGGCATCCAACCGCCTGCCCACACCGTACGAAAACCCCGTAATCCCTTGCCCCACGCGGCTTTGCGCCCTTGGCACGTTGCCTGCTATCGCCCTCCACACTGCGCCGCACCTCGTGGCGCGCCGGTGCCGGTTTCGTGGTCCGCGCACCCGACGACAACAACGACAAGAGGATTACCCATGGATAGCGCAAGCGCCGTCTCCGCTTCTGCCGCGCCCCGTACGACCTCCCAGCGCATCAAGTCGATCTTCAGCGGCTCGGTGGGCAACCTGGTGGAGTGGTACGACTGGTACGTCTACGCCGCCTTCTCCCTGTATTTCGCCAAGGCCTTCTTCCCCCAGGGCGACATGACCGCCCAGCTGCTCAACACCGCCGCGATCTTCGCCGTGGGCTTCCTGATGCGCCCGATCGGCGGCTGGCTGATGGGCATCTACGCCGACCGCAAGGGCCGCAAGGCCGCGCTGCTGGCCTCGGTGCTGCTGATGTGCTTCGGCTCGCTGATCATCGCCCTGACCCCCAGCTACGAGACCATCGGCGTCGGCGCGCCCATCCTGCTGGTGCTCGCGCGCCTGCTGCAGGGCCTGTCGGTCGGCGGCGAGTACGGCACCTCGGCCACCTACCTCAGCGAGATGGCCAACAAGGAACAACGCGGCTTCTTCTCCAGCTTCCAGTACGTGACGCTGATCTCCGGCCAGCTCATCGCCCTGGCGGTGCTGATCGTGCTGCAGCAGACCCTGACCGTGGAGCAGTTGGAAAGCTGGGGCTGGCGCGTGCCCTTCTTCATCGGCGCGCTGTGCGCGGTGACCGCCATGTTCCTGCGCCGCGGCATGGAAGAGACCGAGTCCTTCGCGAAGAAGAAGGAAGAGCCCAAGGAAAGCCTGATGCGCACCCTGCTGCGCCATCCCAAGGAAGTCCTCACCGTGGTCGGCCTGACCATGGGCGGCACCCTGGCCTTCTACACCTACACCACGTACATGCAGAAGTACCTGGTAAACACCGTGGGCATGAGCAAGACCGACTCGACCATGATCTCGGCCGCCACCCTGTTCCTGTTCATGCTGCTGCAGCCCATCGTCGGCGCGCTGTCGGACAAGATCGGCCGGCGCCCCATCCTGATCGCCTTCGGCGTGCTGGGCACCGTCTTCACCTACCCGATCCTCAGCACCCTGCACAGCATCGACACCTGGTGGGGCGCGTTCTTCCTGATCATGGCGGCGCTGGTGATCGTCAGCGGCTACACCTCGATCAACGCCGTGGTGAAGGCCGAGCTGTTCCCCACCGAGATCCGCGCCCTGGGCGTGGGCCTGCCCTACGCGCTGACCGTGTCCATCTTCGGCGGCACCGCCGAGTACGTGGCGCTGTGGTTCAAGAGCATCGGCATGGAGAGCGGCTTCTACTGGTACGTCACCGGCTGCATCGCCTGCTCGCTGCTGGTCTACGTGACCATGAAGGACACCCGGACGCATTCGAAGATCACTACCGACTGATAGGGGCGCGTGCCCTGGCCCCGGGGTTGCTCCGGGGCGTTTTATTCGCGAGGCCCGGCATTTGCTGGGCCTCGTCGTTTTCGGGTCGCCTGGGTTGGGCTTATGGGGGGCGGGGAGATGGGTGAAGCGGCGGATAACCGCGAACGGTTATACGCCCTACGTTATGCTCGGCGACTTGGCGTTGACGAAGCGAGTTCATGAGCCTTTTGGATATTCCCTTTGGGCCTCTGCGGGCCTGCGGCTTGCGCGGGGCGCTGAGCGGGCCGTTCGACCTTGACCTGGCGCCTGGCCGCTGCAGCGTGCTCAGCGGCCCCTCGGGCATCGGCAAGAGCCTGTTGCTGCGCATGCTCGCCGACCTCGACCCCAACCAGGGCCAGGTCAGCCTGGCCGGGGTGGCGCGCGAGCGTATGCCGGCCAGCGCCTGGCGGCGGCTGGTCACCTATGTGGCGGCGGAATCCGGCTGGTGGGAGGAGGGCGTCGCCGCGCACTTCGCCGACCTCGACGCCGCGCGGGCGCTGCTGCCGCGGGTGCGTCTCGACCCGGCGCTGCTGCAGGCGCGGGTGGCGCAGTTGTCCACAGGCGAGCGCCAGCGCCTGGCCCTGCTGCGCGCGGTGGTGCAGCGACCGCGCTTCCTGCTGCTGGACGAACCCACGGCGGCGCTGGACGCGGCCAGCCGCGAGGGTGTCGAGCAACTGCTGCAGGCACTGAAGGCCGAAGGCCTGGGCCTGCTGGTGGTCAGCCACGATGCCGGGCAGGCGCGGCGCCTGGCGGATGTCCACCTGCAGCTCGACGAACATGGCCTGGGCGAGGTGCAGCCATGACGCCGCTGCCGCTCGGCCTGCCGGAACTGGCCCTGGCGGCGCTGCTGATAGTGGCCGCCGCCGGGCTGTCCTGGGCGCTGCGCCTGGGCCTGCAGCGCACCCTGCTGGTCTGCGCCGTGCGCCTGGTGGTGCAACTGGTGCTGGTGGGGCTGTTCCTGCGCCAGGTGTTCGCCCTGTCCTCGCCCTGGCTGACCGCCGGGGTGGTGCTGGCGATGCTCGCCGCGGCCAGCTTCGAGGTTGGTTCGCGACAACGTCGCCGGCTGGCCGGCTTCTGGCACCTGGGCATCGGCGGCAGCAGCGTCGGCATCGCCACCCTGGGCATCGCCCTCTTCGCCCTGGCCGGCAGCCTGCGGCCGCAGCCGTGGTACGACGCGCGGCACGCCATCCCGCTGGTGGGCATCATCCTCGGCACGGCGATGAACGCCGCCAGCCTGGCGCTGAACCAGGTGTTCGCCAGCGTCACCCGCGAGCGCGCCGCCATCGAGGCGCGCCTGGCCCTGGGCGCCGACCGCTATACCGCGCTTGGCGGGGTGCTGCGCCGCGCGCTCTACACCGGCTTGATCCCCACCCTGAACCAGATGGCCGCCGCCGGCATCATCACCCTGCCGGGGATCATGACCGGGCAGATCCTCGCCGGCATGGACCCGCTGGACGCCGCGCGCTACCAGATCCTGCTGATGTTCCTGCTGGTCGGCGCCGGCTTCGCCGCGGCCCTGGGCGCCGTGTACCTGTCGGCCTGGCGGCTCACCGACGAGCGCGACCGCCTGCGCCTGGACCGCCTGCGCGGCGAGGATTGAGCGGGTATGCTGGGGCTTTTCCATCCCGAGGGGAGAGCCCCATGAGCACTGCCAATTCCGCCCTGATCATCGGCGCCTCCCGCGGCCTCGGCCTGGGCCTGGTGAACCAGCTGCTGGCGCGCGGCTGGGAGGTCACCGCCACCGTGCGCGACGCCGCCAACGCCGGTGTGCTGGACAGCCTGCCGGTGCGCGTCGAGTCCCTGGTGCTGGACGACGCGGCCTCCCAGGACCGCCTTGCAGCGGCCCTGGCCGGGCAGCGCTTCGACCTGGTCTACATCAACGCCGGCATCTACGGCCCGCCGCACCAGTCGGCGCTGGACGCCAGCCTGGCCGAGGTGGGCGAGCTGTTCATGGTCAACGCCGTGGCCCCGCTGCGCCTGGCCGAGCGCCTGCTGCCGCTGCTGGAGCCGCAGCGCGGAGTGCTGGCCTTCATGACCTCGGAACTGGGCAGCGTGGCCGGCAACGAATCCGGCGGCATGGGCCTGTACCGGGCGAGCAAGGCGGCGCTGAACTCGCTGACCCGCAGCCTGGTCGCCGGGCTGGGCGAAACCGGCCTGACGGTGCTCAACCTGCACCCCGGCTGGGTACGCACCGACATGGGCGGCGAGGCCGCGCCGCTGGACGTGGAAACCAGCGCCGCCGGGCTCATCGACCAGGTCGAGGCCTACGCCGGGCGCGGCGGCCAGCATTACCTGGACTACCAGGGGACGACGATCGACTGGTGACGGATGCCGGCGGCGGCGTTACCATGCGCCGACGCCTGACCTGCGGGTCAAGGCGCACCTGGATCAGCAGACAGGGTGAACACTGAGCTGGCTTCCCGTACAACCGGGAGCCGGCTCGCCTCGGGCGGCGGCTCCGCAACCCGGAGGATTCACCCATGTCATCCCCCCGCCTGTGGCTGCGCAATCCCCTCGCCATCTTCACCGCCAACGGCCTCGACGCCCGTGGCGGCCTGGTCGTGCAGGACGGCCGCATCGTCGAACTGCTCGCCCTTGGCCAGCAACCCTCGCAGCCCTGCGAGCAGGTGTTCGACGCTAGCCAGCACGTGCTGCTGCCCGGCCTGATCAACACCCACCACCACTTCTACCAGACCCTCACCCGCGCCTGGGCGCCGGTGGTCAACCAGCCGCTGTTCCCCTGGCTGAAGACCCTCTACCCGGTGTGGGCGCGGCTGACCCCGGAGCAGCTGGCGCTGGCCACCAAGGTGGCCCTGGCCGAACTGCTGCTGTCCGGCTGCACCACCGCGGCGGACCACCACTACCTGTTCCCCGACGGCCTGGAACAAGCCATCGACGTGCAGGCCGGGGTGGTCGCCGAACTGGGCATGCGCGCCATGCTCACCCGCGGCTCCATGAGCCTGGGCGAGGCCGATGGCGGTTTGCCGCCGCAGCAGACGGTGCAGCGCGCCGAGGACATCCTCGCCGACAGCGAACGGCTGATCCGCGACTACCACCAGCGCGGCGACGGCGCCCAGGTGCAGATCGCTCTGGCGCCCTGCTCGCCGTTCTCGGTGACCCCGGAAATCATGCGCGCCAGCGCCGAGCTGGCCGAGCACCACGACGTGCGTCTGCACACCCACCTGGCCGAGACCCTCGACGAAGAAGACTTCTGCCTGCAGCGCTTCGGCCAGCGCACCGTGGACTACCTCGACAGCGTCGGCTGGCTCGGCCCGCGCACCTGGCTGGCCCACGGCATCCACTTCAACGACGAGGAAATAAAGCGCCTGGGCGAAGCCGGCACCGGCATCTGCCACTGCCCCAGCTCGAACATGCGCCTGGCCTCGGGCATCTGCCCCACCGTGGCGCTGGAAGCCGCCGGCGCGCCGGTGGGCATCGGCGTGGACGGCTCGGCCTCCAACGATGCCTCGAACATGATCCTCGAAGCGCGCCAGGCCCTGTACATCCAGCGCCTGTGCTACGGTGCGGAAGAGATCACCCCGGAGCGGGCGTTGGGTTGGGCTACCAAAGGGTCGGCGAAGCTGCTGGGCCGCAGCGACATCGGCGAGCTGGCGCCGGGCAAGCAGGCGGACCTGGCGTTGTTCAAGCTGGATGAGCTGCGGTTTTCCGGGAGCCATGATCCGATTTCGGCGCTGTTGCTGTGTGGGGCGGACAGGGCGGACAGGGTGATGGTCGGGGGGAGTTGGCGGGTGGTGGATGGCGAGGTGGAGGGCCTGGACCTGAAGGGCCTGATCGCTGCGCACACCCAGGCAGCACGGAAGCTGATCGGCTGACTGGCTTTTCGTAGGAGCGAGCTTGCTCGCGAACGAGGCCAACCGGGGGTGCGGTGCATGCCCTGAAGAGCCCCTCTCCCCAGCCCTCGGCTGCGCGCCCCGCCCTGAAGGGAGAGGGGGCTAGTCCGTGCCGAGAAGAGGAATGGTTTCAGCCGGAAACCTTCGGCGTTGCCGGCTAACTCCAGAACACCCTGCCCTGCCCAACGGCTCCTCTTCCTTGAGAGAGAGGGGGCCTGTCCGTGCCGAGAGGTGGCATGGTCTCAGCCTGAGACTTTCGGCGTTGCCGGCTAACTCCTATACATCCGCGTCTGCCCAACGGTCCCCTCTCCCTTCAGGGAGAGGGTTAGGGAGAGGGCGCTCTCAAACCCGCGCACCAACCCACCCAGCAAGACACCAATCAAGCCTTCATCCACTCCACTAACCGCCCCAACATCCCATCACAAGCCGCCAACTGCTCCACACTGACAAACTCATCCGGCTTGTGCCCCTGATCCATGCTCCCCGGCCCGCACACCACGGTCGGAATGCCCGCCTGGTCGAACAACCCGCCCTCGGTACCAAAGGCCACCGTGGAAAACTCATCCGAGCCACTGAGCCGCGCCAGCAGCTGCGCCACCTCGCTCTGCGGATCGGTAGCCAGCGCCGGGTAGGCCGACAGCTCGCTGAAGCGGATGTCCGCCTCCGCCTTCACCGAGCGCATCTTCGGCAGCAGCTCGGTTTCGGCGTAGTCACGCAGTTGCTCGGCGACCTGCTGCGGGTCGTCGCTGGGCAGGGCGCGGACCTCGAAGTCGAACTGGCATTCGGCCGGGACTATGTTCAGCGCGCGGCCGCCGCCGATCACCCCGGTCTGCACCGTGGAGTAGGGCGGGTCGAAGCGCGGGTCGTGGCGTTCCGGCGCGGCCAGGCGGGTGCCGATCTCGCCCAGGTGGTTGATCAGCTTCGCCGCGTATTCGATGGCGTTCACCCCCTGCGGGGCGTAGGCCGAGTGGCAGGCTGCGCCGTGCACCTGGCAGCGCATGGCCAGCTTGCCCTTGTGCCCGAGCACCGGCTTGAGCTCGGTGGGCTCGCCGATGATGCAGGCGATCGGCTTGTGCTCGCGGCGTTCCAGGTCCGCCAGCAGCGAACGCACGCCCAGGCAGCCGACTTCCTCGTCGTAGGAGAAGGCCAGGTGCAGCGGCACGCGCAAAGGCTGGGCGAGGAAGGCCGGCACGGCGGCCAGCACGCAGGCGATGTAGCCCTTCATGTCGGCCGTGCCGCGGCCGTACAGGCGGCCGTCGTTCTCGGTCAGCTCGAAGGGCGGGACGCTCCAGTTCTGGCCGTCCACCGGCACCACGTCGGTATGCCCGGACAGGCACACGCCGCCGCGGTCGCGCGGGCCGAGGGTGGCGAACAGGTTGGCCTTGCCGCCGGCCTCGTCGAAGAACAGCTCGGCCTCCACGCCCAGGCCGGCGAGGTAGTCCTGGATGTACTTGATCAGCGCCAGGTTGGAATTGCGGCTGACGGTGTCGAAGGCGATCAGCCTGGCGAGGATGTCACGGCTGGAAAGCATGCAATGTCTCCGTAGGATGGGTTAGCCGCGAAGCGGCGTAACCCATCGATTGGCGTCGATGCGCTTACTCGTCGCCGGGCACGCCGTAGCTCGGCGCCTTGGTCGGGTCCAGCGCGCGGGTGATGTAGTCCTGCATCTGCGGCTTGTAGGCTACCCAGAGTTTTTCCAGTTCGTCGATCGGCGCCTCGTCGGCCCAGTCCACGCGCAGGTCCACCATCGGCCAGACCAGGTCGCCCACCACCTTCAGCGCCGCCGAATGCACCGGCCCGGCTTCGCCGCCGGCGGCCATTGCCGCCTGCATCGCCGCCAGCAGGCGTTCGGCCAGGCAGCCGTCGGCGGCCTCGAAGGCCCTGGTCATGGCTTCGATCACCGCGGTGGACGACAGCAGGTTGCCCGCCGCCACGCAGTTTTCGCCGGCCACTGCGTGGTTCACGCCCAGCGCCTCGCTACCGGTGAACAGCGCCACCTGGCCGTGCTGGTTGATGACCGTCACCTGGCGGTACTCGCTGTAGCCGTTGCTGGACAGCGCCTGGTCCAGCGCGGCGGCCGGCGCCAGGCCCGCTTCCAGGCGGTCGAGGATCTGCGGGCCCAGGGCCGGCAGAGTCACGTTCTGCGTGGCCACCGCGCCGACGCCGGCGCGCACCCAGGGGCAGCGCGCGCCGACGGCGATGCTCGACGAGCTGATGGCGATGCCCAGCTGGCCGGTTTCGGCGCAACGGCCGACGATGGAGAAGGTCATGGGCCGCTCCTTATTGTTCCCAGTCGTCCGGAATCACCGCGATCACGTCGATCTCCATCAGCCACTGCGGCTGGCCCAGGGCCGAGACCACCAGGCCGGTGGAGATCGGGAACACGCCCTTGAGCCACTTGCCGACCACCTGGTAGACCGGCTCGCGGTAGCGCGGGTCGATGATGTAGGTGGTGGTCTTGACGATGTGCGACAGGTCGCTGCCGGCTTCTTCCAGCAGCTGCTTGACGTTCTTCATCGCCTGCTCGGCCTGGGCCGCCGGGTCGCCCAGGCCCACCAGGTTGCCGTTGAAGTCGGTGCCGACCTGGCCGCGCACGTATACGGTGTTGCCGGCGCGCACGGCCTGGCAGAGGTCGTTGTCCAGGGACTGGTTCGGGTAGGTGTCCTTGGTGTTGAACATGCGGATGCGGGTGTGGGTAGGCATCACTTACTCCCAGGAAGCGGCTTTTTTGGCTTGCGATTCGGCGGAGGCCTCGCGCTGCGAGGCGTCCTGGTATTCGACGTATTTGCGTTGCGTGGCGATGTGCCCGGCGATGTGCTTGGCGTCGTGCCACACGCCCCAGATGAACGACGAGCCCCGGCGCGACAGCCACGGCAGGCCGACGAAGTACACGCCCGGCTCGCGCGACACGCCGCGCTGGTGCTTGGGCTTGCCCTTGTCGTCGAAGGCGTCCACCTGCAGCCAGTCGAAGTCCACGGCGTAGCCGGTGGCCCAGATGATCGAGGTGATGCCGGCGGCGGCCAGGTCCAGCTCCAGGATCGGGTTGCGGATGCACTCGGCGTCCGGGTAGACGCGGCGCGCTTCGGGTTCTTCCGGCAGGTCCAGGCCGTTGCGTTCGATGTAGGCGTCGGCGGCGTCGAGCAGGTCGAGGTAGTTCTGGTCGCCGGCCTGCAGGTTCTTCACCAGGTCTTCCTGGAAGCTCACCTTGCCGTCGGCAAAGGCCTTGGTCAGGCCGACCAGGGTGATGCCCTCGTTGGCCAGGCGGCGGAAGTCGATGGTCTCGCCGCCACGGGCGCCGCTCACGGCGATGGTCACGTGCTCGCGGCCGGGCTGCACTTCCTCGGCGTCCCACAGGCCGAGCACGCCCAGCCACCAGACGAAGTCGCGGTTGCGGTAGGAGCGCGGCGGGCGGTCATGGGCGCCTACCGAGAGGAACACCCGCTTGCCGGCGCGGTTCAGCTCGTCGGCGATCTGCACGCCGGAGGAGCCGGCACCCACCACCAGCACGGCGCCTTCGGGCAGCTGCTGCGGGTTGTAGTACTGGGCCGAGTGGATCTGCTGGATGCGCTCGTCCTTCGGCGCGATGGCCGGGATCACCGGGCGCTGGAACGGGCCGGTGGCGGAGACGATGCGCAGGGCTTGAAGGGTGCCTTCGGAGGTTTCCACGGTGAAGCCGGGGCGGCCTTCGTTGCGGGTCACCTTCTTCACTTCCACGCCGGTGCGGATGGGCGCGTTGAACTGCTTGGCGTAGGCGACGAAGTAGTCCGCCACCTGCTCCTTGTGCGGGAACTCGTCGGGGCCGACGGGGAATTCCATGTTCGGGAAGCGGTCGTGCCAGGCCGGGCCGTTGGCCACCAGCGAATCCCAGCGGCCGGTGCGCCAGGCTTCGGCGATGCGGCTCTTCTCCAGCACGATGTGCGGCACGCCCTGGGCGGTCAGGTGCTCGCTCATGGCCACGCCGGCCTGCCCGGCGCCCACCACGAGGGTGTCGGTTTCAATGCCATCGAGCGATTTGCCGGCGGGCTTGCCGAAGGCGGTCTGGTTCGGATCGGCCATGGGGTGACTCCTCGGACTCTGATCGTTGTTGTTCTGCGGTCGCGACTGTCCACCGCGTGTTGGCCGCATTCTGTTCAGACCCGGGCATTAGCGAAATTATGATTTTTGTAGTCGCAGGCTAGGGAAAAGCTGTGGGCCCGCGAGCCACGGGCCGCGCGGGGCGACGGGGAGGGGGTATAGGTTTTTGCGTGGCAGGGAAGATAAAACGTATGGGGTGATGTGGTATGCGCTTGGGTTACCAGTAATCCGGTTTGCAGGCCGGGCGCTTACGCGTTGGCACCCGGGGAGGAAATTGGTGCGCTCGCAATTCTTCGGTCGTGATGGTGCGACGCGTCCAGTGCGCATACTCAAGGAGCGATCCAGGGGGCTCACGCTTGATGCCTTCGCGGTGAGGAAGGATCACGCCTATCCGCAATTGCGGAAAATCCTCCCGTAAGGCCCGCAGGGCCGGCGTCATGTCCGTATCGGCCGACACCAGAACTATCTGCTCGATTCGCTCTTCTGCTGCGGAACTGGTCTGCCGCGCCGCCAGGCGGTACATGCTGATGGCCAGATGGACGTCGGTTTCCTTTTCTTCCAATTGCCAGATATCGACCAGGTCCGCCCGGGACGCGGGTGTTTTTCTGTCGATGAACCGTGGCGCTCGCCCGGGCTCCAGGCGGTGCCGCCCGACGAAGACCTCCACACCACGGACTTTCAGGGCACGGATGTAGGTGTCCTGCGCCTGCTTGGAAAGGACGCCGCGTGATGCCAGGTCCGGCTTCACCCCTGCGGTGAAGTAATTGACCGCCACCATCCGGGCAACGGGATCCTGTACTCGCAGTACATGCTCGAGCAGACCAGGAAGGTCGAGCCACTTGAATGCGGTGCCGGCAAGCAGGCCATAGAAGAGGTTATAGCCGTCGACGAAGAAGGCTGTTCTCACGAATTTCCAATCCCTAGAAACGAAAAAACCGGCCAGTTGGCCGGTTTCTTCACCCCAACGGCCAGCGAACTGAATCGCTGCGTACGGGGTTGAGTCGTAAAAAGGATGCTAGGGAGGCGGGGATCTGATGTCAACCGAATTCAGTTGACAAAAAATACCTAGGACCTGCCTGTCGTGGCTAGGCCGTTTCGTACGTTGCCAGGTCTACCGGCTCTCCGCCACCGCCTCCAGGAACCGCTCCAGCACCAGGTTCGGCCGCCGTCCCTTGCGCGTCACCACCGTCAGCGGGATGTCGTAGTGGAAGCGCTCCGGGCGCAGCGCGCGCATGCGGCCCTGGGCCACCCAGTCGGCGGCGTAGTGGTCGGGCAGGTAGCCGATGTAGCTGCCGGTGAGGATCAGGAAGGCCATGCCCTCGCGGTCCGAGGCGTTGGCGCTGGCGTTCAGCTCCTGGTGGCGCTCCTGGGCCTCGGCGGGGATGCGGTAGCTGGGCGCCACCGCGTCGCAGGCGTGGATCTCCGCCACCGTGATGCCCGCGTCCTCGCGCTCGAACAGCGGGTGCTCGCGGCTGCAGAACAGCAGCGACCGTTCGTCGTACAGCGGCGAGTACTCCAGCCCCGACAGCGGGCTGATGAGCGGCACCACGCCTATATGCAGGCGGCCGTCGAGCACGCCCAGCTCGATCTCGTTGGGCGTAGTCATGCCGATGTTGATGCGCACTCCCGGGCCGCTCGCCTTGAGCGCGCGCAGGGCGTGGGTGATGCGCATCTGCGGCAGGGTCACCAGGTTGTTGATGATGCCGATGTTCAGCTCGCCGCGCAGGTGCTGGTGCAGCTCGTTGACCTCGGCGCGGAAGCCCTCCAGCGCCGCCAGCAGCGACTGGGTGGCGCGGTACACCTCGCGGCCTTCGTCGGTCAGCGCGAAGCCGGCGCGGCCGCGCTGGCACAGGCGCATGCCCAGGCGCTTCTCCAGGTCGCCCATGTGCAGGCTGATGGCCGAGCGGCTGATGCCCAGGGTGCTTTCCGCGGCGGAAAAGCTGCCGCACTCGACTATGGTCTTGAAGATGCGCAGCAGGCGGATTTCGAAGTCGCTGACCTGGCCCAGGGACGGGCTGCGGGTTTTCGCCATTTTTGTTTTACCGAATCGAAACTGAACGTGAGAAGAATAGGCTTTAACTCACGTTAAGTCAGGCCCAATCTTGAGCCATCGCAGCAGGCGTGACGCGGCCTGCGCGCCCAACAAGACAGTCGTCGAGGACGAGCTCCATGAACCAGCAAGTGAACGTAGCGCCGTCGGCCGCCGCCGACCTGAACCTGAAGGCCCACTGGATGCCCTTCAGCGCCAACCGCAACTTCCACAAGGACCCGCGCATCATCGTGGCCGCCGAGGGCAGCTGGCTGGTGGACGACAAGGGCCGGCGCATCTACGACAGCCTGTCCGGCCTGTGGACCTGCGGCGCCGGTCACTCGCGCAAGGAAATCGCCGACGCGGTGGCCAAGCAGATCGGCACCCTCGACTACTCCCCGGGCTTCCAGTACGGCCACCCGCTGTCCTTCCAACTGGCCGAGAAGATCGCCCAGATGACCCCCGGCACCCTCGACCACGTGTTCTTCACCGGCTCCGGTTCCGAGTGCGCCGACACCTCGATCAAGATGGCCCGCGCCTACTGGCGCATCAAGGGCCAGGCGCAGAAGACCAAGCTGATCGGCCGCGCCCGTGGCTACCACGGCGTGAACGTCGCCGGCACCGCCCTGGGCGGCATCGGCGGCAACCGCAAGATGTTCGGCCCGCTGATGGACGTCGACCACCTGCCGCACACCCTGCAGCCGGGCATGGCCTTCACCAGGGGCGCCGCCGAGACCGGCGGCGTCGAGCTGGCCAACGAACTGCTGAAGCTGATCGAGCTGCACGACGCCTCGAACATCGCCGCGGTGATCGTCGAGCCGATGTCCGGCTCCGCCGGCGTGATCGTGCCGCCGAAGGGCTACCTGCAGCGCCTGCGGGAAATCTGCGACGCCAACAACATCCTGCTGATCTTCGACGAAGTCATCACCGCCTTCGGCCGCATGGGCAAGGCCACCGGCGCCGAATACTTCGGCGTGACCCCGGACATCATGAACGTCGCCAAGCAGGTCACCAACGGCGCCGTGCCCATGGGCGCGGTGATCGCCAGCAGCGAAATCTACGACACCTTCATGAACCAGAACCTGCCGGAATACGCGGTGGAGTTCGGCCACGGCTACACCTACTCCGCGCACCCGGTCGCCTGCGCCGCCGGCATCGCCGCGCTGGACCTGCTGCAGAAGGAAAACCTGATCCAGCAGTCCGCCGAGCTGGCGCCGCACTTCGAAAAAGCCCTGCACGGCCTCAAGGGCACGAAGAACGTCATCGACATCCGCAACTGCGGCCTGGCCGGCGCCATCCAGATCGCCGCCCGCGACGGCGACGCCATCGTCCGCCCGTTCGAAGCCAGCATGAAGCTGTGGAAGGAAGGCTTCTACGTGCGCTTCGGCGGCGACACCCTGCAGTTCGGGCCGACCTTCAACGCCAAGCCCGAAGACCTCGACCGCCTGTTCGACGCGGTCGGCGAAGCCCTCAACGGGGTGGCGTAAGTGAGCGAGCGTCCCAAGGCCGTGCCGACGGTGCAGATCGACAACGACAAGGTCCTGGTCACCGAGTGGCGCTTCGCCCCGGGAGCGGAGACCGGCTGGCACCGCCACGGCATGGAGTACGTGGTGGTCCCGGTGACCAACGGCGAACTGCTGCTGGAAACCCCCGAAGGCGAGCGGCGCGCGCCGCTGGTCCTGGGCCAGAGCTACACCCGCCAGATCGGCACCGAGCACAACGTGATCAACCCGTGCGACCACGAAGTGGCCTTCATCGAGATCGAGCTCAAGCAACACTGAGCCCGCGGGCCCGCGCGTAGGCATGCCGGTTCGGCCGGGCTTACCCTGGCCGTCCCGGCGCCCTCCGCGGCCCACCCAACACACCGAACAATCCCCTCTCCCTTCAGGGAGAGGGTTAGGGAGAGGGGCTCTTACGCTCCTCCTCCAAACCCCACTCAGCGAGAAGAGACAAGACGATGACCATCATCAAGCACCTGATCGGCGGCGAGCTGATCGCCGACACCGGCCGCACCGCCGACGTCTTCAACCCGTCCACCGGCGAGGCCGTGCGCAAGGTGCCGCTGGCCGACCGCGAAACCATGCAGCAGGCCATCGACGCCGCCAAGGCCGCCTTCCCGGCCTGGCGCAACACCCCGCCGGCCAAGCGCGCCCAGGTGCTGTTCCGCTTCAAGCAACTGCTTGAAGCCAACGAAGAGCGCATCGTCAAACTGATCAGCGAAGAACACGGCAAGACCATCGAAGACGCCGCCGGTGAACTCAAGCGCGGCATCGAGAACGTCGAATACGCCACCGCCGCCCCGGAAATCCTCAAGGGCGAGTACAGCCGCAACGTTGGCCCGAACATCGACGCCTGGAGCGACTTCCAGCCCATCGGCGTGGTCGCCGGCATTACCCCGTTCAACTTCCCGGCCATGGTGCCGCTGTGGATGTACCCGCTGGCCATCGCCTGCGGCAACACCTTCATCCTCAAGCCGTCCGAGCGTGACCCCAGCTCCACCCTGCTGATCGCCGAACTGTTCCACGAAGCCGGCCTGCCCAAAGGCGTGCTGAACGTGGTGCACGGCGACAAGGGCGCGGTGGACGCGCTGATCGAGGCCCCGGAAGTGAAGGCCCTGAGCTTCGTCGGCTCGACCCCGATCGCCGAGTACATCTACAGCGAAGGCACCAAGCGCGGCAAGCGCGTGCAGGCCCTGGGCGGCGCCAAGAACCACGCCGTGCTGATGCCCGACGCCGACCTGGACAACGCCGTCAGCGCGCTGATGGGCGCCGCCTACGGCTCCTGCGGCGAGCGCTGCATGGCCATCTCGGTAGCCGTGTGCGTGGGCGACCAGATCGCCGACGCCCTGGTGCAGAAGCTGGTTCCGCAGATCAAGGGCCTGAAGATCGGCGCCGGCACTTCCTGCGGCCTGGACATGGGCCCGCTGGTCACCGGCGCTGCCCGCGACAAGGTCACCGGCTACATCGACACCGGCGTGGCCCAAGGTGCCGAGCTGGTAGTGGACGGCCGCGGCTACAAGGTCGCCGGCCATGAGAACGGCTTCTTCCTCGGCGGCACCCTGTTCGACCGCGTGACCCCGGAAATGACCATCTACAAGGAAGAAATCTTCGGCCCGGTCCTGTGCATCGTCCGCGTGAACAGCCTGGAAGAAGCCATGCAGCTGATCAACGACCACGAATACGGCAATGGCACCTGCATCTTCACCCGCGACGGCGAAGCCGCCCGCCTGTTCTGCGACGAGATCGAAGTGGGCATGGTCGGCGTCAACGTCCCGCTGCCGGTCCCGGTGGCCTACCACAGCTTCGGCGGCTGGAAGCGCTCCCTGTTCGGCGACCTCCACGCCTACGGCCCGGACGGCGTGCGCTTCTACACCAAGCGCAAGGCCATCACCCAGCGCTGGCCGCAGCGCAAGAGCCACGAGGCGGCGCAGTTCGCTTTCCCCAGCAATAGCTGAGGTGGCGTGAGGTAAGGGAAAGGCCGGTCGATTGACCGGCCTTTTTCTTAGATATAAATTTTATTAGCTGCTCTTTTCTTTTGCATCTTTTTTGAATTTCTGATCTTCAGCTGAGTTTAAAACTTGAGCTTTGGTCAGTTGATAGTCGCGTTTCCATGCAGGCCATTGCTCAGCGATTTTTTTTGCCTTGTCAAAGTCATCTCTTTTCATTTGGCCTCCTGTGCTTCCATCTCGGTGATACTAGCTAGTTCGTTTACGAGGATTATTTCGGCGTCTAAGTACGAAAGTGGCCTCATGGGAACACGAAGTTCAGCGTCGCGTCTAGCCCAACTTATGACATTTCCCTTGTCTTTTCTTTTGATCTTTCTTCCGCTACTTAAGTTCATGGAGAATAAATCTACAAATTTTCTAGGGCCTATTCCGACAAAAGGTTCAAATTTAACTTTTGTCTGCTTCGCCTTGTTTGCCTTGCTTGAGCTTTCAGCATCAATAGAGTCGTCATGTAGCATGGTTGCATAGCTTTTGGGATAGGGCTCTACATACTTAACTCTTGAAATTCCTGCTGCAACAATATGTTTTGCACAGTTGTGACATGGATAGGTCGTAGTATACAGAGTGGCGCCCTTTACCGAAACTCCATTCCGACCAGCTGACAAAATGGCCTCCATTTCAGCATGAACTGCTCGGCCATATTCAGTTATGTCTAGAAGGCCTGTATCTTTAAGCGCATGTCTTCCATTTTCAATTAGTTCTTCGTCTGATAGTTCTTCGTTGCCAGGAAGTTTTTTCATGATTTTAATTATAATTTTCTGCTTTTCAGCTTCATTGAAATCTTTTCCAAGCCTGTAGTCCCTTTTGTCCTCTGCATCAGGCCAATAGAGTCCACCACCAAATTTTGGCACATCATTAGCTCCAGTCGAGACAATGTCGCCGGATGTACTGGAAATTACCGCTCCAACTTGCCTGGATAAATCGGCAGATCGCAATGATGCCGCATATGCCATGAACATGGCATACTCTTCAGCAGTTGGGGGTGTTAGTGGGTTTGAGAATAATAAATTTAGGATTCTAGAAAGCTGGTCAGATAGTCGCTCGGCGTCATCGGTAGTGACGAAAGCATCAGCCATTTGGAAAACATCTCGAGTCCTCTGTCCATGATCTGCGGACTCTTTATCATCTCTGCTTATAAGTCGATCTAGTTCTTCTTTAGGAATACCCTTGAGGTTCTCAAGATATCTCTTTCTGTTTTCGATACTAGAGGAGACTCCGATCAAGAAAAAACCATCCCCATAGACATTTCGTAGTGTTTCGACTTCGTCAGGATTTTTTAGTGATCTTATTAAATGAACATTTCGAAATAGAGGGGCGGTGGATGTTACGTCCTTTTCGCGAAGTTTGTATATGGCGTCAATGGCTAAGAGTGCGTAAAAATCATCTCGGTTGTATTTCTCTCTTAGTAACTTCCCATTGTTCATTCCATTATCTAGCCGTTCAAGTTCAGACGCCCCTTCTCGTAATGGATCACCATAGGAATTTCCTAGCTTGCTAAGATGAATTAGATTGATTTTATAGTTGAATTGTTTGAATAGTGATTCGATCCTGTTGTGGACGTCGTCTAGATTAATTCCTACGGGAGAAACTATTCCAATCACTAGTTCGCAGTTTGCAGAATGTTCATGTATATCCATTTTTGTTTTCCTTTAACTGCTCCTGCATGCTCTGACTGTAATTAGCTTAAGTTTTTCTGGTTTGTCAATAAAGATTCATAACCTATTGATTTTCATTGGTTATATTTCTGATGGTCTGAGGTATGCCTTCCAGCGCTACCCAAAGCTCTCCCTGCCATTCAAGTAAAACCAATTGCCGAGCCTGCCAACTCATCACTATTCGCTTTGGAGCAGCGTTACTTAAGGAGTGCTGGTCGCGCAGATGAGGAATAACTTCCCGAGTCAGCCAGGTGTCCAGATGCTGGCTCTCCGGGTGGCCGAAACGCACTAGGGCCTTATAGAGCCCGGCTTCGCTGAGGACGTCCACGGCTTCTTCGCTGCCGGTTTCGTATTGCAGACGGATGCGCCGGGTTTCGTGGGGCAGAACACGGTGCTGGAAGGTGTGGGGATGGCGGATGCCCAGGAGACGGGCGAGGTCGTAGGACGCGAACCAAGGCTGGTTGTCGATCATCACCGTGCGCAGGGGGCGGCCGTGGCGAGTGAAGAAGGTGGGGGTGTATTCGTCATGCATGGTGAGACTCCTATCAGCTATCTAAGAGCTGCCACCTGGTGTCGCCAAACGGAAGGTGGCAGACCGCGCGGGGTTGGCGAACCGGCTGATAGGACCCGGCAGACCCGAAGGTCTCCCCGCGCGATCCGCCGTTAAGCATTGCAGAGTTTCTGCAATCGTGCGGGAGCCTGCAAAAACGTTCGCTGTTTTCACAGACGCCATCTGGCGCCATCGCGCCCATCAGAACCCGGGTCGCCAAACCCGATCACGACTTCAGCCGTGACCGGTGCAGGATAGGGAGCGGCCCTTGGCCGGGATACGGCGATATTTCCGATGTGCGTGTAGGAGTAAGCTTGCTCGCGAATGAGGGCCCCGGTGACAGGGGGCGTTCGTTCGCTTATTGCCCGGGTTGTGCCCTGATTTCTGCGGAGATGGCCAAAAGATCTCGACGAGGAATCACATAGGTACGAGCCAGCATGTCGCCAAGACGCTGACAGCGTGCGGAATAGACGAAGATTACTGTGGCGACCAGGGGGCCGAGTAGGAAAGGGTTGGTTTCCAGTAATCGACAGAAATTACGCACCAGGCTTTGAATGAGTGTTGGTGGCTCGCCGTTCGGGCCTATGACAACAAGTCGGAACAACCACTTTCCTGGCGTGCGTCCCTTCAACAGCCATTCCGTCAGGGGAAAGTAAAGCAGCATCCAGGCCACACTCAGCGTGAAGGGCCGCTTCAGTATATCGATGCAGGCCATGCCGCCGGCGATTGCCAGGATGTCGAACGTATAGGCCAGGCCTCGGAGGGCGAGCAGCTTGTTTCTTGAGACTTGGCGATCCAAAAACAATATCTCCGCAAATAAATATTGAGGGTGTGCAGCAGATTCAGAGGTATGTCGAGTGCTGCACCGTTGGGAAAGTAAGCGAAAGGCCTTCCTCTGGTTTGTCAGTCTGCACGGTGTCTTCCGTTGCGCAATGTACTGCAGTTGAGGGCTTTGGTTGGAAGGTCTCTTCCATCCCATGCATGGGCTTAGTGGAACTCAGTGCCGATCAGCATCAATGCCTTGGCGCTAGTATATCGGGGCTTCTTTCCCTCTCCACGGCCTTCTAGGGGGCCGTTCGGAGTCGCTTGGAGCGCTCGTAGCCATGGCAGGCACATGGCATATAGGACGCATTTAGAGTGAACTCCTACTGAGGCGTCGGAATGGCCCGGTAGTCTCTCCCTATTCAGTTATGAAAATCCTCATGGGCTTGAGGATTAACGAATATCTACTTAGTCCAACCCATGAATCCTCAAGAACGTGAGGATTTCCCAATGAACGTCAAGATCGACTCTCCCGCCGCCCTTGGCCTGCTGGTGCGCGCCAGCCGAAAGGCCATGAACCTGCGCCAGGATGATGCCGCCGGTAGCATCGGCGTGAGCGAGAACTTCCTCGGCAAGGTCGAGCGCGGTTCGGCGCGCGTGCAGTGGGGCAAGCTGTTCCAGGTGCTGCAGGAGTTGGGATTGGAGCTGTCCGTTGAGGTGCCGGAGCACTATGCGGAGCCCACGCGACACCATCTGCAGCAGCTTGTTCACAAGGCTGATGGTGTGGGCTGAGGACTGGTTCGCGAGCAAGCTCGCTCCTACAGAGCGAAAAGCAGTGGGGTTCAGCGGAACTCGGTGCCGATCAGCATCAGGATGCCTTCGCGGAAGCGCAGTACGCGGGTGGCGCCGTTCTGTGGGGGATAGGTCCAGACTTCGAAGGTCGGCCCGCCGGGGATGAATTTGCCATCCGGGCCGCGGCGGGGTGGGAGGGGGCCTATCACTTCGCGTTTTGCCGGCGCGCCGCACTTTTCCAGCACCGCGTCCATCTTGTCGCCTTCGTTGATCAGTTGCGTGCCGCAGCGCAGCGTCGAGGCCTGGGCGCTGGTGCTCAGGGCCAGGCCGAGCAGCAGGGCGGCGAAGAGGCTGCGGGGTAGGGCGGTCATGGTTTTCCTCCTCGATGACCGCCCTAGCATACCGGCTCGCTCCGGCCCGGGCCTTTGACGCGGCTCACTTGCGCACGTTGCGCGCGTACAGGTCCTTGCCGCCGCTGTTGCTGCCGCCGCGGGCCTGGAGTTCGAAGCGCTTGGGGTGGCCCTTGATCAGGTCGCTGAGTTTCTTGAAGCCGTACAGCCGTGGGTCGAAGGCGGGGCGCAGTTTGCTGATGTTCTGGCCGAGGGCGCCGAGCTGCACCCAGTCTTCCTCGTCGTCGGCGATGTCGTCGAGCACCTTGGCGATGAAGTCCAGCGGCACGCGCTGGGGCTTGGGCTTGGCGGCGGGGGCCTTGGGTTCCTGGGGCTGGCCGGTTTCGGCCGGCTCCGCCGGGGTCACCGGGTCGGCGCGGAGGATTTCGGTGTAGATGAATTTGTCGCAGGCGCGCACGAAGGGGTCGGGCGTCTTGCTCTCGCCGAAGCCGTAGACCATCAGGCCTTCCTCGCGCAGGCGGGCGGCCAGGCGGGTGAAGTCGCTGTCGCTGGAGACCAGGCAGAAGCCGTCGAAGCGGCGGGTGTAGAGCAGGTCCATGGCGTCGATGATCAGCGCGCTGTCGGTGGCGTTCTTGCCCTTGGTGTAGGCGAACTGCTGGATCGGCTGGATGGAGTGGTCGAGCAGCACCTGCTTCCACTTGCCCAGTTGCGGCTGCGTCCAGTCGCCGTAGATGCGCTTGACGCTGGCCACGCCGTACTTGGCGATTTCCTCGAACAGGCCTTCGACGATGGCGGCGGGGGCGTTGTCGGCGTCGATCAGCACGGCCAGGTGCGTCTGCTGGCGGTTGGGGGTGGTCTTGATTGCCATGGGGGCTCCGATCTGGAAATTTGCATCGACCTTAGACCGGCAGCGCTCCGGGCACCAGCCCTAGCCGTTGAGACGGCGGCTGTCGAAGGCGTCGCGGGCCTCGTAGGCGCTGTAGGTGGCCTGGGCGGCGAGCAGGCCGGCGAGGCCGAAGGCGTGGGTCAGGCCGAAGCGGGCGAAGCCGGGCGGCACCGCCCTGGCGCCGCTGATGGCGTCGGCGAGCACTTCGCCGGCCACGGTGGTCGGCGCCATGCCGTGGCCGCCGAAGCCGATGGCGTGCCAGATGCCGGCTTCGTCCTGGCCGATCTGCGCCATCTGGTGGCGACCGTAGCTCATCAGGCCGCCCCAGGCGTAGTCCACCTTTACGTCGGCCAGCTGTGGATAAACCAGCGTCAGGTCGCGCTTGAGCAGGGCGGCGATGGCCTCCGGGCCGCGGTCGAGGATGGAGATGCGCCCGCCCCAGAGGATGCGGCCGTCGGCCAGCGGGCGGTAGTAGTCGAAGGCGAAGCGGGTGTCGTAGACCGCGGCCTGGCAGGCGATGGCGTCCTGCAGGTGCTCGCCCAGGGGCTCGGTGGCGATGACGTAGGTGGCGATGGGCAGCACCGCGCGTTCGATGGGCCGGTACAGGCCGCGGGCGTAGCCGCCGCCGCAGAACACCACCTGTTCGGCGTGCACTTCGCCGCCGGCGGTGCGCACGACGAAGTGGCCGTCGCGTTTTTCGATGCCCAGGGCTGGCGAGCCTTCGTGGATGCGCACGCCCAGGCCGGCGGCGGCGCGGGCCACGCCGCGCACGTATTTCAGCGGGTGGAAGTGGAAGGCGTTGCGTTCCAGCAGGCCGCCGAAGTAGCGCTCGGTCTTGAGCTGTTCGCGGAGCGCGCCGGGGGCGATGGGTTCCCAATCCACGCCGTAGGCTTCCTTCATCAGGCGCCGGGGCTTTTCCAGGCGCGAGGGGTCGTTGAACCAGTTGGCGAGGATCACGCCCTGGTCCACCAGGTCGCAGTCGATGGCGTACTGGCGCGCGCGTTGGCGGATCAGGTCCACCGCTTCGAGGGTCAGGTGGTAGAGCCGCCGCGCCTGCTCGGCGCCGAGGGTGGCGAGCAGGTCGGCGTTGCCCAGGCTGTAGCCGCCGAAGACGAAGCCGCCGTTGCGGCCCGAGGCGCCGTAGCCCACGTAGTGCGATTCCAGCAGCGCCACGTCGGTGATGCCGCGCTCGGCCAGGCCCAGGGCGGTGTTGAGGCCGGCCAGGCCACCGCCGAGGATGCACACGCGGGTATCGAGGCGGCCGGTCTGGGTGGGGTAGGTCGGCTTTGCGGAGGTGGCTTCGTAGTAGGTTTGGGTGAAGGTGGGCATGGCGGACTCGTCCCTTGAGCTGTTGAACGAGTGTTTAGCCTTGGGGCGGGGAGGGCAATTGAAAAATCTTCGGGTTGGGATTCCTTGGGGGACTGGAGTGCAAGGGGTTTAGAGCGCCCTCTCCCCAACCCTCTCCCTGAAG
Organism: Pseudomonas sp. NBRC 100443; assembly: GCF_030268185.1. Taxonomy (NCBI): domain Bacteria; kingdom Pseudomonadati; phylum Pseudomonadota; class Gammaproteobacteria; order Pseudomonadales; family Pseudomonadaceae; genus Pseudomonas; species Pseudomonas sp. NBRC 100443. The sequence continues at coordinate 166,333 of NZ_BSQE01000014.1, forward strand.
GGAGAGGGGGCTTGTCAGTGCCGAGAAAGGATTTGGTATCAGCCGGGTGCTCGGTACAAGCCGGCTAACGCTGAAATATCAAAACACGCCGAACGGTCCCCTCTCCCTTCAGGGAGAGGGTTAGGGAGAGGGAGCGGGCTCGAACCATCGCACCGCGGCCTACCCGAGCGCACTCAATACTCGATCACCACATCCCCCTTCGGCACGCTGCAGCACGACAGGATGTAGCCCTCGGCCACGTCTTCGTCGGTAATGCCGCCATTGTGCTCCATCTCCACCTCGCCGGAGCGCTTCATCACCTTGCAGGTGCCGCAGATGCCCATGCCGCAGGCCTTGGGGATATGCAGGCCGAGCTTGGCGGCGGCGGCGTGGACGGTTTCGCCGGGGCCCACGCGGATGCTCTTGCCGGTTTCGCAGAATTCCACGTTGTTCAGGTCGGCGGCGGGGATTTCCGGGGCTTCGGCGGCTTCGGCGGCCAGCTCCTTCACTTCCTCGCGGACTTCCGGCGGCGTCGGGCCGAAGGCTTCCTCGTGGTAGCGCGACATGTCGTAGCCTTCGGCTTCGAGCAGGCGCTTGATCGCGTGCATGTAGGGCGTGGGGCCGCAGCAGAAGACTTCGCGTTCGAGGAAGTCCGGGGCTATCAGCTGCAGCATGGCCTTGTTCAGGAAGCCGCGGTAGCCGGCCCAGGCCTCGCCCATCTCGTACTTCTCGCAGATCAGGTGGACCTTGAAGTTGGCGATGCGCGAGGCCATGTGGTCCAGCTCGCGGTGGTAGATGATGTCTTTCGGCGTGCGCGCGCTGTGCACGAAGACCATGTCGACCGAGCCGTTGGTGTCGAAGAACCAGCGCGCCATGGACATCACCGGGGTGATGCCGACGCCGCCGGAGAGGAACAGCGCCTTGTCGGTGGGGAAGTCGATGGCGTTGAAGTTGCCCACCGGGCCGTGCACCGGGACGACGTCGCCTTCCTTGAGGTTGTCGTGCAGCCAGTTGGAAACCTTGCCGCCGGGCACCCGCTTGATGGTGATGGAGAAGCTGTAGGGCACCGAGGGCGAGCTGGAGATGGTGTAGGAACGCATGATCGGCTGGCCGTCGATCTCCAGCTCCAGGGTGACGAACTGCCCGGGCTTGAAGAAGAACAGGATCGGCTGGTCGGCCATGAAGCAGAAGGTGCGTACGTCCCAGGTCTCCTGGATGGCCTTGACGCAGCGCACCAGGTGGCGGCCGTTGGTCCAGGTCTGGGTGTTCACCGGGTTGAGGAAGTTGCTCGTCGACATGGTGTCTCTCCGCGCACGCAGGCCGTTTCCCGGCCGAATGGGGCAGCGCCGGGCGGGGACGCTCGCCCCGGCCTTTTCGGCATGCCTGATGGGGCCGATTGTGCGCACGCCCCGTTCCCCCCACTTACCTGCCAGCGACATTTGCATGCTTATCGCGACCTGCCGCCTGGGGCGGGGGCTGCCAGGTCGGAAACGGATGCGGTCGTGTCGCCCATGGATAAGGCACCGCAAAGGCCCGGACGCACACTGCCCCCAGCCGAAACGAAGGTAATCCACCAGAGCGCCTGACCTTCACGCCCGCCGCCGCGGGCCCCGCCCATCGGCAGGGCGGGATTCCGGAGCCACCGGAGTGCCGAAGGCCGTGAACGCCACCTTGCGTAGCGTCGAACCGTATCAGCCACCCAATTTCGCCGCCGCCGATCCCCGGCGCGGCATGAGGACCAACCGATGGACGTCACTACCACCCTGAGTCTGGGCGATCCGCTGGAACCGGCCCGCAAGGCCACCGCCGAGATGCTGCGCACCCGCGACCATTCCTTCTCGCTGCCGCAGCCGTTCTACAACGACGAGCGCCTGTTCAAGCTCGACATGCAGGAGATCTTCCAGAAGGAATGGCTGATCGCCGGCATGACCTGCGAGATTCCCGCCAAGGGCAACTTCCTCACCCTGCAGATCGGCGACAACCCGGTCATCGTGCTGCGCGGCGCCGAGGGCAAGATCCACGCCTTCCACAACGTCTGCCGCCACCGCGGCTCGCGCCTGTGCGTGAGCGACAAGGGCAAGGTGGCCAAGCTGGTGTGCCCCTACCACCAGTGGACCTACGAGCTGGACGGCCGCCTGCTGTTCGCCGGCACCGAGATGGGCGCCGACTTCGACATGAAGGACTACAGCCTCAAGCCTGTGAACGTGAAGACCGCCGGCGGCTACATCTTCATCTCCCTGGCCGAGAACCCGCCGGCCATCGACGACTTCCTGCGTACGCTCGAGCACTACATGGAGCCGTACGACATGGAGAACACCAAGGTCGCCGTGCAGACCACCATCCGCGAAGCGGCCAACTGGAAGCTGGTGCTCGAGAACAACCGCGAGTGCTACCACTGCAACGGCTCGCACCCGGAGCTGCTGAAGACCCTGCTGGAGTGGGACGACGTCACCGACCCGCGCGCCAGCCAGGCGTTCAAGGACCAGGTGGCCGCCTGCACCAAGGCCTGGGACGAGGAGAAGATCCCCTACGCCCATGCCAGCTTCGGCCTGCGCAACCGCATCGTGCGCATGCCGCTGCTCGACGGTACCGTGTCCATGACCATGGACGGCAAGCAGGGCAGCAAGAAGCTGATGGGCCGCATCAAGAACCCGGACCTGGGCTCGATGCGCATCCTCCACCTGCCGCATTCCTGGAACCACTGCATGGGCGACCACCTGATCGTCTTCACCGTGTGGCCGATCAGCGCGCAGGAAACCGTCGTCACCACCAAGTGGCTGGTGCACAAGGACGCGGTGGAAGGCGTGGACTACGACGTGCAGCGCCTGCGCGAAGTGTGGGACGCCACCAACGACCAGGACCGCCGCCTGGCCGAGGAAAACCAGCGCGGCATCAACTCCACCGCCTACCAGCCGGGCCCGTACTCCAAGACCTACGAGTTCGGCGTGATCAACTTCCTCGACTGGTACAGCGAGCGCATGCTCAACAACCTCGGCGAAGAGTCCGCCCACGCGCGGCTGGTCGCCCACGAGTAAACCCAGGTCCACCCGGCGCCCCCTTCACTGGGGGCGCCTGCATTTCGGAGGGGAGAGCGTGGATAGTCTGCTGTTCTATGGCAGTTCGGTGGTCGTCGGCGGGTTGATGGTGTGGAACCTGGTGGCTTGCTGGCGCAATCGTTGAGGGCTCGGCGCTTTTCGTAGGAGCGAGCTTGCTCGCGAACGGTGTTTGCCGGGAGCTGCAGGTGCAGGGTTTGAGAGCACCCTCTCCCTAACCCTCTCCCTGAAGGGAGAGGGGACCGTTCGGAGTGCTCGGATATTTCAGAGTCAGCCGGCAGCTCTGCAGTTTCCGGCTAAAGCCATGCTCATCTCGGCACGGACAAGCCCCCTCTCCCTTCAGGGAGAGGGCTGGGGAGAGGGAGCGGAGTCAACCCAACACACCAGAGCCGCCGGGGAGCACTGTTCGCGAGCAAGCTGGCTCCTACGAAAAGCCATCGTCCCACGAAAAGCCATCCCCCCTCATTCCCCCAGGCTCTCTAAACCGCCCCCCTCATACCCATATGCCCGCCCGCGACGCCTTCGGTGTCGCGCATGTCGCCGGCTTGACGCTTTCGGTACGACCCTGGTCGTTTTCGAACCGGGCCGCCCCGCCACCCGGGGATATGCTGCCCCCAAAGCGCCGGCACAAGCCCCGGCGCGCCGAGCCTGACAAGCCTTGCCTGATATAGAGAGACGCCAGATGAGCCCAGCCGAACTTCACGCCGACAGCATCGTCATCGATGGCCTGATCATCGCCAAGTGGAACCGCGAACTCTTCGAGGACATGCGCAAGGGCGGCCTGACCGCCGCGAACTGCACCGTGTCCGTGTGGGAGGGCTTCCAGGCCACGGTGAACAACATCGTCGCCAGCAATAACCTGATCCGCGAGAACAGCGACCTGGTCATCCCGGTGCGCAGCACCGCCGACATCCGCCGCGCCAAGCAGCTGGGCAAGACCGGCATCCTCTACGGCTTCCAGAACGCCCACGCGTTCGAGGACCAGATCGGCTACGTCGAGGTGTTCAAGCAGCTGGGCGTGGGCATCGTGCAGATGTGCTACAACACCCAGAACCTGGTCGGCACCGGCTGCTACGAGCGCGACGGCGGGCTCTCCGGCTTCGGCCGCGAGATCGTCGCCGAGATGAACCGCGTTGGCGTGATGTGCGACCTGTCCCACGTCGGCAGCAAGACCAGCGAGGAAGTCATCCTCGAATCGAAAAAGCCGGTCTGCTACTCCCACTGCCTGCCCTCGGGCCTGAAAGAGCACCCGCGCAACAAGTCCGATGAGGAACTGAAGTTCATCGCCGACCACGGCGGCTTCGTCGGCGTGACCATGTTCACGCCGTTCCTGGCCAAGGGCGTGGATGCCACCATCGACGACTACGCCGAGGCCATCGAGTACGTGATGAACATCGTCGGCGAGGACGCCATCGGCATCGGCACCGACTTCACCCAGGGCCATGGCCAGGACTTCTTCGAGTACCTGACCCACGACAAGGGCTACGCCCGCCGCCTGACGCGCTTCGGCACCATCATCAACCCGCTGGGCATTCGCACCGTGGGCGAGTTCCCCAACCTCACCGAAACGCTGCTCAAGCGCGGCATGCCCGAGCGAGTGGTGCGCAAGGTCATGGGCGAGAACTGGGTGCGCGTCCTGGCGGACGTCTGGGGCGAGTAAGCCCGGGCCGCCGACTTCCTTCGTAGGGTGGGTGACGCGCAGCGATACCCACCATGCCGGCACCCTGCCGGCCAAGATCATCAACCGGATTCCGAGAACCGAACCATGGCCAAACACGCCCCCGAACTGCCCATCGAAGTCGACAGCGAAACCGGCGTCTGGACCACCGACGCCCTGCCGATGCTCTACGTGCCGCGGCACTTCTTCGTCAACAACCACATGGGCATCGAGGAAGAGCTGGGCGCCGAGCGCTATGCCGAAATCCTCTACAAGGCCGGCTACAAGTCCGCCTGGCACTGGTGCGAGAAAGAGGCCGAATGCCACGGCATCGAAGGCGTGGCGGTGTTCGAGCACTACATGAAGCGCCTGTCGCAGCGCGGCTGGGGCCTGTTCCAGATCGAGCAGATCGACCTCGACAAGGGCACCGCCCAGGTGCGCCTGAAGCACTCCGCCTTCGTGTACGTGTACGGCAAGGTCAACCGCAAGGTCGACTACATGTTCACCGGCTGGTTCGCCGGCGCCATGGACCAGATCCTCCAGGCCCGCGGCAGCAGCATCCGCACCGTGGCCGAGCAGGTCTACAGCGGTTCGGAAGACGGCCACGACGACGGCCTGTTCATCGTCAAGCCGCTCTGATCCACGACTTCGGCACAGGCGGCCCGCCGGCCGCCACCACAACAAGAAACCTCTGATCCCGTGAGGATGCCGCAATGGCTTTCGAGGCAATGTTCCAGCCGATCCAGATCGGCAAGCTGACCATCCGCAACCGCGTGCTCTCCACCGCCCACGCCGAGGTCTATGCCACCGACGGCGGCATGACCACCGAGCGCTACGTGAAGTACTACGAGGAGAAGGCCAAGGGCGGCATCGGCCTGGCCATCTGCGGTGGTTCCTCGGTGGTCGCCATCGACAGCCCGCAGGAGTGGTGGAGCTCGGTGAACCTGTCCACCGACCGCATCATCCCGCACTTCCAGAACCTGGCCGACGCCATGCACAAGCATGGGGCCAAGATCATGATCCAGATTACCCACATGGGCCGCCGCTCGCGCTGGGACGGCTTCAACTGGCCGACGCTGATGTCGCCTTCGGGCATCCGCGAGCCGGTGCACCGCGCCACCTGCAAGACCATCGAGCCGGAAGAGATCTGGCGGGTGATCGGCAACTACGCGCAGGCCGCGCGCCGGGCGAAGGAAGGCGGCCTGGACGGCGTCGAGCTGTCCGCCGTGCACCAGCACATGATCGACCAGTTCTGGAGCCCGCGCGTCAACAAGCGCACCGACGAATGGGGCGGCACCTTCGAGGGCCGCATGAAGTTCGGCCTGGAAGTGCTCAAGGCCGTGCGCAAAGAGGTCGGTGACGACTTCTGCGTGGGCATGCGCATCTGCGGCGACGAGTTCCACCCGGACGGCCTGTCCCACGAGGACATGAAGCAGATCGCCAAGTACTACAGCGACACCGGCATGCTCGACTTCATCGGCGTGGTCGGCTCCGGCTGCGACACCCACAACACCCTGGCCAACGTCATCCCCAACATGACCTACCCGCCGGAGCCCTTCCTGCACCTGGCGGCGGGCATCAAGGAAGTGGTCAACGTGCCGGTGCTGCACGCGCAGAACATCAAGGACCCGAACCAGGCCACGCGCATCCTCGAAGGCGGCTACGTGGACATGGTCGGCATGACCCGCGCGCACATCGCCGACCCGCACCTGATCGCCAAGATCAAGATGGGCCAGGTCGACCAGATCAAGCAGTGCGTCGGCGCCAACTACTGCATCGACCGCCAGTACCAGGGCCTGGACGTGCTGTGCATCCAGAACGCCGCCACCAGCCGCGAATACATGGGCGTGCCGCACATCATCGAGAAGACCACCGGCGTGAAGCGCAAGGTCGTCGTCGTCGGTGGCGGCCCGGCCGGGATGGAAGCCGCGCGGGTGGCGGCCGAGCGCGGCCACGACGTGACCCTGTTCGAGAAGAAGGACCAGCTCGGCGGGCAGATCACCACCGCCTCGAAAGCGCCGCAGCGCGACCAGATCGCCGGCATCACCCGCTGGTACCAGCTGGAGCTGGCGCGCCTGGGGATCGACCTGCGCCTGGGCACCGCTGCCGATGCCGACACCATCCTCGACCTGCGCCCGGACGTGGTGGTGCTGGCCAACGGCGGCCACCCGTTCCTCGAACAGAACGAACACTGGGGCGCCGCCGAGGGCCTGGTGGTGAGCAGCTGGGACATCCTCGACGGCAAGGTCGCCCCCGGCAAGAACGTGCTGGTCTACGACACCATCTGCGAATTCAGCGGCATGTCGGTGGCCGACTTCCTCGCCGACAAGGGCGCGCTGGTGGAGATCGTCACCGACGACATCAAGCCCGGCGTGGCCATCGGCGGCACCACCTTCCCCACCTACTACCGCAGCATGTACCCCAAGGAAGTGATCATGACCGGCGACCTGATGCTGGAAAAGGTCTACCGCGAGGGCGACAAGCTGGTGGCGGTGCTGGAGAACGAATACACCGGCGCGAAAGAGGAGCGGGTGGTCGACCAGGTCGTCGTGGAGAACGGCGTGCGCCCGGACGAGAGCCTGTACTACGCGCTCAAGCAGGGCTCGCGCAACAAGGGCCAGATCGACGTCGAGGCGCTGTTCGCGATCAAGCCGCAGCCGTGCCTAAGCGAGCCGGGCGACGGCTACCTGCTGTTCCGCATCGGCGACTGCGTGGCCCAGCGCAACACCCACGCGGCGATCTACGACGCGCTGCGGTTGTGCAAGGACTTTTAAAGAAGCTTGAAGCTGGAGGCTTGAAGCTGGAAGCGAAGGGCGGCCCGAACCGCTTCCAGCTTCCAGCTTCCAGCTTCCGGCTCCCCCAACCGGGTGAGCTGCAATGCTGAATATCATTCTTCCCCTCCTGCTCTTCGCCGCCCTGGCACTCGCCGTGTTGGGCGCCGTGAAGCGCTTCGCCATGTGGCGCCGCGGGCGGCCCGCGCAGGTCGACTGGCTCGGCGGCCTGCTGGCCATGCCGCGGCGCTATCTGGTGGACCTGCACCATGTGGTCGAGCGCGACAAGTACATGTCCAGGACCCACGTGGCCACCGCAGGCGGCTTCGTCCTGGCGGCGCTGCTGGCCATCGTCGTGCACGGCTTCGGCCTGCACAGCCGGATTCTCGGCTTCGCCCTGCTGGCGGCCACGGCGCTGATGTTCGGCGGCGCGCTGTTCGTCGCCAAGCGCCGCCTAGACCCGCCGTCGCGGCTGTCGAAGGGCCCGTGGATGCGCCTGCCCAAAAGCCTGCTGATGTTCTCGGCGAGCTTCTTCATCGCCACGCTGCCCGTGGCCGGCATCCTGCCCGAAGGCTTCGGTGGCTGGTTCCTGGCGGCCATCCTCGCCATCGGCGTGGCCTGGGGCGTGTCCGAGCTGTTCTTCGGCATGACCTGGGGCGGGCCGATGAAGCACGCCTTCGCCGGCGCCCTGCACCTGGCCTGGCACCGCCGCTCCGAGCGCTTCGCTGGCGGCCGCTCCACCGGCCTGAAAGCCCTCGACCTCAGCGACCCCATGGCCCCGCTGGGCGTGGAAAAACCCACCGACTTCACCTGGAACCAGCTGCTCGGCTTCGACGCCTGCGTGCAGTGCGGCAAGTGCGAGGCCATGTGCCCGGCCTTCGCCGCCGGCCAGCCGCTGAACCCGAAGAAGCTGATCCAGGACATGGTCATCGGCCTGGCCGGCGGCAACGACGCCAAGTTCGCCGGTAGCCCTTACCCATCCCTTGACGGCCGCGGCAAGCCGCTCGGCGAGCACAGCGGCGGCCCGCACCTGCCCATAGTCGCGCTGGAAGGCAAGGCCCTGGTGGATGCCGAGACGCTGTGGTCGTGCACCACCTGCCGCGCCTGCGTCGAGGAATGCCCGATGATGATCGAGCACGTCGACGCCATCGTCGACATGCGCCGCCACCTCACCCTGGAAAAGGGCGCCACCCCGAACAAGGGCGCCGAGGTGCTGGAGAACCTGATCGCCACCGACAACCCCGGCGGCTTCGCCCCCGGCGGCCGGCTGAACTGGGCGGCCGACCTGAACCTGCCGCTGATGAGCGAGCAGAAGCAGGCCGACGTGCTGTTCTGGGTCGGCGACGGCGCCTTCGACATGCGCAACCAGCGCACCCTGCGCGCCTTCGTGAAGATCCTCAAGGCGGCGAAAGTGGACTTCGCCGTGCTCGGCCTGGAAGAGCGCGACAGCGGCGACGTGGCCCGCCGCCTGGGCGACGAGGCGACCTTCCAGAACCTGGCCAAACGCAACATCGCCACCCTGGCGCAGTACCGCTTCAAGCGCATCGTCAGCTGCGACCCGCACAGCTTCCACGTGCTGAAGAACGAATACGGCGCCCTGGGCGGCAGCTACGAAGTGCTGCACCACACTACCTTCATCGACGAACTGGTGAAGAACGGCGCGCTGCAACTGGGCCAGAGCAAGGCCGACAGCGTGACCTACCACGACCCCTGCTACCTGGGCCGCTACAACGGCGAGTACGAAGCACCACGCGCTGTGCTCAAGGCCATCGGCATCGAGGTGAAGGAGATGCAACGCTCCGGCTTCCGCTCGCGCTGCTGCGGCGGTGGCGGCGGCGCGCCGATCACCGACATCCCCGGCAAGCAGCGGATTCCGGACATGCGCATGGTCGACATCAAGGAAACCGGCGCGGAACTGGTGGCCGTGGGCTGCCCGCAGTGCACCGCGATGCTCGAAGGCGTGGTGGCGCCGCGGCCGGAGATCAAGGACATCGCCGAGCTGGTGGCGGAGGTGCTGATCGAGAGCGCGGAGGCGCCGGCAAAAAAGCCGGCGGCGGTTAAGCGGGAAGAAGTGGTGGGGGTGCATTGATGAGAGCAGTATTCCTCCCTTTGGGTCCTGTGTTGACTGTGAGTCCGCAGGCCCTCTCCCTAACCCTCTCCCTGAAGGGAGAGGGGACCGTCTCTGCCACGGCGAATATCGGCTTTAGCCGGGTTGCCCGCTGCGCCATTACTTACAGGGAAGCTCGGGTAGCTCCCTCTCCCTTCAGGGAGAGGGCGGGGGGAGAGGGCGGCCCGGGCCTCGATGCCAGCCCGTTCGCGAGCAAGCTCGCTCCTACGAAAAGCCCAGGCTCCCTGGAGGTCCAAGCATGAGCGACATCATCCGCCGCGACCCACGCGCCGAGTGGATCGCCCGCAACCGCCTGCATCCGCTGCACGCGGCCATGCAGTCCGCCCAGGGCGGCGAGGTGCGCTGGATGGGCCCCAACGGCCTGATCCGCAGGAACCCCCACGCCGTTGGCTTCATCGGTCCCAACGGCGTCAGGCGCATCGACCGCTCCGGCGGCCAGCAGGGCAGCGCCGGCAAGCGTTCCAGCGCGCCGGAAGTGGTGCAGCTGCCGCTACAGGTCATCGAGCAGCCGGCGTTCTATATCGCCGTGGTGCCGGACATGGTCGGCGGCCGCCTCTCCAGCCACGACCGCGACCTGCTGGGCCTCGCCCGCAAGCTCGCAGGCGAGGGCGGCGCGGTGCTGGCCATCGTCTTCGGCGAACACAAGGAAAGCGCCTTCGACACCGCCGGCGTCGACCGCCTGCTGCAGGTCGAGGGCGACGAATACGAAGGCTACGCCCCGGAACAGCGGGTGCTGGCGCTGCGCGCCGTGGACGGCCAGTTCGTGCCGCGCCACTGGCTGCTGCCCGATAGCCGCACCGGTGGCGGCGAACTGGGCCGGCGCCTGGCCGCAAGCCTTGGCGAGCGCCCGGCCACCCGCGTCTGGCAGGCCGAGGGCGAGCGCTGCATCGGCCGCGCCGGCGCCGGCCAGCAGGACCTGCAACGGCCGCTGGCGCGTCTGATCCTGGCCGCCGCCGAGTGCGCCGAGCCGGTCAGCGAGACGCGCCACGAGGCCCGCCCGGTCGCCCTGGAAGGCGGCGTGGCGCGCAACCTGCCGCGCATCGAGGACCTCGGCCCGGTGGCCGTGGACCCGGCGCAGATTCCCATGGCCGAGGCCGAATTCATCCTCTCCGGCGGCAACGGCGTGCGCGACTGGGACCTGTTCCACCGCGCCGCCGCGGCCCTGGGCGCCACCGAAGGCGCCTCGCGGGTGGCGGTGGACGACGGCCACATGCCGCGCAACCGCCAGGTCGGTGCCACCGGCACCTGGGTCACCGCGCGGGTCTACCTCGCCGTCGGCATCTCCGGCGCCATCCAGCACCTGCAGGGCATCGGCGCCTGCGACAAGGTGGTGGCGGTGAACATGGACCCCGGCTGCGACATGATCAAACGCGCCGACCTTTCGGTGATCGGCGATTCCACGGCGATTCTCCAGGCGCTGATCCGCCTGGCCGAGGAGTACCGGCAGGGAGGGGCGCGGGATGCGGCCTGAAAGCGGCTGCAAGCTTCAAGCTGCAGGCTTCAAGCAAAAGCGCAGCACGGTGCTGGTCCTTATCCATAGGTACGAACAATGACCGACCTGAACATCGTCACCCTGGTCTCCATCGGCGCCCACCCCGCCTCCGGCCGCGCCCGCCGCGCCGAGCAGGATGCCCGCGCCGTCGAGCTGGGCCTGCGCCTGGCCGGCAAGCGCCTGCAGGTGCTGCACGCCGGCAACCCGCAGGAAGAGGCGCTGCGCAGCTATCTGGGCATGGGCCTGGACGAGCTGGCGGTGCTGGAACAACCAGCCGGCGCCGACGCCTTGCCGGCGCTGGTCGACTACCTCGGCGGCGCCGGCGCGCAACTGGTGCTCACCGGCAGCCAGGCCGAGACCGGGGAAGGCTCCGGCATGCTGCCGTTCCTGCTCGCCGAACGCCTGGGCTGGCCGCTGGTGGTGGGCCTGGCCGAGGTGGAGAAGGTCGAGGGCGGCAGCGCCCAGGTGCTGCAGGCCCTGCCGCGCGGCCAGCGGCGCCGGCTGAAGGTGCGCCTGCCCTTCGTCGCCAGCGTCGACAACGCCGCCCCGGTGGCGCGCCAGAGCGCCTTCGGCCCGGCCCGCCGTGGCTTCATCGAGGCCCACGAGGTGGAGGTCGTCGAGGACGACCTGCTCGCCGCCGGCAGCCTGCAACCGGCGCGCCCGCGGCCCAAGCGGCTCAAGGTGATCAAGGCCAAGACCGGCGCCGAACGCATGAAGGCCGCCACCGCCAAGGCCTCCGGCGGCACCGGCCAGGTGCTCAAGGACCTGGCCCCGGAGGCCGGCGCCGAAGCCATCTTCAAGCTGCTGCGCGAGGAAGGGGTGATCCGCTGAACTTGCCGGCTGCGCCGATGCGCTCTTCGTAGGATGGGTTGAGCGAAGCGATACCCATCAGGCCGCGGCGATGGGTATCGCAAGCTCAACCCATCCTACGGAAGTTCCACCCGCGGCCAAGTCGCTGAAAGCTCACGAAATTCAGCGTCTAAGCTATTGAATTGACAGCATACTTTCCGTCAGGAAAGCGTGTATTTCCCTGGCCGCACAGGCGACTTTTCTTTATCCTCCGCGACCTTTACCACGGCCTCGGAGACTCCCATGCTCGACAGCACTATCGAACAGCTCGAACAACTGGTGGCTGAGCTGCTGCAGCAGAACAAGCAGCTGGCCGACGACAACGCCCAACTGCGCGACAGCCTCGGCAAGGCCAGCGAAGACAACGACGCCCTGCAACTGCAGCTGATGGAGCAGGAAGAGAAGCACAACGCCACCGCCGTGCGCCTGCAGGCCCTGGTCCGCCGCGTCAGCGACAGCCGCGCCAGCGCATGAGCGACGACGGCGTGCGCGTCCTGCGCATCCTCGGCCGCGACTACAGCGTCAAGGCGCCGGCCGGCGAGGAGCGTGCCCTGCAGGAGGCCGCCGCCCTGTTGCAGGCGGAGATCGCCGCCGCCAAGCAGAAATTCCCCTATGTCACCAGCAACGAGCTGTTGCTGCTCAGCGCCCTGAACCTGTGTGCCCGCCAGTTGGCGCCGCGGGGGGAGGCTGAAGAGGGTGACGAACGTGCGGTCGAGCGTCTTGCGGCGCTCAATCGGCGTATTCGTGCGCATTTGCAGGCGCAGGATTGATTTCTTGCCGGGCCTTGGTGCTCGGGCTCAGCACCCTCTCCCCCCGCCCTCTCCCTGAAGGGAGAGGGAGCCAGGCCGTGCCCGCGGAAGATATGCCGCTCGCCGGCTGACTCCAGAATATCCGCAGACACCGTACGGTCCCCTCTCCCTTCAGGGAGAGGGTTAGGGAGAGGGGGCTCTTTCTCACCGGCCAGCCCCGTTCGCGAGCAAGCTCGCTCCTACGAAGAGCAGCCACCCCCAAACCCCAGCCGAAAAAAAAGGGACACCACAATCCGTGGCGTCCCTATGAATGGAGAGAGGGCTGAATATCCTCTCGACCGGTGAGACGTGGCGCTGCGGGAAGTCCCGTCGCGCCGGGCATAAAAGAAGGGACGGGGGATAGCCCATCCCTGAAGGGTGAGAGGCGGGTACTGCCCCTCGACCGGTGAGTCGTGCCCGGCTCGCGCCGGGCGGTGGATCAGGCGCGCAGCGGGATCAGGCGCGGGGCGATCATGTTTTCCGGGCGCAGGATGTCGGCCAGGGTGGCCTCGTCCAGCAGCTTCTCCTCGCGCACCAGTTCCAGCACGCCGCGGCCGGTTTCCAGCGCCACCTTGGCGATGCGGGTGGCGTTCTCGTAGCCGATGTACGGGTTCAGCGCGGTGACCAGGCCGATGCTGTGCTCCACCAGCTGGTGGCAGCGTTCGACGTTGGCGGTGATGCCGGTGATGCAGTGCTCGCGCAGCATGTCCATGGCGCGTTGCAGCAGGCGGATCGAGTCGAAGATCTTGTAGGCGATCAGCGGCTCCATCACGTTCAGCTGCAGCTGGCCGCCCTCGGCGGCGATGGTCAGCGCCAGGTCGTTGCCCATGATCTCGAAGGCGCACATGTTCACCGCCTCCGGGATCACCGGGTTGACCTTGCCCGGCATGATCGAGCTGCCCGGCTGGCGCGGCGGCAGGTTGATCTCGTTGATGCCGGTGCGCGGGCCGCTGGAGAGCAGGCGCAGGTCGTTGCAGATCTTCGACAGCTTGACCGCGGTGCGCTTGAGCATGCCGGAGAACAGCACGAAGGCGCCCATGTCCGAGGTGGCCTCGATCAGGTCGGCGGCCGGCTTCAGCGGCTGGCCGCTGATGGCGGCCAGGCGTTCCACGGCCAGGTGCTGATAGCCGGGGTCGGCGTTGATGCCGGTGCCGATGGCGGTGCCGCCGAGATTCACTTCGGTCAGCAGTTCCGGGGCCAGGCGGCGCAGGCGGTCGAGGTCTTCGCCCAGGGTGGTGGCGAAGGCGTGGAATTCCTGGCCGAGGGTCATGGGCACCGCGTCCTGCAGCTGGGTGCGGCCCATCTTCAGTACGTTGGCGAACTCCTCGCCCTTGGCGGCGAAGGCCTGGATCAGGCTGTCGAGGCTGGCCAGCAGGGTGTCGTGGCCCAGCAGCAGGCCCAGGCGGATGGCGGTCGGGTAGGCGTCGTTGGTCGACTGCGCCATGTTCACGTCGTTGTTCGGGTGCAGGTACTTGTACTCGCCCTTGGCGTGGCCCATCGCTTCCAGGGCGATGTTGGCGATCACCTCGTTGGCGTTCATGTTGGTGGAGGTACCGGCGCCACCCTGGATCATGTCCACCACGAACTGGTCGTGGAAGTCACCGCGGATCAGGCGAGCGCAGGCTTCGCTGATGGCGGCGTGTTTCTCGCCGGGCAGGTGGCCCAGCTTGTGGTTCGCATCGGCCGCGGCCTGCTTGACCATCGCCAGGGCGACGACCAGCTTCGGGTAGTGCGACAGCGGCACACCGGAAAGGCGGAAGTTGTTCACAGCGCGCAGGGTCTGGATGCCGTAGTAGGCCTCAGAAGGTACTTCGAGGGTGCCGAGGAGGTCTTTCTCGATGCGGAACGATGCAACAGGGGACATGATGAGATTTTTCTCAGGAGAACACGGCCAGCGCCGCGATGCCCACTAGACTAGGGATTTCGCCGATCGTCGGCCAATGCTGTTGGAAGCTGTCTCATGCACAAACGGCATAATGTATTCTGTGACGACCTGATGACGGCGAGCGTATGGCCATGCTACGCGCGCCCGTTCATCCACTGACCGATCGATCAAGACCATCCCGCCGCGCCGGGAGGAGACGACGTGAACCTGGAAACCAAATGGCTGGAGGACTTCAGCACCCTGGCCACCACCCGCAGCTTCTCCCAGGCCGCGGAGAAGCGCTTCGTCACCCAGCCGGCCTTCAGCCGGCGCATCCGCAGCCTGGAGGACGCCCTCGGGCTGACCCTGGTGAACCGCCAGCGCACGCCCATCGAGCTGACCGAGGCCGGGCAGCTGTTCCTGGTCACCGCGCGCGCGGTGGTCGAGCAGCTCGGCCAGGTGGTGCGCCACCTGCACCACCTGGAAGGCGGGCAGGGCGAGGTGCTGCAGTTCGCCGCCGCGCACTCCCTGGCCCTGGGCTTCTTCCCGGCGTGGATCGCCCGGCTGCGCGCCGAGGGCCTGAACATCGCCAGCCGCCTGGTGGCGACTAACGTCGGCGAGGCCGTGCACCTGCTGCGCGAGGGCGGCTGCGACCTGATGCTGGCCTTCTACGACCCGGACGCGGCGCTGCAGATGGACCCGGAAGTGTTCCCCTCGCTGCACCTGGGCCGCACCGAGATGCTCCCGGTATGCGCGGTGAATTCCGCCGGCCTGCCGCTGTACGACCTCGACAGCGGCCAGAGCGTGCCGCTGCTGGCCTACAGCGCCGGCGCCTTCCTCGGCCGCGGCGTCAACCTGCTGCTGCGCCAGCGCAACCTGCGCTACACCACGGTCTACGAGACGGCCATGGCCGACAGCCTGAAGAGCATGGCGCTGCAGGGCATGGGCGTGGCCTGGGTGCCGCGCCTGAGCATGGAGGCGGAGCTGGCCCGCGGCGAGCTGGCGGTGTGCGGCGGCCCGCACTGGGTGGTGCCGCAGGAAATCCGCCTGTACCGCTGCGCCCTGGTGCGCAAGGCGCAGATCCGTTTGCTGTGGCGCAAGCTGGAGGGCGGTTTGGGGCTGGGGGAGACCGCCTGAGGCGGGGGAGGGCTTGGCCGTTCGCGGTGGTGTGCTGAACCGTAGGAGCGAGCTTGCTCGCGAACCGTGTTTCCTGGTGGCTTCGGTGTTTGGCCTGCGGAGCGCCCTCTCCCTAACCCTCTCCCTGAAGGGAGAGGGGACCGTTGGGCAGACGCTGATGTTTTGGAGTTAGCCGGCTAGCGCAGAGATTGCCGGCTGACTCCAAGCCTCCTCTCGGCACGGGCAAGCCCCCTCTCCCTTCAGGGCGGGGCGCGCAGCCGAGGGTTGGGGAGAGGGAGCGGAGTAATGCCCCACACCAAAGCCCCCGGCAAAACACCGCCCCCGTCACTCCCGCGAGCGCGGGAGCCCAGCGCCTGAGGCCTACATCTCCACCACAATCCGCCCCTCGATCTCCCCCGCCCGCATCTTGTCGAAAATTCCGTTGATATCCTCCAGCTTCCCGGCGCTTACCGTCGCCTTCACCAGCCCTTCGCCAGCGAAGTCCAGCGCCTCCTGCAGGTCCGCGCGGGTGCCGACGATGGAGCCGGTGATGTGCAGGCCCTTGAGCACCACGTCGAAGATCGGCGTGGGGAAGTCGCCCGGCGGCAGGCCGACCAGGGAGATGGTGCCGCCGCGGCGGGCCATGCCGATGCCCTGGCCGAAGGCGCTGTTGGACACCGCCGTCACCAGTACGCCGTGGGCGCCGCCGATGTCGCGCTGGACCACTTCCACCGGGTTTTCCTTCTTCGCGTTGATGGTCAGGCTGGCGCCGAGCTTGCGCGCCAGCTCCAGCTTGGCGTCGTCCACGTCCACCGCCACCACGTGCAGGCCCATGGCCTTGGCGTACTGCACCGCGACGTGGCCCAGGCCGCCGATGCCGGAGATGGCCACCCACTGGCCGGGGCGTGCCTTGGTTTCCTTCAGGCCCTTGTACACGGTGACGCCCGCGCAGAGGATCGGGGCGATTTCGGTGAAGCCAATGCCCTTGGGCAGGTGGCCGACGAAGTTCGGGTCGGCCAGCACGTATTCGGCGTAGCCGCCGTTCACCGAGTAGCCGGTGTTCTGCTGCTGCGTGCAGAGGGTTTCCCAGCCGGTCAGGCAGTGCTCGCAGCAGCCGCAGGCGGTGTACAGCCAGGGCACGCCGACGCGGTCGCCTTCCTTCACCCGGGTCACCCCGGCGCCCACCGCGGCGACGTAGCCGACGCCCTCGTGGCCGGGAATGAACGGCAGGCTCGGCTTCACCGGCCAGTCGCCCTCGGCGGCGTGCAGGTCGGTGTGGCAGACGCCGGAGGCCTCGATCTTCACCAGGATCTGGCCGGGGCCGGGCAGCGGCACCTTCACTTCTTCCAGGCGCAGCGGCGCGCCGAAGGCGTGCACCACTGCCGCTTTCATGGTCTGGGGCAGGGTCGAGGACATGGCAAGCTCTCCTTGTGCAAACGAACGGGGGCGGGCGAAAGCCGGTCTGCGCCGCGGGTTGCATCAGTCTGAGCCCTTGAGCCTAGGCGATATTGAGCTGGAGCAAGGACCGCGCGCCTCATCCCTTGGCAGCACCCGCCCAACGGCCCGCGCACGGACTCCACGAACGGCGCGGCCTTGCGGTATACTGCGCCGCCTCCGAACCGGCCCCGCTCGTCGGTTCGTCCATGTACAAGCCACGCCCGGGACCGGAATGCGTGGCTTGTTGGTTTTTGACGCGCGGCACGCGCACCACCAAGAGGCACGACGATGAGCGTACTGGTTGGCGTGATCATGGGCTCCAAGTCCGACTGGAGCACCCTTAGTCACACCGCGGACATGCTGGACAAGCTGGGCATCCCCCATGAAGTGAAGGTGGTTTCCGCCCACCGCACCCCGGACCTGCTGTTCCAGTACGCCGAAGAGGCCGAAGGCCGCGGCATCGAGGTGATCATCGCCGGCGCCGGCGGCGCCGCCCACCTGCCGGGCATGTGCGCGGCCAAGACGCACCTGCCGGTGCTCGGCGTGCCGGTGCAGTCGTCCATGCTCTCGGGCGTCGATTCGCTGCTGTCCATCGTGCAGATGCCCGGCGGCGTGCCGGTCGCCACCCTGGCCATCGGCAAGGCCGGCGCCATCAACGCCGCGCTGCTGGCGGCGAGCATCCTCGGCGGCAAGCACCCGCAATACCACGACGCGCTCAAGCGCTTCCGCACCGAGCAGACCACCTCGGTGCTGGACAACCCCGACCCCCGCGAGGCCTGAGCAGAACCATGAAGATCGGTGTCATCGGTGGCGGCCAGCTGGGCCGCATGCTGTCCCTGGCGGGCACCCCGCTGGGCATGGATTTCGCCTTCCTCGACCCGGCGCCGGACGCCTGCGCCCAGGCCCTGGGCGAGCACATCCGCGCGGACTACAGCGACCAGGGCCACCTGCGCCAGCTGGCCGACGAAGTGGACCTGGTGACCTTCGAGTTCGAGAGCGTGCCGGCCGAGACCGTGGCCTTCCTCTCGCAGTTCGTCCCGGTCTACCCCTCGGCCTCCGCGCTGCGCATCGCCCGCGACCGCTGGTTCGAGAAGTCGATGTTCAAGGACCTGGGCATTCCCACCCCGGCCTTCGCCGACATCCAGTCCCAGGCCGACCTCGACGCCGCCGCGGCCGGCATCGGCCTGCCGGCGGTGCTCAAGACGCGCACCCTGGGCTACGACGGCAAGGGCCAGAAGGTCCTGCGCAAGCCCGAGGACGTGGCCGGCGCCTTCGCCGAGCTGGGCAGCGTGCCCTGCATCCTCGAAGGCTTCGTGCCCTTCACCGGCGAAGTCTCGCTGGTGGCGGTGCGCGCCCGCGACGGCGAGACGCGCTTCTACCCGCTGGTGCACAACACCCACGAGAACGGCATCCTGCGCCTGTCCGTGGCCAGCAGCGAGCACCCGCTGCAGAAGCTGGCCGAGGACTACGTCGGCCGCGTGCTGGACAAGCTGGACTACGTCGGCGTGCTGGCCTTCGAGTTCTTCGAGGTGGACGGCGGCCTGAAGGCCAACGAGATCGCCCCGCGCGTGCACAACTCCGGGCACTGGACCATCGAAGGCTCCGAGTGCAGCCAGTTCGAGAACCACCTGCGCGCCGTGGCCGGCCTGCCGCTGGGCTCCACCGCCAAGGTGGGCGAGAGCGCCATGCTCAACTTCATCGGCGAAGTGCCGCCGGTGGAAAAGGTGCTGGCCATCGCCGACTGCCACCTGCACCACTACGGCAAGGCCTTCAAGGCCGGGCGCAAGGTCGGCCACGCCACCCTGCGCAGCAAGGACCTGGCCACCCTCAAGGCGCGCATCGGCGAAGTCGAAGCCCTTATCGGCAAGGGCTGACGCGCTCGGCCGCCCGCTTCTCATGGCGGGCTGCCGCACGGAACGCCAGGCTTTCCTACACTGTCTGACAAGGGGCGCGCCGGTTGGCGCGTCCATCCACAGGAGGGAAAGCCATGGGTTTAATCGGAACCATCGTCATCGGCCTGATCGTCGGCCTCATCGCCCGTTTCCTGAAGCCGGGGGACGACAGCATGGGCTGGATCATGACCATTCTGCTGGGCATCGGCGGCTCGCTGCTGGCCACCTACGGCGGCCAGGCCCTGGGCATCTACCAGGCCGGGCAGGCCGCCGGGTT
Organism: Pseudomonas sp. NBRC 100443; assembly: GCF_030268185.1. NCBI lineage: Bacteria > Pseudomonadati > Pseudomonadota > Gammaproteobacteria > Pseudomonadales > Pseudomonadaceae > Pseudomonas > Pseudomonas sp. NBRC 100443. Next base: position 185,636 of record NZ_BSQE01000014.1, read on the forward strand.
CATCGGCGCGGTGGTCGGCGCGGTGATCCTGCTGGTCATCTACGCCTTCGTGAAGAAGAACTGAGGCTCTACGCCGGGTAGCGCTTCGCGCTGGTCATTTGCCCGGCGATCCCCAAGAATGTGCGCCGATTCCCGCTCGCCCGGCCCGGGCGGGCGGTGAAGGTCATCCGCCGTCTTCCCGTTGCGTGGGCGCCCGCTGCCGGCGCCCGAGAGCCCACTCATGCGCCGTATCCTGCTCGCCTGCAGCCTCGTGCTGTTCACCGGCCTGGCCCATGCCGCCGACATCCCGGAAACCGACTGGCTGCAACTGATGCCGCCCAGCGACCGCAAGGCGCTGGAGGAAATGCCCGAGATCGACCACAACAGCCCGGAAGCCGCCGGCACCTTCACCCAGAAGCAGGGCGGCCTGAAGCAGAAGGGCAAGCTGCCGCAGGTGATGTTCTCGACCAAGACGGTCGCCGCGCTGGACGGCAAGCAGATCCGCCTCGGCGGCTATCCGGTGCCGCTGGAGAACGACGCCAAGGGCCGCGTCACCGAATTCTTCCTGGTGCCCTACCCGGGCGCCTGCATCCACGTACCGCCGCCGCCGCCGAACCAGATCGTGCTGGTGCGCTACCCCAAGGGCATGAAGATCGACGACATCTACAGCCCGCTATGGGTGACCGGCAAGCTGAAGGTGGAGAAGGTCAGCAACGAGATGGCGGATGCGGCCTATGCGATGGACGACGCCAAGGTGCGGGCTGTGCAGGATAGTGATCTGTAGGAACGAGCTTTTCCCGGATGTGTTGGTGTTTCGGATTGACTCCGCTCCCTCTCCCCAGCCCTCTCCCTGAAGGGAGAGGGGGCTTGTCCGTGCCGAGAGAAGGAATGGTTTCAGCCGGCAATCTCTGTGCTAGCCGGCTGACTCTAAAGCATCAGCGTCTGCCCAACGGTCCCCTCTCCCTTCAGGGAGAGGGTTAGGGAGAGGGCGCTCTTCAGGCCCAGCACCGAAGCCACCAGGAAACCCGGTTCGCGAGCAAGCTCGCTCCTACGAAAAGAAAGCGCAGCCTACCCCTCCAGCCCTTCGCTCCAGATCTCCACGCTCATCGTCTCGCTCCGCCCCGGCGCCACGCTCAGCACGTCGTCCCAGACCCTTGCCGTCTCGATGCACAACATCCGCTGCCAGGCATCGTCGGCGAACTGCGACAGGCGTTGCGCCTTGTCCACCCAGGGATTCCACAGCACCGCCGAGCGCGAGTGCCCGGCCTGGATGTGGATGCCGCGCTGCCACTGCGGGTCGCGGATCACCAGGGGCCGGTCGACGTCCAGGTAGATGCGGTCGGTCTCGCCCTGGATGCGCACCACGCCGTCCTGGCGGCGTTCTTCCCAGTTCTCCAGCGTCTCGATGTAGCGGCAGCCCTGCAGGCCATCGACGCTTACCTGGCGAACGTCGCTGACGGCGAAGTAGGTGTGCAGCGCCTGGCTCAGGGCCAGCGGCCTGTCGCCGAGGTTGCGGGTGGTCAGTTCCAGGCCCAGGCGTTCGCCGAAGCGCATCACCAGGCTCAGTTCGGCGGAGTGGGCCCAGCCCGGCAGGCCCTGCCCGGCGTCGAGCTTCCAGTGCACGGACAGCGCGCCCTGTTCGTCGGCGATGTCGTCCAGTTGCCAGTCGATGCCGCGCACCAGGCCGTGGGCCGGCGGCTGGTCGCCTGCGTATTCGGTGCGCACCTGCACCGGGTTGCGCGCCAGCTCGCCGAACCACGGCCAGCACACCGGCACGCCGCCGCGCAGGGACTGGCCGCGCTTGTACCCGGCCTGCTCGCTGAGCCACACCAGCGGCGGCTGCTCGTGGGGCTGGTAGCTGAGCAACTGGGCGCCCTGCTGGGCGATCAGCGCTTCGCCGAATTCGGTGTGGATGCGCCAGCAGGGCAGCTCGTCGATGGTGGTCTGCTCGACGCGGGGGGTGATGTAGGGGCTGCTCATGGGGGGCCTCCGGCACAGCAAGGGGAAAGGATTCAGTATCACCGATCCCCCGGCGGCCGGGCAGTTCCCCGAAAAGGCTTTTTTCAGCCCTGGCGCAGGCTTTCCAGGCTGTGCTTCTGGCGCCCCTGGGCGTCGAAGTTGGCCGCGTCGAGCCAGGCTTCGAAGGCCGCCTGGCGCGTCGGCCACTCGCTGTCGAGGATGGAGAACCAGGCGCTGTCGCGGTTGCGGTCCTTGATCACCATGTGCTGGCGGAAGGTGCCCTCGTAGGTGAAGCCCAGGCGCTCGGCGGCGCGCATGGAACGCGCGTTCAGCGCGTTGCACTTCCATTCCAGGCGCCGGTAGCCCAGCTCGAAGGCGCGTCGGGCCAGCAGGTACACCGCCTCGGTGGAGGCCGGGCTGCGCTGCATGACGCGGCCGAAGGCGATGTGGCCGATCTCGATCACGCCGTCCTTGGGCGTGATGCGCAGGAAACTCAGCAGGCCGGTGATGCGGCCGCTGCTGCGCTCGCGCACGGCGTAGAACTGCGGGTCGGCGCTGGCGGCGTTGCCGGCGATCCAGGCATCGAAGGCGGCGCGCTCGGGGAAGGGGCCGTAGGGCAGGTAGTCCCACAGCACGGGGTCGGATTCCGGGCCTTGCAGGGCTTCCCACAGGTCGTCGCCGTGGCGCGCGGCGTCCAGCGGCTCCAGGTCGAGGTAGCGGCCGTTCAGGGTTTCCCGGGCCGGGGCGGGCACCGGTTGCCAGTGCAGGGCGGGTTGGGTGTCGGTCATGGTCGCGCTCCGGTCAGAGAATCTTGCGGTACTGCACGAAGCCGGAGCGGTCGGCGATCCGGTCGTACAGGTGCATGGCGTCGGTGTTGCTCTCGTGGGTCAGCCAGTGCACCCGAGAGGCGCCGGCTGCGCGGGCCGCGGCATAGACGTGCTCGATCAGCTCGCGGCCGACGCCGCCGCCGCGCAGGCCTTCGTGGACGTAGAGGTCCTGCAGGTAGACGTAGTCGCCCTGGGTCCAGCAGGAGCGGTGGAAGATGTAGTGGACCATGCCGATGGCCTCGCCGTCGCGCCAGGCGAGGGCGGCGTGCATGGGCTCGGCGGGGTCGAGGAAGCGCTGCCAGGTGACGGCGCTGGTGGCTTCGTCGATCACGGTCTTGTAGAAGCGCTGGTAGCCCTGCCAGAGCGGCAGCCAGGCGGCGTGGTCGTCGGTACTGACGAGGCGGATTTCGAGCGGTGCGGTCATGGGGTGGCCTTTGTCCTTGGGGTCTGGTGCCAGACTAGAGCGGGAATTGGTTCCGCTAAAGAGCCATTCATGGTCCAATTCGAGGAGCCATTTCCGGAGCCCGCCATGAACGCCCCGCTGCCTTTCGACCCGTCCGGCATCCGCCTGGACCCTGCCAGGGGGCTGGGCCAGCAGCTGTTCCAGGCGCTGCGCGAACGCATCCTCGACGGCCGCCTCGCCGCGCGCTCACGCCTGCCGGCCAGCCGCGACCTGGCTGCAGCCCTGGGCGTGTCGCGCAATACCGTGGTGCGCGCCTACGAGCAGCTCTACGCCGAGGGCTACATCGAAGGCCGCACCGGCGATGGCACCTACGTCGCCGAGCGCGTGCAGCCGCGCAGCGCGCCCGCCCCGCAACCCGGCAAGGTGCCCGAGGTGGCGGCGCTGGAACGTCTGCAACGGCACCACCTGCCCAGGCCGCCGCAAGGCGCGCCGCGGGCCTTCCGCGTCGGCGTGCCGGCCTTCGACCTGTTTCCCTTCGAGACCTGGGCGCGGTTGCAGGCGCGCTTCTGGCGCGAGCCGCCGGCGGACTGCCTGGGCTACGGCGACGCTGCCGGCGAATGGCGCCTGCGCGAGCTGATCGCCGCCTATCTGCGCAGCGCGCGCGGCCTGCATTGCGAGGCGGGGCAGATAATCGTCACCAGCGGCGCGCAGCAGGCCATCGCCCTGTGCGCCCAGGTGCTGCTCGCCGAGGGCGACCACGTGGCCATCGAGAACCCCGGCTACCGCGCCGCCGGCCATGCCTTCGCCACCGCCGGCGCGCACCTGCACGGAGTGGCGGTGGACGGGGAGGGCCTGTGCACCGAGCAGCTGTGCGAGCTGCCGGACTGCCGGCTGGTCTACCTCACCCCGTCGCACCAGTACCCCACCGGCGTCACCCTGTCGCTGGCGCGGCGCCTGGCCCTGCTGGAATGGGCCGAGCGCAGCGGTGGCTGGATAGTCGAGGACGACTACGACGGCGAATACCGCTACGCCGGCACCCCGCTGATGCCGCTGGCGGCGCTCGACCGCCAGCAGCGCGTGCTCTACGTCGGCACCTTCTGCAAGATCGCCTTTCCCGCGCTGCGCCTGGGCTACCTGGTGGTGCCGCCGGCCCTGGCCGAGGCCTTCGCCCGGCGCCGCGCCCTCGACGTGCGGCACTCGGAAGTCGGCACCCAACGGGTGATGGCCGACTTCATCGCCGAAGGCCACTTCCAGCGCCACGTGCGACGGATGCGCCGGGCCGCCCGGGCGCGGCGCGACGCCCTGCTGCGCGGCTGGCCGGAGGTGCCCGGCTGCGCGCCCATGCCGCCGGTGGAGGCGGGGCTGCACCTGTGCGTGCGGGTGGAAAGCCGCGAGCGCGAGCGCTGGCTGGTGGAGCGTGCGCTGCAGGCCGGGGTGGAGGTCAACGCGCTGAGCGACTACTGGCTGCCCGAATCGACGGAGCCTGAAGACGAGCGCGCCGGCCTGGTGATGGGCTTCGCCGCCGTGCCCGAGGCACGCATAGCCGAAGCCCTGAAGACCCTGCGCAAGGCCTGGCACCTTCCGCTTTCGTAGGATGGGTTGAGCCTTGGCGAAACCCATGCGGGCATGGCGATGGGTATCGCTGCGCTCCACCCATCCTACGTCGTGCCATGCGGGGGCTTTTCCTCGCGCTCGGCCCAGTAGGTCTGCCTGTGCCCGCGGCCCTGGTACTCAAGAGCCAGGGCCTCGGCCTCTTCGCGGTTCAGGCCGCGGCGCACGACGAAGCGGTTGCCGTTGTCGTCCAGGCGCCACAGGCACCAGTCGCGCGCCTCAGGCATCGAAGGTCGAGGTCTTGCGCAGGCGCAGCGCGAGCAGGATCAGCAGCACGCCGAAGAACAGCGCGTAGGCGCCGATCACCCAGACCACCGCCACCGCGCCGGCGCCGGGGTTGGCGATCATCAGCACGCCGAACAGCACCGACAGCGCGCCCGACAGCCCCAGCCACCATTCGTTGGCCAGGCTCCTGCGCAGGCGGAAGGCGGCGATGATCTGCAGCACGCCGGTGGCCAGCGCCCAGCCGGCGATCAGCATCAGCAGGCCCAGCGCCGTCAGCGCCGGCCAGAAGAACGCCACCAGGCCGGCCAGTACGCCCAGCGCGCCGACCAGCCACAGCGGCCAGATCGGCCGTTGCGACTCGCGCATGCTGGCCGCGGCGATCAGGGTGAACACGCCGTCGACGAAGGCATAGGCGCCCCAGACGATGACCAGCACGGTGAGGGCGATGCCCGGCCAGGCGATGGCCAGCACGCCGAACAGCACCGCGGCCACGCCGCGCAGGGCGATCCATTTCCAGTGCCGGCCCAGGGCTTGCCACAGGGGATGATCGTTCATGGTTTTCTCCAGCGGGGTTCGCCAGAAACCATAGCAGCCCCGCGCCATAGGGCCGGAGCTAAAAGAAAGCCCGGCGCAGGGCCGGGCGAAAGGGCCTGCCATGGGCAGGCGGGTGGCGTCGTGCGGGACGCCACCGGGGAGCCTTGGATCAGCCGGGCGCGGGCCGTGCAGGCGCTCGTAGTCGGCGCGCATGGCCTTGTGCAGGCCGAACACAGTATTGCCGCCGCGACACTTCCGGGCAGGATTCTGCGATCCTTGCCCCTTGGAACGCATCGCGGTGATGAACGGCTCGGGCCCGCTTGCACGCAGGGGCTCGGGAGGGTTCACGGAGCGCAGCTTATTCTTAGTTGATTGAACGTTCAATAAAAACAAAATAGACTGGCCCACAATGACGCCGGACGGCACAGCCACGTCCCGCGTGAGGAGAGATATCAATATGCCCAAGGTCGGTATGCAGCCGATTCGCCGTTCGCAACTGATCCACGCCACCCTCGAGGCCGTGGACCAGGTCGGCATGAGCGACGCCAGCATCGCCCTGATCGCCCGCCTGGCGGGGGTCTCCAACGGCATCATCAGCCACTACTTCCAGGACAAGAACGGCCTCCTGGAGGCGACGATGCGGCATCTGATGTCGGCTTTGAGCAAGGCCGTGCGCGAGCGTCGCGCTAGCCTGCGAACCGACGATCCGCGCGCCCACCTGCGGGCGATCGTCGCCGGCAACTTCGACAACAGCCAGGTCAACGGCCCGGCCATGAAGACCTGGCTGGCGTTCTGGGCCAGCAGCATGCACCAGCCGTCCCTGCGCCGGCTGCAGCGGATCAACGACCACAGGCTGTATTCCAACCTGTGCTGCCAGTTCCGCCGCGAGCTGCCGCTGGACCAGGCGCGCCGCGCCGCCCGCGGCCTGGCTGCGCTGATCGACGGCCTGTGGCTGCGCGGCGCGCTGTCGGGCGATGCCTTCGACACCGAGCAGGCGCTGGCTATCGCCTACGACTATCTCGACCAACAACTGGCCAAGCGCACCGGATAGCGGGCGCGGCCTTCGTGCACGGACCATAAGAGAGGACAACCGACCCATGGCTCGATTCGACGTTCAGAAGCTCTACATTGGCGGCCGCTACGTGGAGGCCAGCAGTGGCGCCACCTTCGAGACCGTCAACCCGGCCAACGGGGAGGTCCTCGCCCTGGTGCAGCGGGCTTCGAAGGACGACGTCGAGCGCGCCGTCGCCAGCGCCGTCGAAGGCCAGAGGGTGTGGGCGGCGATGACCGCCATGCAGCGCTCGCGCATCCTGCGCCGCGCCGTGGACATCCTCCGCCAGCGCAACGACGAGCTGGCCGAGCTGGAAACCCTGGACACCGGCAAGCCGCTGGCCGAGACGCGCAACGTCGACATCGTCACCGGCGCCGACGTGCTCGAATACTACGCCGGCCTGGTCCCGGCCATCGAAGGCGAGCAGATCCCGCTGCGCGAGAGCAGCTTCGTCTACACCCGCCGCGAGCCGCTGGGCGTGGTCGCCGGCATCGGCGCCTGGAACTACCCGATCCAGATCGCCCTGTGGAAATCCGCCCCGGCCCTGGCCGCGGGCAACGCGATGATCTTCAAGCCCAGCGAAGTCACTCCGCTGAGCGTGCTCAAGCTGGCCGAAATCTACACCGAGGCCGGCCTGCCCGACGGCGTGTTCAACGTGCTCACCGGCAGCGGCCGCGAGGTCGGCCAGTGGCTGACCGAGCACCCGCAGATCGAGAAGATTTCCTTCACCGGCGGCACCTCCACCGGCAAGAAGGTCATGGCCAGCGCCTCCAGTTCCTCGCTCAAGGAAGTCACCATGGAGCTGGGCGGCAAGTCGCCGCTGATCATCTTCGACGACGCCAACCTCGACCGCGCCGCCGACATCGCCGTCATGGCCAACTTCTTCAGCTCCGGCCAGGTCTGCACCAACGGCACCCGCGTGTTCGTCCCGCGCAGCCTGCAGGCGCGCTTCGAGGAGAAGGTGCTGGAGCGCGTCAAGCGCATCCGCCTGGGCAGCCCGCAGGACGAGAACACCAACTTCGGCCCCCTGGTCAGCTTCCCGCACATGGAGAGCGTGCTCGGCTACATCCAGGCCGGCAAGGAACAGAAGGCCCGCCTGCTGTGCGGCGGCGAGCGCGTCACCGAGGGCGAGTTCGGCAAGGGCGCCTACGTCGCGCCCACCGTGTTCACCGACTGCCGTGACGACATGACCATCGTCCGCGAGGAAATCTTCGGCCCGGTGATGAGCATCCTCGTCTACGACAGCGAAGAAGAAGTCATCCGCCGCGCCAACGACACCGAGTACGGCCTGGCCGCCGGCGTCGTCACCCAGGACCTGGCCCGCGCCCACCGGGTGATCCACCGCCTGGAAGCGGGCATCTGCTGGATCAACACCTGGGGCGAGTCGCCGGCGGAAATGCCGGTGGGCGGCTACAAGCAATCCGGCGTCGGTCGCGAGAACGGCCTGACCACCCTGGCTCATTACACTCGGATCAAATCCGTGCAGGTAGAGCTGGGCGACTACGCCTCGGTGTTCTGACCACCGCGATCGAGCCCTGAGCGGCCGGTCGCCACGACGACCGGCCTTCCGACCTTCAGACACCGGCGCGCCATGCGTCGCGGGCGGTGTCGTGCCCAGAAAAAGAGGTAGGCCTGCATGACCCAGGAATACGACTACATCATCATCGGCGCCGGTTCCGCCGGTAACGTCCTCGCCACCCGCCTGACCGAGGACGCGGACGTCAGCGTGCTGCTGCTCGAAGCCGGCGGCCCGGACTACCGCGCCGACTTCCGCACCCAGATGCCCGCCGCGCTGGCCTACCCGCTGCAGGGCCGCCGCTACAACTGGGCGTACCTCACCGACCCCGAGCCGCACATGAACAACCGCCGGATGGAATGCGGGCGCGGCAAGGGCCTGGGCGGCTCCTCGCTGATCAACGGCATGTGCTACATCCGCGGCAACGCCATGGACTTCGATGGCTGGGCGAAAGAGAAGGGCCTGGAAGACTGGACCTACCTCGACTGCCTGCCGTACTTCCGCAAGGCGGAAACCCGCGACATCGGCCCCAACGACTACCACGGCGGCGACGGCCCGGTCAGCGTGACCACGCCCAAGGCCGGCAACAACCCGCTGTTCCACGCCATGGTCGAGGCCGGCGTGCAGGCCGGCTACCCGCGGACCGAAGACCTCAACGGCTACCAGCAGGAAGGCTTCGGCCCGATGGACCGCACCGTGACCCCCGAGGGCCGCCGCGCCAGCACTGCCCGCGGCTACCTGGACCAGGCCCGCGAGCGCGCCAACCTGACCATCGTCACCCACGCCCTGACCGACCGCATCCTGTTCAGCGGCAAGCGCGCCATCGGCGTCAGCTACCTGCTGGGCGACGACAATGCGCCGAAAGAGGCGCGCGCGCGCCGCGAAGTACTGGTGTGCTCCGGCGCCATCGCTTCGCCGCAACTGCTGCAACGCTCCGGCGTCGGCCCGGCGACCGTGCTGCGCGACCTGGGCATCGAAGTGGTGCATGACCTGCCGGGCGTCGGCCAGAACCTCCAGGACCACCTGGAGATGTACCTGCAGTACGCCTGCAAGCAACCGGTGTCGCTGTACCCGGCATTGCAGTGGTGGAACCAGCCGCAGATCGGCGCGCAGTGGATGTTCCTCGGCACCGGCCTGGGCGCCAGCAACCAGTTCGAGGCCGGCGGCTTCATCCGCACCCGCGAGGAGTTCGAATGGCCGAACATCCAGTACCACTTCCTGCCGGTGGCGATCAACTACAACGGCAGCAACGCGGTGAAGGAGCACGGCTTCCAGGCCCACGTCGGCTCCATGCGCTCGCCCAGCCGCGGGCGCATCCAGCTGACCTCGCGCGACCCGCGCAAGCACCCGAGCATCCTCTTCAACTACATGTCCAGCGAGCAGGACTGGCAGGAATTCCGCGACGCCATCCGCATCACCCGCGAGATCATGGCGCAGCCGGCGCTGGACGCCTACCGCGGCCGCGAACTGAGCCCGGGGCTGGACAAGAAGAGCGACGCCGAACTGGACGCCTTCGTCCGCGAGCACGCGGAAACCGCCTTCCACCCCTCCTGCTCGTGCAAGATGGGCGAGGACGACATGGCGGTGGTCGACGGCCAGGGCCGCGTGCACGGCATGCAAGGGCTGCGCGTGGTGGATGCGTCGATCATGCCGCTGATCATCACCGGCAACCTCAACGCCACCACCATCATGATCGCCGAGAAGATCGCCGACCGCATCCGTGGCCGCCAGCCGCTGCCGCGCAGCACCGCGGACTACTACAAGGCCAACGGCGCGCCGGTGCGGGGCAAGCCGATGCGGGCTTGAGTCCTAAGCGGAATAGGGAAGGGCGCCACGAGTTGGCGCCTTTTTCTTTTTTATATAGGTGGGAGCGATAGGGAAGTAACCGGCTGAATCCGGCCTTTACGCCGGCACGAACTAGCCCCCTCTCCCTTCAGGGAGAGGGCTGGGGAGAGGGAAAAGCGATATCAGGGAGCGCAGGACTCGTCACCACTCCGAACTGCTTCCAGCTGAAGAGGACCGCCCCTCACCCCCGCCGCGGCGGCACCGGCCGCGTCCGCCCGCTGCCATCGATGGCCACGAACACGAACACCGCCTCGGTGACCTTGCGCCATTCGCTGGACAGCGGATCGTCGCTCCACACTTCCACCAGCATGCGGATCGAGCTGCGCCCGACCTCCAGCGTCTGGGTATAGAAGGACAGCTGCGCGCCCACCGCCACCGGCACCAGGAAGGCCATGCGGTCGATCGCCACCGTGGCCACGCGGCCGCCGGCGATGCGGCTGGCCATGGCGGTGCCGGCGAGGTCCATCTGCGACACCAGCCAGCCACCGAAGATATCGCCGAAACCATTGGTCTCGCGCGGCAGCGCGGTGATCTGCAGCGCCAGGTCGCCCTGCGGAATGGGGTCTTCTTGTTCAAGCTCGATCATAGGTAAGGGCCTCGTGCCCCGACGGTCTCGATTCAAGGAAAGGAAAAGCTCTCCCAAGAGTCCTGTAAAAGTGGTTTCCTACAGAAACTTGGGACAGCTTTCTGACCGACCCCGCGCATGTCGCATCGGCATTATATAGAGGCCGGCCTGCGGCAGCGACCGCAGAATGCCTGATGACAATGTTGCGCTGACGCGCTCCCATTTGCCATGGTTCGCCTTCGGCGCTCCTTGTCAGCGCCGCCAACCTGCCGAGAAGCCTTGCGATGCCTCCTGCCAATACCACCGCTGCCCGTCCGCTGACCCGCAGCGACTACAAGACCCTGTCCCTTTCCGCCCTGGGCGGCGCCCTGGAGTTCTACGACTTCATCATCTTCGTGTTCTTCGCCACCGTGGTCGGCAAGCTGTTCTTCCCCGCCGACATGCCCGAGTGGCTGCGCCAGTTGCAGACCTTCGGCCTGTTCGCCGCCGGCTACCTGGCGCGGCCGCTGGGCGGCATCGTCATGGCGCACTTCGGCGACCTGCTCGGGCGCAAGAAGATGTTCACCCTGAGCATCTTCCTGATGTCGGTGCCCACCCTGCTCATGGGCGTGCTGCCCACCTACGAGCAGATCGGCATCTGGGCGCCGCTGGCCCTGTTGCTGCTGCGCGTGGTGCAGGGCGCGGCCATCGGCGGCGAAGTGCCCGGGGCCTGGGTGTTCGTTTCCGAACACGTGCCGGCGCGCAACGTCGGCTTCGCCTGTGGCACCCTGACCGCGGGGCTGACCGCCGGCATCCTCATCGGCTCGCTGATGGCCACGGCGATCAACAGCTTCTACAACGCCGACGAAGTGCTGGCCTATGCCTGGCGCATCCCCTTCCTGCTCGGCGGCATCTTCGGCCTGTTCTCCGTCTACCTGCGCCGCTGGCTGCACGAGACCCCGGTGTTCGCCGAGCTGCAGCAACGCAAGCAACTGGCCGACGAGGTGCCCCTGGGCGTGGTGGTGCGCGAGCACCGTCCGGCGGTGGCCATCTCCATGCTGCTCACCTGGCTGCTGTCGGCGGCCATAGTCGTGGTCATCCTCATGACGCCCTCCGTGCTGCAGTCGGTCTACGGCGTCCCGGCGGCCACCGCGCTCAAGGCCAACAGCCTGGCGATCATCTTCCTCACCGCGGGCTGCATCCTCGCCGGGCGCATCGTCGACCGCATCGGTGGCGGGCGTACCTTCATCGCTGGCAGCCTGCTGCTGGGCGCGACCTCATGGTTCTTCTACAGCAGCCTGAAGACCCACCCGGACTGGCTCTTCCCTTTATATGCACTGGCCGGCCTGTGCGTCGGCATCGTCGGCGCCGTGCCCTACGTCATGGTCAAGGCCTTCCCGCCGGTGGTGCGCTTCAGCGGCCTGTCCTTCTCCTACAACCTGTCCTACGCCATCTTCGGCGGCCTCACGCCGATGGTCGTGGCGCTGCTGATGAAGGAAGACCCCATGGGCCCCGCCTACTATGTGGCCGCGCTGTGCCTGGTCGGCTTCCTCACCGGCTGCTTCCTGCTGCGCCAGGAGCGCCTGGCTGGCGAGGCCTCACTGGTTGCAAATTGATCGCTCGGACAGCTTTTTCAGAAAAGATTCAAAAAGTCGTTGACGGGGGTTTTTAACTCCCTATAATGCGCACCACTCCCAGCGACGAAGTGCTGAAAGAGCTTGAAAATCAAGCACTTAAGCAGGGTAGAAGTTGGGCGTGGTGATCAGGTGGGTGATTCACTCGCCGCCTTTGGGTTCGACAGCTGCTCCGGCAGCGAGCCAAAAGGAAGATCGCCGAGGTGCTTGACAGTGAGTTTGATCGCTGTAGAATGCGCCTCCCGCTGACGAGAAGCTCCGGCTGATCGAAAGCGCAAGCGGTTGAGTAGGAACGAAAAATTCTGAAAATAACGCTTGACGAAATAAGAGGTTGGCGTAGAATGCGCGGCCTCGGTTGAGACGAAAGAATCAACCAACTGCTCTTTAACAAGTTGAAT
>NZ_BSQE01000015.1:0-190987 GCF_030268185.1 Pseudomonas sp. NBRC 100443
GCATGGCTGGATCAGGCTTTCGCCCATTGTCCAATATTCCCCACTGCTGCCTCCCGTAGGAGTCTGGACCGTGTCTCAGTTCCAGTGTGACTGATCATCCTCTCAGACCAGTTACGGATCGTCGCCTAGGTGAGCCATTACCCCACCTACTAGCTAATCCGACCTAGGCTCATCTGATAGCGTGAGGTCCGAAGATCCCCCACTTTCTCCCGTAGGACGTATGCGGTATTAGCGCTCCTTTCGGAACGTTGTCCCCCACTACCAGGCAGATTCCTAGGCATTACTCACCCGTCCGCCGCTGAATCCGGGAGCAAGCTCCCTTCATCCGCTCGACTTGCATGTGTTAGGCCTGCCGCCAGCGTTCAATCTGAGCCATGATCAAACTCTTCAGTTCAATACTGATCGGGTTTTGAGAAAACCCTAAACTTGGCTCAGCAATCGCAAAAAACTCTCGAATTCACGAGTGTTACTTGTGATGCTGATAATCTTGCGATCACCAGTCTTAACTCACAAGCACCCACACGAATTGCTTGATTCGACTTGTTAAAGAGCAGTTGGTTGAGGCTTTCGTCTCAACCGAGGCCGCGCATTTTACAGCAACCTCGCTTCCCGTCAATACCTGATTTAAAAAATATTTTCTTTAAATTCAGCGTCTTATGTAAAACCCAGTGGGCTTTGCCAGTTGACGGGCGGCGAATTATATAGACATCCGAATAGCTGTCAACAGCTTCTTTCAAAGCGATGCTTCTCGCTGCCGATTCAGGCGCACACGCTCATCTATATATAGAACGGGCCGTAGGGCTGCTGCCCGAGGCCAGGGAGGTGATTCCCCACCCCACCGCTGAAGCATCGCCCGATGCCGACGGGGCGGGGAACCGCTTCTGTAGACATCTCTACGGCAACAAGTTCCCCTCCCGCTGCATCCCCGCGATATCTCTCCGAGAAGGCGATGCATTCGCCGCGCGCCCTGCATCCGTGCGCACGGCCAAGGCCGGCTGAGGCACCTCAGCCCAGCGGCCGCTCCACGCTGCGCAAGTGGGCCAGCACCTGGTCCACCGCGCGGTCCAGGCAGCCCTTGAAGAAATGGTTGGCGCCGGCGAACAGGGTGACCGGGCGCTGTTCGGGCCGCGCCCAGTCCAGCAGATTGGCCAGCGGCGCCATTTCATCGGCCTCGCCGTGCAATAGAAGGCAGTCCGCCGGCAGCGCCATGGGTTCGTAGTGCCGGCCGCCGGGCACCGTGCCCACCGGCAGGCCCATCAGTACCACGGCCTCGGCCGGCTGCGCCAGGTCGCGGGCGGTGCGGGCAAACACGTAGGCGCCGAAGGAAAAGCCCACCAGCGCCAGCGGCAGGTCCGGGTAGCGCTCGCGCAGATAGGCAGCCACCGCCTGGCTGTCCTGCGCCTCGCCGATGCCCTCGGCGTACTCGCCCTCGGTACCGTCCACCCCACGGAAGCTCGGGCGCACCGCCAGCCAGCCGGCCTTGCTCAGGCGCCGCGCCAGGGTCAGCGGCACCAGGTGCCGTGGGCTGCCGCCGAGCAGCGGCTGCGGGTGGCTGACCATGGCTACGCCGCGGAGCGGGCCGGCCGGGGCGTCGATGAGCAGTTGGATCCGGCCTGCCGGGCCATCGATCAGCAGCGGGTTGCGGTCTTCATCGGGCATCGCGGTGTTCTCGTTCATAAAGCGGGCGGCCAGGGTACTGCAGGCGGGCGCAGGAGCACGAGCGGATGACGGCAGCCGCCGGTCCCCGCCACTGATACACTGATCAACTGCCGCCGGCCCAGTGCCCGGCGGCCTGCCCCGGAAACCGGGGTGCCGAACAAGAAGTGAACGAGGACAGTATGAAAGCCGATTTCGCGACCACCCACCTGCAAGCGGCGGTGACAGCATGATCGAGGTAACCGAGGTTTCCATTGCCGAGCTGCGCGACGCGCTCGAGTCCGGCCGCACCACCGCGGTCGAGCTGGTCAAGGCCTATCTCGCGCGAATCGACGCCTACGACGGCGCCGACACCCCCACCGCGCTGAACGCGGTCGTGGTGCGCAACCCCGATGCGCTGGCGGAAGCCGAGGCCTCCGACGCGCGCCGCGCCCGGGGCGAGACGCTGGGCCCGCTGGACGGCATCCCCTACACCGCCAAGGACAGCTACCTGGTGAAGGGCCTGACCGCGGCCTCCGGCAGCCCGGCCTTCAAGGACCTGGTGGCCTACCGCGACGCCTTCACCATCGAACGCCTGCGCGCCGCCGGCGCCATCTGCCTGGGCAAGACCAACATGCCGCCCATGGCCAACGGCGGCATGCAGCGCGGCGTATATGGCCGCGCCGAAAGCCCCTACAACGCCGCCTACCTCACCGCGCCCTTCGCCTCCGGCTCATCCAACGGCGCGGGCACGGCCACCGCGGCCAGCTTCTGCGCCTTCGGCCTGGCCGAGGAAACCTGGTCCAGCGGCCGCGGCCCGGCCTCGAACAACGGCCTGTGCGCCTACACCCCGTCGCGCGGGGTGATCTCGGTGCGCGGCAACTGGCCGCTGACGCCGACCATGGACGTGGTGGTGCCCTACGCCCGGACCATGGCCGATCTGCTGGAAGTGTTGGACGCGGTGGTGGCCGAGGACGCCGACAAGCGCGGCGACCTGTGGCGCCTGCAACCCTGGGTGCCGATCCCCGACGTCGCCTCGGTGCGCCCGGCGTCCTACCTGGAACTGGCCGCCAAGGCCGACGCCCTGGCCGGCAAGCGCCTCGGCGTGCCGCGCATGTTCATCAACAAGGATGAAGCGGCCGGCACCAGCGAGAACCCCGGCATCGGTGGCCCGACCGGGCAGCGCATCCACACCCGGCCCTCGGTGATCGCCCTCTGGGAACAGGCCCGCAAGGCCCTGGAAGCGGCCGGCGCCGAAGTGGTCGAGGTGGACTTCCCGCTGGTTTCCAATTGCGAGGGCGACCGCCCCGGCGCGCCGACGGTGTTCAACCGCGGCATCGTCTCCAAGGAGTTCCTCCACGACGAGCTGTGGGAGCTGAGCGGCTGGGCCTTCGACGACTTCCTGCGGGCCAACGGCGATCCCAAGTTGAACCGCCTGGCCGACGTGCAGGGCGAGCTGATCTTCCCCCACGACCCCGGCACCCTGCCCAACCGCGAGGGCGACCTCGCCGCCGGCATGGACGAATACGTGCGCATGGCCCAGCGCGGCATCAAGCCCTGGGACCAGATCGCCACCCTGCCCGATGGCCTGCGCGGCCTGGAGAAGACGCGCAAGCTCGACCTGGAAGACTGGATGGACGAACTCGGCCTCGACGCCGTGCTCTTCCCCACCGTGGCCGACGTGGGCCCGGCGGACGCCGACGTCAACCCGGCCTCGGCGGACATCGCCTGGAGCAACGGCGTGTGGGTCGCCAACGGCAACCTCGCCATCCGCCACCTGGGCGTGCCCACGGTGACGGTGCCCATGGGCGTGATGGCGGACATCGGCATGCCGGTGGGCCTGACCTTCGCCGGCCGCGCCTACGACGACTCGGCCCTGCTGCGCTTCGCCGCAGCCTTCGAGTCGACCGGCAAGCGCCGCATCGTCCCGCCGCGCACCCCGCCGCTGGCACAAGGCTGACGAGGCCACGGGCAGGCTTCCGCCACCTGGGCACCTCACCCAACGGCTACCTGCGGTACGCGCTGCAAGTAGCGCCATGTAAGGCGCATGGGTAGCCGACCTGCCCCACACCAAACGCCTACGACATTCCCCCTCAGCCGGAAATGAAAGCCCGGTCGCAGGAAGAATCCTCCTCTGCCGACAGCGCGTAGGGCGAATAACCGTTCGCGGTTATCCGCCGCTGGCCGGAGCACCGATGTCCGACGACTCGCATGGCCGGTGGCCAATCGCGGACGGAGTCCGCGCCTACGGTTCCAGGAAGCACGGCTTTTCGTAGGATGGCGTTGAGCGAAGCGATACCCATCACCACGGCAGCATGGGTATCGCAAGCTCAACCCATCCTACGAAGAGCACCTCGGCGCAAGACGGTTGCTCCTACATTGCAGGTGGGCACGGCTCCTACGTCCGTGCTCCCCCCGGACTCCGTCCGCGATGATCCCTCCTTGGAAACAGCCGCCCCTCAAGGCCACCTTGGCGACAATCTGTAAATGCTAATTGTTTTTATTTACAACATATTTACCTTTCCTTACCATTTTGCCGGCGGAGAAATCCCTCTCCGATTTCCTACGTAAACAAGAATCGCAGCCGGCCTCTGCCACGGCCTCATGCGGCTTACATCCGACCAGGACCCTGCAAAATGAGACAAGTAGTATCCAGCGCCCTGTTGCTAAGCCTCTCCGCCCTCCCCCTGGCCATCCAGGCCGCGGCTAAGGATGACCGTGTGGACCTGGGCGCCACCGAGGTACTCGGTACCCAGGACCCCGCCGCAGCCGCCACCACCGAAGGCAGCGGCTCCTACACCACCAAGGCCATGCGCACCTCGACCAAGATCCCCATGTCGATCCGCGAGACGCCGCAGTCGGTCAGCGTGGTGACCCGCCAGCGCATGGACGACCAGGGCATGAACGACCTCAACGACGCGGTGAAGGGCGTCACCGGCCTGACCGTCCAGCAGTACGGCCCGGCGCGGGTGAGCTACGCCTCGCGCGGCTTCGACGTCGACAACATCATGTACGACGGCCTGCCCACCAGCATCTCCACCTACACCCAGGACGTGATCTCCGCGGCGGACCTTGCGATGTTCGACCGCGTCGAAGTGGTGCGCGGCGCCACCGGCCTGATGCAGGGCGCCGGCAACCCGGCGGCGGCCATCAACATGGTGCGCAAGCGCCCCACCCAGGACTTCCACATGAGCCTGGAGGGCAGCGCCGGCACCTGGGACCGCTACCGCAGCGAGGCCGACGTCTCCGGCCCGCTGAACAGCGAAGGCACCCTGCGCGGCCGCGCCGTGATGGCCTACCAGACCAAGGACAGCTTCCAGGACTACGTCAGCAGCGAGCGCGGCGTGCTCTACGGCATCACCGAGGCCGACCTGAGCCCGGACACCACCCTGGCCATCGGCGCCTCCTACCAGGACGACAACCGCAACGACAACTGGGTGGGCCTGCCCGCCCCGCTGGGCGGCCGCCACCTGGACCTGAAACGCTCCGACTACTACGGCGCCGACTGGTCCTACTGGGATACCAAGACCACGCACCTGTTCAGCGACCTGACCCACCGCTTCGACAACGGCTGGCAGATGAAGCTGGCGGCCGACAAGCTGTGGGCGCGCATCAACATGCTCGGCCTGTACAACAGCTGCTACTACACCTACGACTGCCCGACCATGACCCAGGGCGCCGGCAAGTACGACTACACCGACGACCACGAAAGCTACGACGCCTTCGCCAACGGTCCCTTCCAGTTGCTTGGCCGCGAGCACGAACTGGTGGTGGGCGCCAGCTACCGCCAGGAGCGCTTCGACGGCCACGGCGGCTGGGGCGACCTGTTCAAGAAGGACGGCACACCGCTGGGGGAAATGGACCCGACGCAGTGGGACCCGGCCTCGACCCTCAAGCCGAGCATCGACATGAACCTCTGGGGCATGAAGCTCGACCAGGAGCAGAAAGGCACCTACGTCACCACCCGGCTGAACATCGCCGACCCGCTCAAGGTGATCCTCGGCGGCCGCCTGGACTGGTACGAGGCCGACGCCCACGGCGACACCGACGTCTTCAAGGTCACCCGCAAGGTCACCCGCTACGCCGGGGTGATCTACGACCTCAACGACACCTACTCGGTCTACGCCAGCTACACCGACATCTTCAAACCCCAGGACACGCTGGACGCCACCGGCAACGTACTCACCCCCATCACCGGCAAGAACTACGAGATCGGCCTGAAGGGCGAGCACTTCGGCGGCGCGCTGAACTCGCAGATCGCGCTGTTCCAGGTGGACCAGGAAAACCGCGCCACCGACGACACCAGCAGCCCCAACCCGTGCCCGGCCAACCCCAGCTCCTTCGACTACTGCCAGCGCGCCTCCGGCAAGGTCCGCAGCCAGGGCGTGGACATGGAACTGAGCGGCGAGCTGAGCCAAGGCTGGCAGGCGATGGTGGGCTACACCTACGTCGACGCGAAGTACAAGCATGACGCCGACGAATCCAACGTCGGCAAGCCCTTCGACCCGAGCAAGCCGCGCCACCTGTTCAAGCTGGCCACCACCTACAATCTGCCGGGCGACCTGCACAAATGGCGCGTGGGCGGCAACCTGACCACCCAGAGCAAGACCGAAGATACGGAAACCGGTTTCCAGCAGGGCGGCTACACCGTGGTCGACGCCATGCTCGGCTACCGGGTCAGCGAGAACATCGACACCCGCGTCAACTTCAACAACATCTTCGACAAGTACTATTACAGCGGCATCAGCTTCGGCAACCTGAACTACGGCGAGCCGCGCAACCTGATGTTCAGCGTCAAGTACTCCATGTAACGCCCCCGGAGCCCCGTAGGAGCAACTGCCTTGCAGGCTGCGCCGAGGTGCTCTTCGTAGGATCGAGAGGGACGCCTGGTTCTTGCTCGCGAACAGACTCCGCTACGGGGCTTGTTCGCGAGCAAGCTCTCTCCTACGAGAAGCCGTGCCCGCTCGTACCCTAATCCACGATCACCAATACACGCCGGCCAACCCCTTGCACCCTCCCTGTAAGCGGGCCCTGCCCGCGAATCGCGCGCAGGGCGCGCTCCTACATGGGAATGGCAGGGGTATGAGACTCCGTCCGCGGTCACCGATACACGCCGGCCTGCCGGCCGGATCGCGGATAAGATCCGCTCCTACGGGGAGGGACGGTGCAAGGGGCAAACCGTAGGAGCGGATTTATCCGCGATCCGCACAGGAACCTCCGGCTATCGCAGACAAACCCCGCCCCCCGGCAAGACCGCCGCTCCCGCTCACGGACGCCGTCCCGCCCCGCTGCGGGCTATCGGCTCGCCGCCCAGGCGCGGTTTGTAGAACAGGAAATGCTCGGTCCGCGCCGTCCTCAGGTAGGTCCTCGCCCAGGACGGCCTGACGTGGCGGTCGTGGAAGTACAGCGCGCCGTCGGTGCGATCGGGCAACTGGCGGTTGAGCGCCTTGCGCGCTATGTCGCGGGCCAGGTCGTAGCGCTTTTCCTCCACCACCTGGTCGGGGCGGCCATCGCACCACCAGGAGAACTGGCAGCTCCTGCTCTCCGAGCCCTGCTTGACCACGGCGCAGACGGTATCGGGGAAGTCCTTGCTGGCCACCCGGTTCATCACCACGTTGGCCACCGCCTCCATGTCCCCGCGCGATGCGCCCTTGGCCTCCCAATAGACGGAACGGGCCAGGCAGGTGATGGCGTCGTCCAGCGGCGCCTCCCCGGCCGGGTCCACGGCGCGGGCCTCGCTGCGGGTGATGGGCCTGACCTGGGCGGCCGTGCCGCTCGCCCCCTGCTCGGCCGCCTGCTCCTCAAGCACCTCGGCCTTGTTCTCCGCCACCGCGGCCTTCTGCCCGAGCGGCCCGGCGAATGCCGGGGCGCCGAACAGCAAGGCGACGATGCACGCTACCCGGACTGTCCAGCGCATGATCGACCTCACTCGCCGGCACCTGGCGCGCCACGCCTGTTCGCGGCGCTGCCGGCCGGCTTCGCTCGGTTCTGTAGACCGCCGCGCTGGTGGATCATTCATATTGATTCCGCCACAGCCCACGGCTGGCGCGGCCTGTAACGCAACGGCGGGTGTCCGCGAGGGCTCTGGCGCGCCTCTCGCCGGCCTCGCTCAGCCCAGGAAGGCGCATACCTGCACCAGCACCTCGGCGGCCTTCTGCCGGTGCGGAACGTGGCCACAATCCGCCAGCAGCTTCATGGCGGCGGGCCCGGCGGCGCGGGCAACGAAGCGCTCGGGGTGGCGGGCCGAGCCGAACTCGTCCTGCTCGCCGTGCAGGCACAGCAGCGGGCACTGCAGGCGCGCCAGCTGGGCATCCAGGTTCCAGTCGCCGAAGGCATCGGACAGCCAGGTATCCACCCAGGCCCGCAATACCCAGTGCGCCTTGTCGCGGTGGTATTTCGCCAGGCGTTCCAGTCCGCCTGGCCGGGCGAAGTCGCGCTCGGCGGCGCGGATGCCCTCCAGGGTACGGTCTTCGACGAAGGCCTGGGCCGACTCCAGCACCAGCGCCTCGCAGGCTATACCGAAGGCTGCCGCGCAGCCCACCGCCATGCCGCCGCCAACGCTGTGGCCGAAGGCGACGAAGCGCTCGAAGCCCAGTTGTTCGCGCAACGCGGCGAAGCCCTGCCGCGCCTCGTCCTCGACGAAGCCGCGCGCCAGCGTCCCCGGGTGGGCGTCGGACTGGCCGAAGCCCAGGCGGTCGTAGGCGATCACCTCGCGCCCGCTGGCCCGCGCCAGTTGCTCGGGGAATTCGCGCCACAGCGCCACGCAGCCCAGGGAGTCGTGGAACAGCACGATGGGCGCCGCGGCGCCGCCCCCAGTCGGCGTCCAGCGCCGGGCGAAGAGCCGGCCGAGCGGCGTGTCGATCCAGTGTTCGCGGGTGCTGACCGCTGTCATGGGGGCTTCTTCCTCTGCTGCTCCGGTGGCCGGCCACTGCCCGGCGGGGCGGCGGCGCGCTGAAGGGATTCGCTTTTAGGCCGGCGGCGGCCGGAATGCAAGCCCGGCGACATACGGCCGAGTGGGAAACCACCGGCAGGTCAATACTGGTGAACATGCCCTGCCCTGCGCGGTAGTCGATCATCCGGCCATGCGGTGCAGAGACGGGGCAGCGGCTCCGTCGGCGAAGCGCAGCGGCCACGCGGCCCCATGGGCCGCCACGCCTGACCGCCGGGCAAGACTTTGTGAACTCCTGCGAACGGGCACCCTCGACTGTTCAGCTCTTACCGGGGAGGCGCGGGCCATGAATACCTTCTTCATCCTGCTGATCATCGCCGTGGCGGCCCTCATCATCATCATGGACCTGGGCCACCGCTAGGGCGCCAGCAGCGGACGGCAGCACCCATGGCGGCTCGCAGGGCCGCCGGGCAGACGTGGCCGTCTCGCCGGCACAGGGCGAAAGCACCAGGGACGGCCCTGCGAAGCACATCCCACTCCACCTACCGACAGGAAATCGAACAATGAGCCCGGAGCGCATCGCCGAAATCCTCGAGCAATACCTGCCGTTCTACGAATGCCGCATTTCGCGGGAGGCGGACGGCCAGCTCACCCTCCACTTCGACAGCCGAGTCACCACCCGAACGCACTTCACCATCCCCGGCGTACAGCCCGAACTGATCACCAGCGAACCGGCCGTGCGCGCGCTCAGCCGCGCCCTGGGCAACGAGTTCGCCCTGGTGCGCGCCGGCCAGCGCCGCGCACCGCAGGTCGCCGCCTTCGGCCTGCACCAGGGTCGCTAGCGAGGGATCTTCGCCCGCCCCGGAGCACCGTCCTCCTGCGCCGCCAGCGACAGCGGCGGCGCCACGGCCTCCAGGGCGCGGCGCTCGGCCGCCACGCCCCAGCGCGCCTGCACCAGCCCGGCGAACACCATCAGCCCGGCGCCTATCCCGTAGCCGATGAACAGGTTCTGCCGGCTGGCCGTCTCGATCAACTGGCCGAACAGCAGCGGCCCAGCGATGCCGCCCAGGCCGGTGCCCAGGGCATAGAACACAGCGATGGCCAGGGTGCGGATCTCCAGCGGGAAGGTCTCGGCCACCGTCAGGTAGGCCGAGCTGGCCGCGGCCGAGGCGAAGAAGAAGATCAGCGTCCAGGCGAGGGTCTGCTGCGTCGCGTCCAGCCAGCCGCGCAGGAACAGGTAGCCGCTGGCCAGCAGCAACACGCCGGAGATGAGATAGGTGGCGCTGATCATCACCCGCCGCCCCACCACGTCGAACAGCCGCCCCAGCAACAGCGGCCCGCAGAAATTGCCCAGGGCGAAGGGCAGGATATACCAGCCGACCCGCTCCCCCGGCACGCCATAGAACTCGCCCAGCACCAGCGCATAGGTGAAGAAGATGGCGTTGTAGAAAAAGGCCTGGGCGGCCAGCAGCGTCAATCCGACCAGCGAGCGACACAGGTGCCGGCGCAACAGCGTGGCGGCCACCTCCCCCAGCGGCGTGTGGTGGCGCCCGCGCAGGCACAGCGCCTGGCCAGGCGCCACCGGCGCCAGCACGTGCCCCTGGGCGCGCAGCTGCGCCTCCAGGCCCTCGACGATGCGCCTGGCCGCCTCGGGGCGCTGGTGGATCAGCAGCCAGCGCGGGCTTTCCGGCAGCCACAGGCGCATCGCCAGGATCACCAGGCCCAGCGCCGCGCCGATGCCGAAGCACAGCCGCCAGCCCAGGTCGCCACCGACCCGCTGCGGATCGAGCAGCACCAGCGAGCCCAGGGCACCCAGCGCCGTGCCCACCCAGAAGGTGCCGTTGATGGCGAGGTCCACCCAGCCGCGGAAGCGCGCCGGGGTGAACTCCTGGATGGTCGAATTGATGGCCGAGTACTCGCCGCCGATGCCCGCCCCGGTGAGGAAGCGAAACAGCAGGAAGCTCCACAGGTTCCAGGAGAAGGCCGTGGCCGCCGTGGCGCCGACATAGACGAACAGGGTGACGAAGAACAGGCGGCGGCGGCCGAGCCGGTCCGCCAGCCAGCCGAACAGCAGCGCCCCCAGCACCGCGCCGGCGATGTAGACGCCGCCGGCCAGGCCGACCCCGGCATTGTCCAGGCGCAGCGCCGGGCTGGCCTTCAGGGCGCCGGCCACCGCGCCGGCCAGGGTCACCTCCAGCCCGTCCAGCAGCCAGGTGATGCCCAGCGCCACCACCAGCCGGCTGTGGAAGCGCCCCCAGGGCAGGCGGTCTAGCCGCGCGGGCAGGTCGGTGCGGTACACGGGGGCGGGCGTGCTCATGCGGCCGTCCTCTTCTTCCTCCTGGCTGCGAACAGCGCAGCGACCCATGGCTGGCCACTGCGCCCTGTGCAGGTAGGGCCGCTGCGGCGCGCGGGAGTTCAGTGCAAACGCAGGCGCGCGCGCCCGCCCCCACGCCGGTCATCTTCTCGTCGTAAGAGAGGCTTTACAGCAATACTGTATGCACATACAGTATTTTCCACAGAGCCAATCAGCCACTTCCCAGACGCCAGGGGGACACCATGCACGCCGATACCTACCAGCAGCTCTCCGCCCGGGTTAACGCCCAGATCGCCGCCCACGACGCCCGCCAGCGCCCCGGCCTGACCCTGCAGCGCATCCCCGGCGACGACGCCAAGGCCTGGGAACGGGTGCTGACGGAACTGCGCGGCGCAGACAACCTCACCGTACTACCGCTGCGCGACGGCGCGGTGCGCCTGGCCTGGCACAGCTGGCTGGACTGAGCCGGGGCGAACGCGCCCCTACGGGCCGTGCCGCCGCAGCCATTCGTCCACCACCTCGCCCATGGTCGCTGGGGCGCCGCTGCGTATCCAGGCCATGAAGGCACGCTCGAAACGAAAGCCCTCGCCGCACTGCTCGCGCAGGAAGCGGCGGACGTTCTGGGTGTTGCGGTAGCCCGGATCGACCGGGGTCTGCCGGGTGATCGGCTGGCTGTGCCAATCGAAGCGCATGGGGCCACTCCCTGGTTGCGGCATGGAAGGAGTTAGCCTGACAGGATGCGGCGTTGCGGACCAGGGGCCGTGCAGCCCCAGCAAGGATCAGCCTCTACGCCATGGACGGGGATTCCTCCACGCACCACCCAAGCGCGCCTGAACTATCCTTCCGGAACCCGATCGCACGGCGGGCAGAGGGATGAGCCGCATCATCATCATCGACAACCACCCCATCACCTGCGTGGGCGCCAGGGCCCTGCTGGAAAGCCAGGGCCACCAGGTCGTCGGCGTGGCCGACAATGGCGTCGAGGGCCTGGACCTGTGCCGGCGGCTGGCGCCGGAGCTGGTCGTGCTCGACCTCAAGGTGCCGCGCCTCGGCGGGCTGGACGTGATCCGCCGTATCCGCGCCCGCCAGGAGAGTACCCAGGTGCTGGTGTTCACCGACCTGCCGGCGGACGTCTACGAGCACGCATGCGTGGAGTGCGGCGCCGCCGGCTTCGTCGCTAAGTCCGACACCCGGGCGCCGCTGCTGGAAGCGGTGTCGGCGGTGCTGGCCGGGCGCACCTTCTTCAAGGTCGGCGCGCTGCACCAGGAACCCATCGGCGCGGCGGCCCACGGCGCCGCCCAGGCCGAGGTGCTGACGCCACGGGAAATCACGGTCCTGCACTACCTGGCCGACGGCTACCGGGTCAAGGACATCGCCACCGAACTGGCGATCAGCGACCGCACCGTCAGCACCTACAAGGCCCGGCTGCTGGAAAAGACCAACACCAGCTCGCTGGTCGAGCTGATCCAGGTCGCCGCGCAGCACGGGCTGGTGGAGCGCCCGGGCGACGCACCCGCGCAGGCAGGCGCCCTGCCGTCTTTCGACAGCCTGATCGACCGCGTCCCCTACCCGGTGAGCCTGCGCGACGGCGAAGGCCGCGTGCTGGCGGCGAACGCGGCCTTTCTCCGGCTGACCGGCCTCGGCCATGACCAGGTCGCGGGCAGCACCATCAGCGAGCTGGGGGTGGTGGACGCCGAGCACCTGGAGTACGTGCGCAAGACCTTCCAGGCCGCGGTGCAGGCCAGGATCCCGTACATGACGGTATGCGTGGTCCACATCAACGGCGTGCGCCACGTGTTCAAGCAGGGCGGCATCCCCGTCAGCGGCGAGGATGGCGGGTTCATCGGCATGCTCTGCTCGGCCGTCGACATCGGCGAGCAGGACCAGGAGATCCAGATGCTGCGCGACAGCCTGGAACAGGTCCGCAGCATCCGCTCGCAGCGCGGACGCTACCTGGTCGACTTCGGCGAACAGGCCCTGCGCGAGCTGGCGGCGCTGCAGCAGCCCGGCCAGGACGACGCCCTCGCCCAGGGCCTGGCCCGGTTGCGCGGCGACATCGAGCTGCTGACCGACCTGGCCCGCCTGGAACTGGGCCAGATGACGCCCATGCCCAGTCGGGCCGATCTGGATGCCTTGACCGAGCAGGCCCTCGCCACCCCCGCAGCGCCGGCTTGCCGCTTGCAGAAGGCCGGGACGCAGCCCTGGGCCTGGGTGGACGCGCAGCGCTACCGCCAGTTGGTCGGCGCCCTGCTCCTGTATGCGCAAAGCCTGGGCGCCGGCCAGGTCGACCTGGCGGCGAAGGCCATCGAGGTTTCCGGCGCCCGCCTGCACTGGCGGCTTTCGTTGCGGGCGGGGCCCTTGCCGGCGCGCGTGCCGCCCTTCGTCGCGGCCCTGGTGCTGGCCGAGACGCTGGTCGGCCTGCTCGGCGGCAACCTGCAGGTCCATGAGCAGAACGGCGCGAAGCTGCACGTCGAACTGCATCTGGAACTCCCCCGCAGCGCGCGGCAGCCCTGACGTCTCAGGGAAGCACTACAAGCCTTTCGTGGCGCGCCTGATTAATCCCCGCAGGGAATTCCCCAAAGCTTTCTCCTAGTAAATTTCCTAGGAGACAAGCGATGAAACGTCGCCATTCGGGGAACCGCGGCCCCTCCCCTCTGCCGCTGCACACGCTCTGCGTCGCGATAGCCCTGGCCTCGGCCGGCCTATCGCTGCAGGCCCAGGCCGACGCCCTGCCCGAGGGCGGCCAGGTGGTCGGCGGCCAGGCCAGCATCACCCGGAACGGGCCGAACATGGAGGTGAACACCTCCAGCGCCCGCACCGCCATCGACTGGCAGCGCTTCAACGTCGGCCCGGACAACAGCATCACCTTCCGCCAGCCCGACGGCCGTTCGGTGACCCTCAACCGGGTGATCGGCAGCGATCCGTCGAAGATCTACGGCGCCGTCACCTCCAACGGCCAGTTGATCCTGGTCAACCCCAACGGCATCTGGCTCGGCCCGAACTCGCGCATATCCGCCAGCGCCCTGGTGGCCAGCGCCGGCTTCCTCACCGACGAGCAGGCCCGCGAGTTCGCCCGCAGCGGCAAGCTGGACCTGCAGCTCAAGGGCGTGGTCAGCAACCACGGGCGCATCACCGTGCACGACAACGGCATGGTCGCCCTGCTCGGCGCCCAGGTGGAGAACCACGGCGTCATCCAGGCGCGCAAGGGCAGCGTGCAACTGGCCACCGGCCCGCGCGCGACCCTCGACTTCCACGGCGACGGGCTGATGAACATCGCCGTCCAGGGCAGCCCCGGCGAGAAGGACAGCGTCAACGCCGACGTCACTGGCGGCGTGCACAACAGCGGCGAGATCGACGTCGGCAACGGCGTGGTGGCCATGAGCGCCGAGCGCGCGGCCAGGCACCTGGACTCGGTGATCAACCTCGGCGGCAAGGTGGCCGCCGACTCGGTGAGCGAGCAAGGCGGCAGCATCGTCCTGGGCAACGCGGCGCAGACCAACGTGACCGGCACCCTCAGCGCCAGGGGCACCAGCGGCGGCAGCGTCAAGGTGCTGGGCGACGCGGTGAACCTCGCCGGCAGCGCCAGGATCGACGCCTCCGGCAGCCAGGGTGCCGGCGGCAAGGTGCTGGTCGGCGGCAGCTACCAGGGCAAGGGCCCCGAGCCGGCGGCGAAGTCCACCGGCGTGGCCAAGGGCGCTCAGCTCAGGGCCGATGGCAGGACCGACGGCGGCCAGGTGGTGGTCTGGTCGAACGGCCAGACCAGTTTCGCCGGCAGCGCCAGCGCCCGTGGCGAACAGCGCGGCGGGGTGGTGGAGACTTCCGGCAGACAACTGCGGGTGACCAGCGACGCCAAGGTCGACACCGGCGGCAAGGTCGTCGGCAAATGGCTGCTGGACCCCGAGACGGTGAACATCGTCGCCGACGCCGATGCCGACCCCGGCACCAGCGTCACCGGCGGCACCGCCCAGGGCCCGAGCACGGCCGACCTGTGGCAGGTCTCCGCCCAGGCCATCGTCAATGGGCTGGCATCGGGCAACGTCGAGGTCAGCGCCAGCCAGCGCATCAACGTCAACTCGGCGATCGTCGCCACCAACATCGGCCAGGACGGCAACGGCAACCCTGCCACCCTGGCCCTGATCGCCACCGGCAACCCGCGCCAGGGCCAGGCCTACGCCGGCGCCGACCTTTCCAACGACAGCGGCTCGGTGTACATCAACGCGCCCATCCTGCTCAAGGACGGCAACCTGTTCATCGCCGCCACCGGCGACATCCGCCTGAACAACACCGGCGACAGCTACGGCCAGCGCGCGATCATCGACGTCGGCCAGGGCATCGCCTGGCTGAAGACTTCCAACGTCGCCTCCATCGTCCAGCAGGAAGGCACCGCGCTGATGGGCGACAAGGTGGCCCTGGAAGGCGCCAGCGTGCGCATGGAGAGCAACCTGAACTACGCCGGCACCCTGGCCGGCAAGGCCAGCAACGGCATCTTCCGCTTCAACCAGACCAACGCCAGCGGCACCACCACCACCGGCAGCGTGGCCTCGCCTTACTCCAACGAAAGCCTCAGCGGTGTCACCGCCCAGCAGCTGGAGTATCGCGGCTATCAGGACATCGTGGCCGACCCCGGTACAACCTACGGCTCCGCGACCCGCTCGGTGACCCTGCGCGCCGAGAACGGCGACGCCTTCGACTACCTGGTGTTCGAGGCCACCGGCTTCGTCACCCCGGACGGCAGCGGCGGCTACCGCGAGCTCGATCCGGCCCTGCTGCTCAACTACCTGGACAGTTCGGACTACCTGGTCAACGGCCTGAGCTTCACCGACGCGGCCGGCGTGCTCTGGAAAATCTCACCCGATGCGGCCGACCCCAGCCTGACCAAGGTGACCCGCACCGACCCCGGCGGAAGCCCGGTGGAAACCACCCTCCCAGTGGGTTTCGCCTTCGGCGCCAACGGCGGCCTGGAGGTGGTGTCCACCTTCGGCACGGCGGGCTGGGGCGTGGAACCCTACCAGTACATCCCCGGCGCCACCGATCAGAAGGAGATCCAGCACAACGCCCAGGACGGCAGCAGCCAACAATTGGTCGTCAACCTCGGCGGCAAGTACAACACCGTCGAAGCGCTGATCGGCGCCCTGGTCAACGACACCCCCTGGTTGCAGAAAGCCGATCAGAACGGCCCGTCGCTGCAGCCCGGCGAGCAGACACTGGAGCGCGCCCGGGTGCATTTCTACGAAACCGTGGACAAGACCAACGAGCCCGGGGTGATCCTCAACAGCGCCGCCCCGGCCACGATCACCGTCACCGCCGACGACCAGGCGCGCACCTACGGCGACAGCAACCCCACGCTGACCAACCGCACCGAGTACGACGCCAACGCCCAGGCGGTGAAAGGCGTCGACGACTACGTCAACCAGCAGCTCGGCCGCGACGGCACCCAGGTCGGCACGCCGACCACCACGGCCACCGAACACAGCGACGTGAGGCCCGGCGGCTACGCCATCGACAACAACGTCAGCCAGGACCAGCGCGCCCAGGGCCGCTATCGGCTGGAGGACAACAAAGGCACCCTGAGCGTCCGGCAGGCCGAGCTCAAGGTCAGGGCCGACGAGAAGTCCAAGGTCTATGGTGACGCCGACCCGGCGCTGACCTACCAGGTCAGCGGGCAAAAGTTCGGCGAGAACGCCGCCGACCTGGTGGGCGGCAACCTCAACCGCGCCCCCGGGCAGAACGTCGGCGACTACGCCATCGGCCAGGGTGGCGTCGGCAGCCTGAACGGCAACTACCGCCTGAGCTTCGAAGGCAACCTGCTGCACATCACCCCGGCGCAACTGGAAGTCATCGCCCACGACAAGACCAAGGTCTACGGCGATGCCGACCCGGCGCTGAGCTACTCGGTCAGCGGGCTGAAGAACGGTGACAGCGCCGCTGCCGTGCTCAACGGCGGCCTGCAGCGCGAGCGCGGCGAGAACGTGCGGCCCCGGGGCTACGCCATCGGCCAGGGCAACCTGGGCCTGAGCAGCGGCAACTACAGCCTGGTATTCAAGGAGGGCAACCTGCAGATCACCCCGGCGCCGCTGGTGGTGAGCGCCGACGACAAGCGCAAGGCCCAGGGCCAGCCCGACCCGCGGCTGACCTACTCGGTCAGCGGACTGAAGAACGGCGACCCGGCCGACGTCGCCAGGGGTTCGCTGAGCCGCGCCCCGGGCGAAGAGCCCGGCAGCTACGCCATCGGCCAGGGCCAGGCCTTCGAGGCCGGCAGCAACTACAGCGTGGTGTTCCGCGACGGCGCCCTGACCATCACCGGACCGCTCGCGCCACAGCCGCAACAGGGCATCCCGCTCACCGCCCAGGCCCCCGGCAATACCCGCTGCACCGCGCTGGAATCGCCCTCGGCGGTCTCGGCCAACTACTCGGTGTCGCCGGCGGTGATCCGCACCTACGCCGTGCAACTGATCTGCAAACCCCGCGCCTACGGCGGCAAGACCAGCACCACGCCGGACATCCGCGACGTGCTGACCTACGCCAACAGCCTGATCAGGGACGGCCAGTTCATCGCCCCCGACTGGAACCGCAGCGTGATCCCCCACGACCTGAAGGCCGGCCAGAAGGGAGG
Source organism: Pseudomonas sp. NBRC 100443 (assembly GCF_030268185.1). NCBI lineage: Bacteria > Pseudomonadati > Pseudomonadota > Gammaproteobacteria > Pseudomonadales > Pseudomonadaceae > Pseudomonas > Pseudomonas sp. NBRC 100443. The sequence goes on from NZ_BSQE01000015.1 coordinate 17,452, forward strand.
GAAATAGCCATGAAACCGCTTCCGTCGAAACTGAGCATCCTCGCCCTGGCCGTCTGCTCCGGCCTGTTCGCCAGCGCCGCGCTGCAGGCCGCCCCGCTCGGCCAGCTCAACCCCGGGCGGGTCGAGGTGCCGGACGCCTCCGGGCACCGCAGCGCGCCCACCGAGATGCCCGCCACGCTGCAGTTGCCGGACACGGTGGTCACCCCGAGCGCGGAGAACGTCCCTGCCGAGATGACCGCGCTGCCCGGCGGCGAGACCCGCTTCAAGGTCGCCAAGGTCACCCTCAGCGGCGTGACCAGCTACCCGCCCGCCACCTTCGCACCACTGCTCGCGCGCCTGGAAGGCAACAGGGTGTCGCTGCCCGAAGCGAACGCCGTGGCCGACATCATCACCCAGCGCTATCGCCGCGCCGGCTTCCTCCTGGCCAAGGCCTACGTGCCCGAACAACGCCTGGAGAACGGCAACCTGGTCATCCACGTCTTCGAGGGGCGGATCAACCAGGTGACCTTCCAGGGGCCGAGCAACAAGGCGCTGGAAGGGTATGCCGGCAACATCCGTGAAGAAGTGCCGGTGAAGAGCGCCACGCTGGAACGCAACCTGCTGCTGATGAACGACGTGTCCGGCAACCAGAGCCGCGGCACCTTCGTCCCCTCGCCGGTCGCCGAAGGCACCGACCTGCTGGTGGAGAACACCCAGCGCAAGTACGAAGGCTTCTTCGGCTTCGACAACCGCGACAGCCGCTACTTCGGCCCCTGGCAGGTGTACGGCGGGGTGGGCGTCAACGACCTGACCGGCCACGGCGACCACCTGGGCGTGCGCGCCGGCAAATCGGTGGAAGGCAACAAGATGACCTTCTTCGAAGGCCAGTACGAACTCCCGGTCGGCAACCGCGGCGACGTGCTCAGCTTCCTCGCCCAGCACAACGACGGCCACGCCGACACCTACTCCTTCCTCAACGCCAACAGCTCCGGCGACACCTTCGCCGTGCGCATCACCCGGCCGTGGATCCGCCAGCGCGACGAGACCTTCAAGACCTCGGCGGCCTTCACCTGGTTCAACGGCAAGTCCGAGTACCTCGACGACCCGCACAACCCGCCCTCCAGCGACGACCGCATCCGCGCCCTGCGCCTGGGCGCCAGCTACGACTTCTTCGATGCCTACGGCGGCAAGAACCTGGTCAAGGCGGAACTGAGCCGCGGCCTGAAGATCATGGGCGCCAGCAGCGAAAACCGCGCCAACCCCTCGCGCGAGGGCGGCGAGACCGACTTCACCAAGCTGCAGTTGGATGCCCAGCGCCTGCAGGACCTGTCGAAGATCATGGACGGCCTCAACCTGTACCTGGCGATGACCGCGCAGACCTCCTTCGGCCAGCCGCTGCTCAGCCCCGAGCAGTTCGGCGTGGGCGGCAGCGAGTTCGGCCGCGGCTACGACCCGTCGGAGATCACCGGCGACAAGGGCTTCGCCGGCAAGGTCGAGCTGCAGTACAACCGCCTGCACACCTTCAGGGACCACGAGGTGCCCACGCAGTACTACGCCTTCTGGGACTTCGGCAAGGTGTGGAGCGAGGAGCCGAGCTGGGTCAGCGCCGAGAGCCTGTCCTCGGCCGGCGTCGGCGCCCACCTGCAGGTGTTCAAGGACATGTACGTGTCGCCCGAGCTGGCCTTCCCGCTGACGCGCAAGGTCTCGGCCGAAGAGCTGGACGACGACAACGGCAAGGCGCCGCGCTTCTACCTCAACTTCCTCAAGCTGTTCTGAACCCGCCGCGCCGGAACCTCCAGGGTTCCGGCGAGTGAAGACGGGCAACGCAGGATGGGTGGAGCGAAGCGATACCCATCGCCACGGCCACATGGGTTTCGCTCACCCCATCCTGCGAAGAGCGCCGTGGCCGGGGCACCCTGGCCTCAGCGCCGGGTTCGTATGTTTGTATGAAAACCCGCCGCCAAATCGTTAGAAATGCACGATGGGTAGGCCAGCGCCGCTCGGCGAGATTATGGGAAACAACAACCCATGGGCTCTCGCCATGAAACGCTCCCTCTGGCTCCAGGAAATTGCCGACGAACTCACCCCGACCGCGCCCCTGCGGGAGGACCTCAGCGTCGACGTCGCCATCATCGGCGGCGGCTTCGTCGGGCTATGGACGGCGCTGCGCCTGCTGGAGCTCGAACCGCAGTGCCGGATCGTGATCCTCGAGCGCGACATCTGCGGCGGCGGCGCCTCGGGGCGCAACGGCGGCTTCGTGATGTCCTGGTGGCCGAAGATCAGCTCGCTGGTGGCGCAGTGCGGCAAGGAAGAAGCCCTGCGCCTGGCCCGCGCCTCGGAAGCGAACATCGGCGAGATCGGCGAGTTCTGCGCGCAGCACGGCATCGACGCGCACTTCCGCCGCGGCGGCTGGCTGTGGACCGCCACCAGCGACGCCCAGCGCGGCGCCTGGAAAGGCGTGCAGCGCACCTGCGAAAGCCTGGGCGAGCAGGTCTTCCGCTCGCTGCCGGACAACGAAGTGCAGCGCCGCGCCGGCTCGCGCCAGCACCTGGAAGGCGTGATCGAGGCCAGCAACGCCACCGTGCAGCCCGCCCGCCTCGCCCGCGGCCTGCGCCGGGTGGCGCTGGAGAAAGGCGTGCGGATCTTCGAGAACACGCCCGTGGACGACATCCAGCGCAGCGAACCGGCGGTGCTGCGCACGCCCTCGGGCTCGGTCACGGCGCGGCGCGTGGTGCTGGCCACCAATGCCTGGGCCGCGCAGATCCCCGAACTCAGCCGCGTCGTCCTGCCGGTCACCAGCACCATAGTGGCGACCCACCCGATCCCCCGGCGCCTGGAACAGATCGGCTGGACCGGCGGCGAGTCGATCACCGATTCGCAGCTGATGGTGGACTTCTACCGCACCACGCAGGACGGCCGCATCGCCTTCGGCAAGGGCACCGGCATGATCAACTACGCCAGCCGCATCGACGCCAGCTTCGACGACAACCCGCGGCTGAGCGAAGAGACCGAGAAAGACTTCCGCCGCACCTACCCCAACCTCGCCGACGAGCCCATCAGCCACGCCTGGTGCGGCCCCATCGACCGCACCTACGACAGCATGCCGGTGTTCGGCCACCTGGAAGGCGCGCCGCACATCTTCTACGGCATCGGCTGGAGCGGCAACGGCGTCGGCCCCAGCCGCCTGGGCGGGCGCATCCTCGCCAGCCTGGTGCTGGGGCGCAACGACGAATGGAGCCGCTGCGGCCTGGTGGGGCGCCGGCCCAAGAGCTTCCCGCCGGAGCCCATCCGCTACTTCGGCGGCCTGCTGGTGCGCGGCGCGGTGCAGCGCAAGGAGGAGCAGGAGGCGCAGAACCGCAAGCCGTCCTGGCTCGACCTCAGGCTGAGCAAATTCGCCCCCGTGGGCCTGGAAGACAAGAGCGCCTGAACAGGCAAGGAGACCCCCGATGCAGCACCTGATCCATCTGCCCGATACCGCCCGCTTCCCGCTGCCCGCCGGCGTGCCGGCCAAGGCGCCGGTCGGCACGCCGGTGGCCGAGGCCGCCACCTACGCCGCCGAAGGCCAGGGCGGCCTGCTGACCGGCGTGTGGGAATGCACCCCGGGGCGCTTCCGCCGCCAGGTCATGGAGCGCGAGTTCAGCCACTTCATCAGCGGCCACGGCTTCTTCATCCCCGACGAGGGCGAGCCCATCGAACTGCGCGCCGGCGACGCCATCCTGTTCCCGGCGAATTGTCACGGCACCTGGGACATCCGCGAAACCCTGCGCAAGAGCTTCGTGATCATGCCTTGAGGCCGGCGATGTCCGCCGCGCGCAGGGCGATCCACAACACGGCGACGTCCTCGGTGGAATCCAGCGAGAGGCCGGTGATCTCCTCGATGCGGCGGATGCGGTAGACCAGCGTCTGGCGGTGCACGTTGAGCCGCTCGGCGGTCTTCTGCCAGGAGCGGTTCTGTTCGAGGAACACCTGCAGCGTGTGCTGCAGCTGCGCGCCCTGTTGCTGGTCGTAATCGGCCAGGGCGCCCAGGGCGCGGCGGTAGACCAGCTGGGCCTCCTCCAGGCTGGACGGCAGCCACAGCAGCTCACCGGAAGCCCGCCCGTAATAGGCGACCTGGCGGCTGGCCGAGGTATGCGCCAGAGCCAGGCGCGCCTCGCGCAGCGCCTCCGGGGTGCGGCCCGAGTGCCCCAGCGGGTTGGACAGCCCCAGCGGGCAGCCGAGCACCTGCTGGACCTGCTCCGCCGCCGCGTCCGAGGCCAGCAGCAGGATCAGTTCCTCGCCCTGCACGCGCGACAATAACGCCACGCCCTGCAAGTGCAGCCGCTGCGACCAGCGCTCGGGCAAATCCGCCTGGCAACGGGCAACGGCGAAGACCGCCTGGCCGACGGGGTAGCCCAGGGCGCCCAGGCGCTCGTGGGCGGGCCGCTCGCTCAGGCGCTGCTGCAACAGGTCATCCAGCAACTCCCAGCCCTGGCGCAGCAGGCGCTCATGCTCGACCTGCTGGCGCTCCAGCTCGATGCCCAGCACCGCCGTCACGTGGTGCAGCAGGCCGTAATCCACCAGGCCGCCGCCGCAGGCGAGAATCTTGCAGGCCGGCACCGAAGGCAGGGCCATGACCAGGGCGTCGCCCTCCTCCGTCGAATGGCGGGTGACGGTGGTCGTGGTGTTCGCACGCTTGCCCAGGGCCGCCCGCCAGTGCGCCGGCAGCGGCGCCAGGCCCGCATGCCAGGGCTCCAGCGAGGCGGCGTCGAACAGGTAAAGCTGGGTGCGCAAGTCCGCCGCCAGGCGCTGCAGCAGGAACTCCACGCCGACGTGGCGCAGGCCCATGCGCGCGCTTTCGTAGATGCGCGCCACCGCGCTGCGGCGCTCCTGCTCCTCCTGCTTGCTGGCATCGATGATCGCCCGGGCGACCGCCGAGAACGGCACCGAGCTGTGCGTCAGCAGCAGCGGGAAATCCAGCTGCATGGCGGTATCGAACAGCACTTCCATGTCGCTGGGCGCGTGCATGTTCTCGCCGATCATCAGCCCCGCCACGCGGGCCCTGGCCAGCCGCTCGATGTACTCGCGCTGCGCCGCGGCGTCGGCGGGAATGCCCAGGCCGGTGGTCATCAGCAGCTCGCCCTCGCCCAGCCATTGCGAGGGGTCGGGCAGTTCGCAGACGTGGGCCCAGCGCAGCAGCCGCCCGACGTGGCTGGCGCCGCTGACCAGGCGCGTGGACAGCGCGTTGTCATCGAGGATGTCCTGAATCGAAATCGGCACGGCGCCTCCGGCAGGTGGGTTCGCAGCAGCGAATCAGAGGATCGCATCGGCCCCGGGCCGTTGAATCCATACAAAGGTATGAACCAGCTGCTGGCGAATTGTAAATCTGTCTGATGTCGCCGCGCCCGGGCCCTGGGGAAACTGGAGGTCAGGCCGCGCGCAGTCCAGCGCCCCCCGGCCCGTTGCCCTCACCGGACATTCCCTCGACTCATCGGAGCCCATAACAATGCCAAAGTCTCTGAGCAGCGTCATCGCCCTTTCCATCGCGTGTCTTTCCACCCACGCCCTGGCCGACCTCACCGTGGCCTCCCAGGGCGGGGCGAACAAGAACGCGCAGCAGCAGGCCTACTACCAGCCCTACAGCGCGCAGACCGGCAGCCGGATCATTGCCGACGAATTCAACGGCGAGATGGCCAAGGTCAAGATCCAGGTCGACACCGGCAGCGTCTCCTGGGACGTGGTGGAGCTGGAAACGCCGGAACTGCTGCGCGCCTGCGACGAGGGGCTGCTGGAGGAGATCGGCGACGACCCGGCCATCGCCGCCCTGGCGCCCAAGCTGGTCAAGGGCGCGATCAACACCTGCGGCGCGGGCATCTTCGTCTGGTCCACGGTGCTGGCCTACAACGCCGACAAGCTCAAGACCGCGCCCACCGGCTGGGCCGACTTCTGGGACGTGAAGAAGTACCCGGGCAAGCGCGGGCTGCGCAAGGGCCCCATGTACACCCTGGAGTACGCGCTGATGGCCGACGGCGTGCCGTACAAGGACATCTACGCCGTGCTCGCCACCAAGGAAGGCCAGGACCGCGCCTTCCGCAAGCTCGACGAGATCAAGCCGTACATCCAGTGGTGGGAAGCCGGCGCGCAGCCGCCGCAATACCTGGTCTCCGGCGACGTGGTGATGAGCGCCGCGTACAACGGGCGCATCTCCGCCGTGCAGAACGAAAGCAACCTGAAGGTGGTGTGGAACGGCGGCATCTACGACATCGAGTCCTACGCCATTCCCAAGGGCGCCAAGCACGCCGAGGAAGGGCGTAAGTTCATCCGGTTCGCGCTGCAGGAGCCGCAGCAGAAGGCCTATTCCGACCACATCGCCTACGGCCCGGTGAACCTCGAAGCAGCAGCGCAGATAGCGCCCGCGCAGAGCCAGAATCTGCCCAGCGCGCCGGATAACCTGGGCAAGCAGTTGGCGATGGATGCGGCCTTCTGGGCGGACCATGGGGAGCAGCTGCAACAGCGGTTCAATGCCTGGGCGGCGCGCTGATTCTTGGGTGTGTTTGCGCCGCTTCGGCCTGCTCGGAGGTTCCTCTGGAAATCCGAATCGCGGACGGAGTCCGCTCCTACGGCCGCTCCGAGGCGCTCTTCGTAGGATGGGTTGAGCTTGCGAAACCCATGCGGTGGCGCTGATGGGTATCGCTTCGCTCAACGCCATCCTACGAAAAGCCGTGCCTCCCTGTAACCGTAGGACTCCGTCCGCTTTGGGGGGAAATATCCCAGATCACAGGCCCCGCACACTCGAAACACCACCGCACGACGCAATGAAGAAAGCCCACCGCCAAGGTGGGCTTCCCGGCGCCACTCGCGCCTCAGAAAGGCAGCGGCAACTTGGCCGTGCGGCCGCCGTCCACGACTATCACCTGGCCGGTGATGAAGGCCGCCGCGTCGCTGGCCAGGAACACGGCGACGCCGCCGATGTCCTCGGGCTCGCCGGTGCGGCCCACCGGGTGCAGCTTCAGCAGGCCGGCGCGGGCCAGCTCGGGTTGCGACTGGGCGTCGATGTAGGCGTCGCTCAGTTCCGAGTTGATCCACCCCGGGGCGATGGCGTTGCAACGGATACCGTCGCGTCCCAGATCGACGGCCATGGCCCGGGTGAAGCCATGCACGCCGGCCTTGGAGCCGCAGTAGGCGGTATGCCAGGGGTTGGCGCCGATGCCTTCGATGGAGCCGATGTTGACGATGCTGCCGCCGCCGCGCCGGCGCATCTGCGGCAGCAGCGCCTTGGCCAGGAACACCGGGGCGCGCAGGTTGACGGCCATCATGCGGTCCCAATCGTCCTCGTGCATGTCGTCGAGGGATTTCTCGAACATGAAGCCGGCATTGTTGACCAGGATGTCGGCGCCGCCGAAATGCGCCTCGACGGCGCGGGCGATGGCATAGGGCGCCTCGCGCTCGGCCAGGTCGGCCTCGCACCATGCCACCCGCGGGTTGGCGCTCAGGTCTTCATCCAGCGGCTGGCGCTGGGCGACCAGCACGCGGGCGCCGGCCTCCAGCAGTTTCTCGCTGATCCCGCGGCCGATGCCGCGTCCGCCGCCGGTCACGACGGCTACCTTGTCATTGAGCAGCATGCTGGCCTCCTCAGCCCGAAACCGGTTTGGCGCCGGTGACTTCGAGCGTTTCCGCGGCAATGTAGCGCGCCTGGTCGGAGGCCAGGAAGGCGATCACGTCGGCGATGTCCTCCGGCTCGGCGATGCGGCCCAGCGGCACGGTCTTGTTCAGCTCCTCGATGGCCTTTTGCGGGTCCAGGCCACGGCGTTCGAAGCCGCTGCGGATCATCGGCGTGTTGATCTCATGCGGGCACACGGCATTGACGCGGATGCCGAAGGGCGCGGCGTCCCGGCCCAGGTTCTTGGTCAGCGCGGCCACCGCGCCCTTGCTGGTGCAGTAGGCGACGTGCCCGGGGCCGGGGTAGACGCCCCAGACCGACGAGGTGTTGACGATGGCGCCGCCGCCGCGGCGCTTCATGTGCGGTATCGCCGCGCGGCAGAGGAAGAACACGGCGTTCAGGTTGACGTCCAGCGCCGTGAACCACATGTCGTCGGTGGTTTCCTCGACGGTGCCGCGGGGAATGATGCCGGCATTGTTGAGCAGGATGTCGACGCCGCCGAAGCGCTCGACCGCCCGGGCGATGATCGCCTCGCAGTACTCCTTCTCGCGCAGGTTGCCGGCCAGGCACTCGGCCTCGGCGCCCAGGGCGCGCGCCTCGTCGACCATGGCCTGGCAGTCCTCGGCGTTGATGTCCGAGATCATCAGGCGGGCCCCTTCGGCGGCGAACAGCCGTACCAGCGCCTGGCCCACGCCGCCGGCGCCACCGGTAATCACGACAATCCTGTTTTCGAATCGCATGGCCTTGCACCTCAGTGGGATGTGTGAGGCCGATGATCGACAGGCCGGGGGCCGGCGACAAACGACTTCTGCGCTGCATTCGATTGACTTTTGGTTAATCGAAATACCCATGAATGGAAGGAAAGCGAGAAAGCACTGCCCTGCACGCTTGAGTTTTGCTTAACTGCCCAGGCGTCTTTCCATAACGGGTGAGCCCCCATGAGCAACCTCCGGCATTCGCTGCCGCCACTGAATGCGCTGCGGACTTTCGAGGCCGCCGCCCGCCACGGCAGTTTCAAGATGGCGGCGGAGGAGCTCTACGTGACCCAGGCGGCGGTCAGCCGCCAGATCCAGGTGCTGGAGGACTTCTACGGGCTCAAGCTGTTCCTGCGCGGCAACCGCAAGGTCGAGCTCACCGACGACGGGCATGCGCTGTACCTGGCCGCATCGTCGGCCCTGCACCACATCGCCAATGCCTCCAGCGACCTGTTGCGGCGCAACGGCCAGGATCATCTCGCCCTGATCACCACCACGGCCTTCGCCCAGCTGTGGCTGATGCCGCGGCTGAAGCAGCTGCGCGCGCAATATCCCGAACTGCAGCTGCACCTGATCAGCACCGAAGGCAACCCCGACTACCAGGAGAACTTCACCGCAGCGGTGACCCTGGGGCTGGAGGAACATCCGCGCTACGTGGCCGAGTACCTGTTTTCCGAGGAGGTGTTCCCGGTCTGCACCCCGGGCTTTCTCGAACAGCATCCCCAGGTCGCGACATTGCCGGGGCTGCTGGACGCCACCCTGCTCAACCTCAGCGCGAGCCACTGGAAGGCCAGGTTGTGGGCGCCCATCGACTGGGCGTTCTGGCTGCGGCAGTTCGGCCTGGACGTTTCCGGAAGCCGGGAGGCCATGAACTTCAGCCACTTCTCCATGCTCATGGATGCGGTGCACCAGGAGGTCGGCGTCGGCCTGGCCTGGCGGCACCTGGTCCAGCCGCAGCTGGACAGCGGCAGGCTGGTGCGCCCCCTGCAGGAAACCTACTTCGCCGACGACAGGAAGCACTACTTCGTCTGCCGCCGCGACCTGGTCGGCTCGACGGGCATCCGCATGCTCCGCGAGTGGCTGCTGGCGCAGACCCAGGCGCTGAGAAACCCGGCCCCGTAGCAGGGCGCCGCCTGGCGCTGGGCAAGGCGGCGGCCGCTGCGGTGAAGGCCATCGCTACAGACGATGGCCTCCCGGCCGCGGGGCTCAGGCGCCCTGCCCGGCCGCCTCGAACAGCAGCCCGAACAAGCCTTCGCAATCGGCGCTGGCGGGCAGCGCCGCTATCGCCCCGGCGATCTCCTGCCTGAGGGCCTCGTCCAGGGTGATGCCGGCCAGCAGGTCGAACTTGGCGCGGAACTCTTCGCGGCTCATGGCTGTAGCGGGGTCGCCCTTGGCCGCGGTCACCGGGCTGGTGAACACCTGGCCGTCCTTGAGCGACACCGAGACCCGAGAAAGGATCTCGTTGGGGAAGCGCGCGGAAAGCTCGTCGCTTTCGACGATGTCGACGCGCTGGCTGACGGCCAGGATGTCCGAGGCGTGCACCGCGTCCCCGGTCACCTCCAGCGGCCCCACCTGGCCACGCACGGCCAGGGCCGCCAGCGGGAAGGCCAGGGCGTACTGCGCCTCGTCGGCGTTGGTCGGTGTGTGCCCCTGCAAACGCATGGATTCGTGGAAGGTCTGCACCTTGATGCGCTCGATGTTCTCGCCGCGGATCTGCGGGTGCTCGGCCATCAGTGCAGTCAGCGCAGTCAGCGCCGGCTGGGCCCAGCGGCACACCGGCCAGGGCTTGAAGTACTGGGCATCGATCTCCCAGCGCTGGCACAGGTCGCGCCAGTGGCCGGCGACCTCGTCGAACTCGACCGTCTCGGCCGGGGCCCCGGTGACGCCGGCCTCGGCCAGCAGCAGCGCGTTGAGGCCGGCGAAAGCGCCGGCGCCATGGGCGTCCCGCAGCATGGAGGGGTGGTCCACCAGGCGCATCATCGGGCAGCGCGGGCCGAAATATTCGGCAATGCCCAGGGCGTGGCGGAACTGCTGTTCGTCGAAGCCCAGCAGGCGCGCGCCGCCGCACACCACGCCGATGCCGGAGAACGCGCCCGAGGCGTGGTATTGCGGCGCCGTGGCCATGAGCGCGGCGCCGGCGCGCAGGGCGGTTTCGTAGCCGATGGTCAGGGCGCTGAGCAGTTCCGCGCCACTGATGGTGCGGCCCTGCTGGCGGCAGGCGTCCACCAGGGCCAGCAGCGCCGGCACCACGGTGGCGCCGGCGTGGCCCTTGGAGGTGAAGTGGCCTTCGTGGGCATCCAGGCTGTCGACGCAGAAGCCGCCGGCCCAGGCCGCGCCCAGCGGGTGCACCGCGCGGCCGTCGAACAGCAGGCGGCTGGAAAGCACGCCCGCCGGGTAGTGGTTCAAGGCATAACGGCGCAGCGCCTGGCTGGTGGCGTTGTCGCGGGCGCCGGCGGCGACGCCGAGGATATCCAGCAGGCAGGTCTGCATAAGTTCGCGGGTGTGCGCGGGCGCCTGCTCGAAGCGGAATTCACGAACGAACGAATAGAGCGACATGTGGGGCTCCACAGACGGGGATCGGGAATCGGAGGAACGGGTGCCCGGCGGCGGGCACCCGTTGGCGTCACTGCTTGGCCTGGCTGGCGACCGCGCGCGAAGCCTGCAGCCAGCCGTCCCACTGCTGGCGGTGGGCGGCGATCCATTCCTGGGCGTGGCGGCGGACGTCGGCCGGCTTGTTCTCGCCCTTCTGCATGCGCAGGTTCTGCTGGCTTTCGTCGTCGGCGCTGATCTGCAGCTGAGAAAGGAACTTGAGCGCGACCGGGTTCTTGTCGGCGAAGTCCTTGTTCAGCAGCGCCTCTACCTTGTCGATGGCGAAGCCCAGGTTCTTGCCCTTGTAGGTGGTGTTCACGTCGTTGTTGCCGTCGGGCAGGTCGGTCTTGGGCACCTCCAGCCAGACCACGTCGCGGCCTTCCACCAGCACGCCGGCGATCCACTGCGGCACCCAGGTGAAGTAGAGGATCGGCTGGCCCTGCTTGTAGCGGGCGATGGTGTCGGCCATCAGGGCGAAGTAGGAGCCCTGGTTGACGTTGACGCTGTTCTCCAGGTCATAGGCCTTCATGTGGTGGGAGATCACCAGTTCGCAGCCCCAGCCGGGGTTGCAGCCGGTCAGATTGGCCTTGCCGTCGCCATCGGTGTCGAACAGCTTGGCGATCTCCGGTTTCTTCAGGTCGGTGATGTAGCGGATGTGGTACTGCTCGGCGGTCTTCTTGTCGATCAGGTAGCCCTGCAGCACGCCGGGGATCACGTCGCCGGCCTTGACCAGCGTGTGCGGCCCGTCGACCTTCTGGTAGAAGGCGTCGTGCAGCTTGTCCCAGAAGTGCACGGTGAAGTCCGCATCGCCATAGGACAGCGCCACCATCATCGCCGCGTATTCGGTTTCCTTCGGCTCCTGCACGTCGTAGCCCAGCTCGCGCAGGCCGGCCATGGCCAGCTCGCCGCGGAAGCGCTCCTCGGCGATCGGCGGGAAGATCGGCGTGACCTTCACCCCCTCCCCCGGCTTGTCCGCCGAAGCGGCCATCCCGTACAGCGACACCACGCTCAGGGTGATGGCCGCGGCACAGTGCACAAGCTTGTTCTTGAACGTCTCGAAATGCATCGCTGTATACCTCTTGTTCTTTTCGTTGGGTCGGCAGAATGAATGCAAAGCAGTGGCGGCTCGTTCAGGCCGCCTTGTGCGGCGCCGGCTGGCTGCCGAACAGGCGCAGCAGCAGGCCCACCGGGCCGCTGTGGTACCAGCGGCGGCTCGGGTCGGAACGGGTGCGCTCGCCCATGGCCTGGGTCAGGCGGTCGAGGAAGATCGCCAGCAGCACCAGGCCGACGCCACCGACCGTGGCCAGGCCCATGTCCAGGCGGCCGATGCCGCGCAGGACCATCTGGCCGAGCCCGCCGACGGAGATCATCGAGGCGATCACCACCATCGACAGCGACAGCATCAGCGTCTGGTTCACCCCGGCCATGATGGTCGGCGTGGCCAGCGGCAGCTGGACGCGCATCAGCATCTGCCGCGGCGTGCAGCCGAAGGCACGGGCCGCCTCGATCTTGTCTTCGGGCACCTGGCGGATGCCCAGGTTGGTCAGGCGCACCAGCGGCGGCACGGCGAACACGATGGTGACCAGCACGCCCGGCACGTTGCCGATGCCGAACAGCATCACCACCGGCACCAGGTAGACGAACGCCGGCAGCGTCTGCATGGCGTCGAGCAGCGGCCGCACGATGCGCTCGATGCGGTCGCTGCGGGCGGAGAGGATGCCCAGCGGGATGCCGATCACGGCGCAGAAGAGCACCGAGGTCAGCACCAGCGAAAGCGTGGTCATCGACTCGGACCACACGCCGATCAGCCCCAGCAAGGTCAGGGTGACGGCGCACAGCGCGCCCATGCGCGGCCCGGCGAGCTGCCAGCCGAACAGCGCCGCCAGCACGATGGCGATCGTCGGCGGAACGCTCTGCAGCACGTACTCGAAACCGTTGAGCACGTGGTCGATGGGCCAGCGAATGGCGTGGAAGACATCGCGGAAATTGCGTACCAGGAAATTCAGGCTGGTTTCGACCAAATCGCCCAGCGGAATGACCGCGTTCTGGAAGGGATCGAGGAAACTGGACTCGGACATGCTCGCTACCTGCTTCTAGGAATGACGAGGACGGCTGTTGCGCAAGGCTGCGCTCAGTGCCGGCTGAGGGTCTGCAACAGCTGGTTCTTGGAGATGGTGCCGTGCAGCGCGCCGCTGCGGTCCAGAACCGGCACCGGGTACGGCAGCTCGGCGACGATGTCGAGCACGTCGTGCAGCGGTGTGTCGGTGTAGACCGGGTGCCGCTCGTGCAGGGTGTAGTGCCCCGCGCCCGCCTCGCCCGCGGCGCCGGCTTCGGCGCCCATGACGCCCATCAGCTGGTTGCGCTCGTTGACCAGGTAGCTGTATGGCACGCCGGCTTTGGGCTGCGGCCCCTTGCCGTTGAGCCGGCAGAGCACCGCCTGGTCGAGTTCGGCGACGTCGCCGGCCTTGAGCACCCGCGAGCTGTCGAAGCCCTTGAAGAAGGTCCGCACGTAGTCGTTGGCGGGCTGGTTCAGCAGCTCCTGGGGGGTGCCGATCTGCACCACCCGGCCGCCTTCCATGATCGCGATGCGGTGGCCGATGCGGATGGCTTCCTCGATGTCGTGGGAGATGAAGATGATGGTGCGCTGCTGCTCGGCCTGCAGGCGCATCAGCTCGCCCTGCATCTCGTTGCGGATCAGCGGGTCGAGCGCCGAGAAGGCTTCGTCCATGAGCAGGATGGTGGGGTCGTTGGCCAGCGCCCGGGCCAGGCCGACGCGCTGCTGCATGCCGCCGGAGAGCTGGTGCGGGTAGCTGTGCTCGTGCCCTTCCAGGCCCACCTGGCGCAGCGCCTCGCGGGCCCGGCTGTGGCGTTCCTGCTCCCCTACCCCGGCGATCTCCAGGCCGAAGGCGGTGTTCTCCAGCACGCTCATGTGCGGCATCAGCGCGAAGGACTGGAACACCATGCCCATTTCCTTGCGCCGCACGTCGAGCAGGGCCTTGTCCGACAGCCCGGTGATCTCGCGGCCGTTGAGGTGGATGCTGCCGGAGGTGGGTTCGATCAGCCGGTTGAACAGGCGCACCATGGTGGACTTGCCGGAACCGGACAGGCCCATGATGACGAAGATTTCGCCACGCTTGACCGAGAAGCTGGCATCGAACACCCCGACGACATGCCCGGACTTGCGGAATATCTCGTTCTTGTCAGCGCCCTTGCGCAGCATCTCCATCGCCTCGTTAGGGCGCGGCCCGAAGACCTTGAAGATGTTGCGAACCGAAAGGATATCGTCGGTCTGACTCATACGTTCCTCACCTTATGCTTATTCTTGTGGCCAAGGTCTTGCTGCGGGGGACCTTGCGGCCTCGTAGCACCGGTACCGCCGGAAGAATCACGGCCGCCGCCGGCGGGGCGGCCCTTCCGTTGCGCAGAAGCTCCTGCAAGGCTTTACAGCGGCCGTCGAAGGCGACGGCGGCGTGTCTTCAAATTAGGGTTCCGCCTGTCGAGCGTCCAACGACATTTGTTCGCTCAAAACCATAACTTGATGTTATTGATCCGGGTCCGTGCCCTGTGCCACGGGGGCCTGGGGCGTTATGAGTCCTACATGGTTGAGCGGCTTGTTGGTTAGGCAGCATCCTTCAACCCCGTCATTCCCGCGAACGCGGGAACCCAGTTGCCTTGGTTTGGGTGTTTCTGCGCCGCACCGAGTCTGCCCGACCGTCTTGTTTCGCCCCCTCGGGCGAGTCCCTTTTGTCAAACGGTGGAAGGCCACCCCCGCAAAAAGGAACCAAAAAGGCTTGCCCCGCCATACGGGCCCGATGGAGCCGGGCTACCCTCACGAACTCCCCCGCCACGGAGGCCCGCCCCGAGGGTACGTCCCTGTAGCCCGCGGGGCTCTCGCGACATCCATGTCGCATGACCTCCTGAGCGCCGGTTTCGCTCGGCCTTCTGAAGGGGCGTTTCGGTGCGCGCGGATGTTTCTCTGGAAGTCCAAGAGCAAATGCGCTTTTGCTTTTCGTAGGAGCGAGCTTGCTCGCGAACCCCGCAGTCACTGGGTTATTCCCCTTCGGGCCAGCGCAAGCGCTGTTCGCGATGGAGCCGCGTCCCGCGTCCGCGGGAATGACGAGGGGGTAAGGAGTATCAGGATGACTCTGGACTTCCCGGCCACTCCGAACGGCCCCCTCTCCCTCCGGGAGAGGGCTGGGGTGAGGGCGCTCTTGAACCCAGCACCTACGCCACCGGCAAACCCCGTTCGCGAGCAAGCTCGCTCCTACAGTCATGGTGACATCGGCGCACTGGCCGACGAGGTGGAAGGATGGCGCCAGACCCCAGCCCCACTCAGGACAGCTCCCTCTCCCGCTTGCGGGAGAGGGTTGGGGAGAGGGCGCTCTCAAGCCCTGGTGCATGGCCCCCAGGCAAGCTCGGTCGTAGGAGCGGACTCCGTCCGCGATCGGATTCACCGGCCACGCCGGCCCCCCCCAGCGGCACAGCCAACGGCGTATAACCGCGAACGGTTATACGCCCTACGTTCCTAAGTCGCGGGCGCCAGCGGCGTTTCCGCGGGGCTCGGGCGGGCCAGGGCGACGGCGGCCAGCAGCACCATGCAGCCGCCGACGAGCATCGACAGGGTCAGCCGCTCGCCCATCAGCAGTACGGCGATCGCCACCGCCACCAGGGGCTCGACAGTGGACAGCGTGGCCGCCGCCGAAGGACCGATCGCCGGCGCCCCGGCAAGGAACGCGGCGACAGGTATCAGCGTGGCGAAGACCGCCAGCCCCAGGGTTGCCAGCCACGCCTGGCCACCCACCGGGAAGGCGGCGTGCTGGAACAGCGCGGCGACGGCGAAGGTGGCGGCGCAGCCCAGCAGGACGATGGCCGCCGAGGCCAGCGGGTGCTCATGGCGAACGCGGTGTGTGCCGTAGATGACCGCAGCTCCGTAGGCCATCGCCGCGAACAGTGCCCACAGCGCGCCGATGGAAGCGCCAGCCAGGCTCAGCCCCGTAGCCAGCGCCACCCCGCCCAGCGCCAGCAACAGGCTGAACAGCTTCAGCAGGCTGGTGCGTTCCCCCAGCCAGGCGATGGAAACCAGGGTGACGAAGGCCGGAAAGCTGTAGACGAGGATGATCGCCAGGCTCACCGAGCTGGCCCGACTGGCGCTGTAGTAGCCCAGCGCCGCCAGGCCGTAGCCCACGCCCAGCAGCAGGTTCTGCCGGACCAGGCGCAGGCTCGGCAAGCCGATGCGCTGCCGGTGCAGCAGCGCCAGCAGCACCGCGGCGGCGATGGAGAAGCGCGCCAGCAGCAGGCCGATCGGGTTGGCGCCGCCGGCATAGGCGAAGCTGGCGAACAACGGCTGCAGGCCATAGCAGAACGCGGCCAGCAGAACGAGAAGAAAGCCTCGGGAATGAGCGCTCATTCCGGGAAGAAAACGCGGGGTCCGCATGACCTGCTCCCTGGGTATCAGATCGACCGGGCATTCGAAAAAGCCCCGCTTCACCAGAGGGTGAAGCGGGGCCTGTCGGCAGCGAACGGGAAAGGAATCAGTCGGCCAAACGACTGGTCATCTCGGTGCAGTACCAATCCACGAACTGGCAGACGCCATTCTCGGCAATCGACGAGTACGGGCCCGGTTCGTATGCAGGCGAGTTCACCCCCGCCTGCGCGCCCTCGACCAGGCGCCGGTCCTGGTCGTTGGTGGCGATCCACACGCGGGTCAGGCGTTCCAGGTCGTAGTCGATGCCTTCCTGGGCATCCTTGGGCACCAGCCACTTGGTGGTCACCAGGGTCTCGTTGGGGCCCTGGGGCAGCACGCGGAAGCTCAGGGCGTGGTCGCCGAGGAAATGGTTCCAGGTGGAGGGGTAGTTGAAGTACAGCAGCGCACCGATGTTCGGCTCGCCGCTCTTGTCCAGGCGCCGCGCCACCGCCGGCTTGCCGTCCATGGTGTAGCTCACGGCGCCGGCCGAGAGCGGGATGCGCGTCATGCGGAACTGCCCGGCCTCGTCCATCACCAGGCGGCTGGGCAGGCCGGCGGCCTCGCAGCGGTCCCAGTGGGCGCTCAGCTCGGGGTCTTCCTCGCCGCCCACGCCGGCCACGGAGAGGTTCTCGACGAAGGAGTTGAGCAGCTCCGGGTGGGTGCCGTCGCAGTGGTAGCACTCGCGGTTGTTCTCGAACACCAGCTTCCAGTTGCCGCGCTCGACCAGGTTGGATTCGAAGGCGACCTTGCAGTCTTCCAGGTTGTGCGGCCCGATGAAGGGCGAGACCGCGTCGCGGAAGCGCGAGAAGTCCGGCGCGGTCTCGGCGACGCACACGTAGATGTAGGTGTTCACCACCTCGCAGTGCGCCAGCTTCAGGCCGTAGTCGGCCGGGTTGAATTCCGGGCCCATGTTGCCGGCGAACAGCAGCTTGCCGTCCAGGTCGAACACCCATTTGTGGTAGGGGCAGACCAGCTTGGCCACCTTGCCGCTGTTCTCCGTGCACACCTTGGAACCACGGTGCCGGCAGGCGTTGTGGAACGCCCGGACCTGGCCGTCGCCGCCGCGCACCACGGCGATGGGATAGTCGCCGATCTGCAGCGTCAGGTACTGGCCCGGCTTCTCCAGCTCGAAGGTGTGGCCGGCGAAGATCCACTCCTTGTGCCAGAGTTGCTCCAGGTCCTGGCGGTACACCTCGGGGTCGCTATAGACGGCGCGGGGCAGCGCGTGGCGGGCCTTGCGTTGGCGAATCAGGTCGAGCACAGCGGCTTTCTTATCCATTGTTGTATGCACTCCAGAGCAGGCGCGGTTTGGATCGGTGCATGCGTGGATCGGCTGGCGGCGGCGTCCGGCGCTGACGCAGGGGCCCTGCGGCGCGGAGGCTTTCTGTCGTCGGTCGCTTCGGCTAACCTCCATCCACGGAGCCTGCCAGCCCGCCGCGATCACAGCATTTGCGGCAGTCTAGGACCGGGGCCGACGCGAAAGAACCGACATTTTCTCCAAGGTCTTGATTACCTGAAGTTATGGTCAAACACACCGAACCCGATCAGACGCTGATCAAGATGCCGTCGCTGCGCGCGGTGAAGTCCTTCGTGGCCGCGGCCAAGTACCAGAACTTCACCCGGGCGGCCGAGGCGCTGTGCGTCACCCAGGCGGCGATCAGCCGGCAGATCCGCGAGCTGGAAACCTACCTGGGCGCCGACCTGTTCAAGCGCGTGGGCCGCGCCGTGGAGCTGACCCCGGCCGGCTCGATCTTCTTCGACGCCGTGCAGCTGTCCTTCGTCAACATCTCCCAGGCGGCCGAGCGCATCCGCCACAACAGCACGTCCAAGTCGATCGTCACCCTCTGCTGCTCACCGGCCTTCTCGGCGCTCTGGCTCGCCCACCGCCTGCCGGGCTTCTTCGAGGCCAACCCGGACGTGGAGCTGAACCTGATCACCACGCAGAACTTCCTCTCCATGGAGCCGGGAACCCGGCCCGACATCTTCATCACCAAGATGGCGAAGATCCGCGAGGGCTACCGCAGCTACCCGCTGGTCCACGACGTGATCTACCCGGTGTGCACCCCGGCCTACCTCGCCCGGCACCCGGAGATCGCCAGCCTGGAAGGCCTGTGCCAAGGCGTGCTGCTCAACCTCAGCCCCTACGGCCGCTCGCAGGTGGCCGAGCACGTCGACTGGAGCGTGTGGATGGCCTTCCAGAACATCGACCTGGACAACGGCCCGGGCAAGCGCCCGCACTTCTTCAACGCCAACGACTACAACCTGCTGGTGCAGATGGTCTTGAGCCACCAGGGCGTGGCGCTGGGCTGGAACCACCTGGTGGGGCACCTGGTGGCCAACGGTTCACTGGTGCGCCCCGTGGAACAGGAAGTGGTGCTGCACGACAGCCAGCACTACCTGACCTTCAACGAGGACAAGGAAGACGACGACGCCTGCCGCCGCCTGCGCGACTGGCTCATGGCGCAGTTCTGAGCGGCCGGGCCCGGCGGCCCGCCCCGCTACTTCGCCCTGGCGGAACGCACGCAGCCGTGGCGGATTTCCTTCGACGGCGGGTAGCCGAAGAACGAGGTGTAGCACTTGCTGAAGTGGCTCGGCGAAACGAAGCCGCAGGCCAGCGCCGCCTCCACCAGGGACAGGTCCGAATGTTGCAGCAGGCGGCGGCTCTCGGTGATGCGCAGCTCCAGGTAGTAACGCACCGGCGAGGTGCCCAGCTGCTCCTGGAACAGGCGTTCGAGCTGGCGCTTGGAACGGCCCACGCACTGTGACAGCTGGTCGGTGCTCAGCGGCTCCTCGATGTTCGCGCTCATCAGGTTGAGCACGTCGCGCAGCGGTTGCGACATCTTCTCGTGCAGCGCCGGGCGGGTCCGCCGGTAGCGGGATTCCTCGAAGGCCAGGATGTCCACCACGCCGTCGACCAGCTCGCGGCCATACAGGCGGTTGATCCATTCCAGCACCATGTTGAAGGCGCCGGCCGGGCTCCCCGCGGTCAGGCGGTTGCCGTCGACGATGTAGCTCTCGGCGGTCACCACGCTGTTCCTCGCCACCTCGGCGAGGGCCGCGCGGTTTTCCGGGTGCACCGCGCACTTGTGGCAGTCCAGCAGCCCCGCCTTGCCGAGGAACCAGGCGCCGTTCCACAGGCCGGCCAGGTCCACGCCCCGGTCGTCGGCGAGCTGCAGCAGGCGGTTGAGCGAGGGCAGCTCGCGCAGCGGAGTGCGCAGGCCGCCGCAGACCACCAGCAGGTCCAGGTCCAGATGACGGCTTTCCAGGGCGGCGGAGGGGCAGATGACCAGGCCCAGGTCGCTGGTCACCGGCTCGCCGTCCAGGCTGAAGGTGTGCGTCGAGAAGGCGCCCTCGCGGATCAGGTTGGCGGTGACCAGCGTGTCCAGCGCCTGGGTGAAGGCCGGCAGTGAAAAGTGCTCCAGCAGGACGAAGCCCACGCGTCGCTGACGCTGCGGCTCGGCCTTCTTCTCGGCCATGAAGCGGAGATTCTTGCCTTGCATGGCTTCGCTGAATTGTCGTCTTTCCACCGATGGCAGCCTCTATGAGTTCTTGTGGGCAGTTGCGGCGTTCATCAGCCTCGCGGCGGGCCTGGCAGGGCGACGCGGCGATGGCTGTTCTGTATACCGTCCGCAGGCAAATGTTATACAGGCGCTCTGCCTCCGGCCACTCCCCCACGCAGCCCGCAGGCCTGCGCAATCCCTCGACCCCGGTCATGGCTGGCTCGCAAGCGGCCTCGGCGCGCGCCGCCTGCTCTCGCGTCATAGCTGGCCGGAACCCTCGCCCCGGCAGTGGAAACACCTGTGCCCGCAAAGAAAACCCAGTGATTTCCGGCTGGGAAATGCCCGGCCGACAGAGGCGCCCGGGGCCCTCGCCAGCGCCTCTTCGGCGCCCGAAACCCGCTGTATGCGTATGAATTGATCCCAGAAAATGTAATTAGACACCCCGTCGGCGCGCTCCCTATAGTCATTCCACGAACGGCAGGGATCGCCGGCGACGGGCAGGAGGTCCTGCCCGCGCCCCGCACGAGCGGATGATCGACAGCACCCAACGACACGACCCGCAAGCCACAGCGGACATCTTCAAGGCGCACTTCGAAGCGTCGCACAGACGCCGGCATCGAGGCCGCGCCGCAACAGTGAAACTCGGGTAATCCCCCGACTCCGGTTTTCTCGCGTGAAGTGACTCACTCCACGCAACGGATAGCTATTGGCTGAAATAAATAGAACAGGCCCCTGAAATGACGAAGATCACCCATTTACCTGCCGATGACAAAAGCTGTGGCTGGTACCACCTGAGCAAGGCCAGACAACCCAGGCCCACGCATACCGGCCGGACTTCGGCACCTTGGGTGATCGTCGGAGCGGGCTTCACCGGGCTGGCCGCGGCGCGCCAGCTGGCGCTGCATTTCCCCCATGAGGAAATCGTCCTGGTCGAGGCCCAGGAAGTGGGCTTCGGCACCTCCGGGCGCAATGCCGGCTTCGCCATCGACCTGCCCCACGACATCGGCGCCGACGACTACATCGGCGACATCGACATCGCCAGGACCAGCCTCAAGCTCAACCTGATGGGCCAGGACCTGCTGCGCAACCAGGTGGAGCGGCACGGCATCGATTGCCAGATGAAGGCCTGCGGCAAATACCAGGCGGCCATCGAGGACCGCGGCATCGCCGTGCTGGAAGCCTATCGCCGCGGCCTGGACCGGCTCGGCCAGGCCTACGAGATGATCGAGGCCGACGCGCTGCCCGGGCACATTGGCACGCATTTCTACCGCAAGGCGCTGTTCACCCCCGGCACCGTGCTCATCCAGCCCTCCGCCCTGGTCAAGGGCCTGGCGGACAGCCTGCCGGCGAACGTCAGCCTCTACGAGAACACCCCTATCACCGAGGTGGAGTACGGCGACAAGGTCGTGCTCCGGCACGAGCGCGGCAGCTTCGTCGCCGACCGCCTGGTGCTCACCAACAACGCCTTCGGCATGAGCTTCGGCTTCCTGCGCGGCAAGATGCTGCCGATCTTCACCTATGCCAGCATCACCCGCCCGCTGACCGCCGAGGAACAGGCGCGCCTCGGCGGCAAGCCCTACTGGGGCGTCATCCCGGCGGACCCGTTCGGCACCACGGTGCGCCGCACGCCCGACAACCGCCTGCTGATCCGCAACAGCTTCAGCTTCAACCCCGACGGGCGCAGCAACGCCAAGTACCTGGAGCGCTTCGTCAACCGCCACCAGGCCTCCTTCGCCAGCCGCTTCCCGATGCTGCCCGAGGTCGATTTCGAATACACCTGGGGCGGCGCGCTGGCCCTGTCGCGCAACCATTCGGGCTACTTCGGGCAACTGGCCGCCAACGTCTTTGGCGCGCTGTGCTGCAACGGCCTGGGCGTTACCCGCGGCACGGTTACCGGCAAGCTGCTGGCCGACTGGCTGGCCGGCGAGCGCAGCGAGCTCATCGACTTCCTGCTGAACTCGCCGGGCCCCAACGGCAACCCGCCGCAGCCGTTCCTCTCCGCGGGCGTCAACCTGAACCTGAAATGGGGGCAATACCGCGCCGGCAAGGAAAGCTGAGCCCCGCCCCGGTCATTTGCCAGGGAACCTCCGGCCGAGATTGGCCGCACGACACGATTCCCGGCGTGCAGACCTGAAGCCGCAGCGATGCGTACCCGCCGGCCGAAGCGCCTTCGGCTGCCGGGCGCGCGCTGCGGCTTCCGGGAAACCTGAAACGAGGAAAACAATGACAATTACGACTCCATCCATCGAAGACGTTCCCATCAACCGCTTTCACCAGTTGCTGACGATCCGCTCCGGCGGCGGCTCCTTCGTCGACGGCTACGTGCTCAGCATCATCGGCGTATCCATGGTGCAGATGACCGCCGCCCTGGGCCTGAGTACCCTCTGGCAGGGCATGATCGCCGCCGCGGCGCTGATCGGCATTTTCTTCGGCGGCTTCATCGGCGGCTGGCTGACCGACCACTTCGGGCGCAAGCGCATCTTCTTCGTCGGCCCGGTGCTGTTCATCCTCAGTTCGCTGGCGCAGTACTGGGTGGAGTCGGCCCTGGCGCTGTTCCTGCTGCGCCTGCTCATCGGCATCGGCGTGGGCATCGAATACCCCGTCGCCACTTCCCTGCTGGTGGAGTTCCTGCCGAAGAAGTTCCGCGGCCCGCGCCTGGCGACCCTGACCATCCTCTGGTTCGCCGGCGCCGCGCTGGCCTACATGGTCGGCAACTACCTGCTCAGGCACGGCGGCGACGACGCCTGGCGCCTGGTGCTGGCCAGCGCCGCGGTGATAGGCGCGGGCCTGTTCCTGATTCGCCTGGGCACCCCCGAATCGCCGCGCTGGCTGCTGGGCAAGGGCCGTGCAGCCGAGGCCGAGCAAGTCATCAAGAGCGTCTACGGGCCGCGCTTCTCGCTGCGGAACCTGCCCGAGCAGCCCAGGCAGAAAAAGCTCTCGGTGTGGAACCTGCTGCACTCCGGCTACGGCAAACGCATGCTGTTCGTCAGCATGTTCTGGACCTGCTCGGTGATCCCGGTGTTCGCCGTCTACGCCTTCGCGCCCAAGGTGCTGCTGGCGCTGAACCTCCAGGGTAACTGGGCCTCCTTCGGCTCGGAAGCCATCACCCTGCTGTTCGTGGTGGGCTGCATCATCGCCACCCGCCTGATCAACGTCATCGGCCGGCGCAGCATGCTGATCTACAGCTTCCTCTGGTCCGGCCTGGCGCTGCTCGGCCTCGGCGCCTTCCACGCCTCCTCCGAAGCCGTGATCCTCGCGCTGTTCGGCGCCTACGCCCTGTTCATCGGCGGCGCCCAGGTGCTGCAGCTGGTCTACCCGAACGAGCTGTTCCCCACCGAGATCCGCGCCTGCGCGGTCGGCGTGGGCACCTCGCTGTCGCGGGTCGGCGCCGCGGTCGGCACCTACCTCGTCCCCCTGTCCCTGGACAGCCTGGGCATCGCCCAGACCATGTACGCCGCGGCCATCGTCACCCTGGTCGGCCTGCTGTTCGCCTGGGCGCTGGCCCCGGAAACCCGCTCGCTCAACCTGCAGCAGGCGGCTTCGCTCACCTGATCAAGGGCCGCCGCGCCGCTGGGCGCGGCGGCCGACCACCACGACCCCACTGGAGAACGCATCATGAAATTCGAAGGCATCTACACCCCCGCCATCACCCCCCTGGCGGCCGACGGCCAGATCGACCATCCGGCCTTCGCCGAAGTGCTGGAATACCTGATCGCCTCGAAGGTCCACGGCATCATCATCGGCGGCTCCACCGGCGAGTACTACGCCCACACCGCCCAGGAGCGCTTCGACCTGGCGGCCAAGGCCAAGGACGTGATCAACGGCCGCCTGCCGCTGATCGTCGGCACCGGCGCCATCCGCACCGAGGACTCGGTGGCCTACGCCAAGGCGGCGAAAGAGATCAAGGCCGACGCCCTGCTGGTCGGCTCGCCGCCCTACGCCCTGCCCACCCAGCAGGAAATCGCCGACCACGTGCTGGCCGTCGACGCCGCCGCCGACCTGCCGATCATGCTGTACAACTACCCGGCGCGCATGGGCGTGGACATGGGCGAGGAATTCTTCGCCGCCGTCGCCGGCTGCAAGAACATCGTCGCCATCAAGGAAAGCTCCGGCTCCACCGGCCAGCTGCACCGCCTGGCCTGCAAGCACCCGCGCATCGCGCTGTCCTGCGGCTGGGACGACCAGGCCCTGGAATTCTTCGCCTGGGGCGCGCGCAGCTGGGTCTGCGCCGGTTCCAACTTCATCCCCGGCGAGCACGTCGCCCTGTACCAGGCCTGCGTGGTCGAGAACGACTTCGCCAAGGGCCGCCGCATCATGGCGGCGATGATGCCGCTGATGGACTTCCTGGAAGGCGGCAAGTTCGTCCAGTCGATCAAGTACGGCTGCGAGCTGGCCGGCCTGCGCAGCGGCGGCGTGCGCGCCCCGCTCAAGGGCCTGACCGAGGCCGAAAAGGCCGAACTGAAAGAGATCGTCGCCGTACTCAAGCGCGAAGTCGCGCAGATCACCGAGGGCACCCACAATGGCTGAATTGCTGAGCAAGGCGCAATACGCCGCCATCGCCGCCGAACTGCGCTTCCCCACCCAGGCCTTCATCGACGGCAGTTTCCGTGACGCCGTCTCCGGCCGCACCTTCGCCAGCAGCAACCCGGCCACCGGCGAGCGGCTGGCCGACATCGCCGCCTGCGACGCCGAAGACGTCAACCTGGCCGTGGCCAGCGCCCGCCTGGCCTTCGAGGACGGCCGCTGGAGCAAGCGCTCCCCCGGCGAGCGCAAGGCGGTCATGCAGCGCTTCGCCCAGCTGCTCGAAGACCACGCCCACGAGCTGGCGGTGATGGAGAGCCTGGACAGCGGCAAGCCGGTGCGCGAATGCCAGAACATCGACGTGCCGGAGACCATCCACACCCTGCGCTGGCACGCCGAGCTGATCGACAAGATCTACGACAGCACCGCGCCGGTCGGCTCCGGCGCCGTGACCATGGTGGTGCGCGAGCCCATCGGCGTGGTCGGCCTGGTGCTGCCGTGGAACTTCCCGCTGCTGATGCTGGCCTGGAAGATCGGCCCGTCGCTGGCCGCCGGCTGCTCCATCGTGGTCAAGCCGGCCCGGGAAACCACCCTCACCGCCCTGCGCGTCGCCGAGCTGGCGCACCAGGCCGGCATCCCCGCCGGGGTGTTCAACGTGGTGCCCGGCGGCGGCCGCGAGGCCGGCGAGCCCATCGGCCGCCATCCGGACGTGGCCATGGTCAGCTTCACCGGCTCCACCGAGACCGGCCGGCTGTTCCTCAAGTACGCCGCCGAGTCCAACCTCAAGCGCGTGGTGCTGGAGTGCGGCGGCAAGAACCCGGCGGTGGTGATGAACGACGTGGAAGACCTCGACCAGGTCGCCCAGCACGTGGTCAACGGCGCCTTCTGGAACATGGGCGAGAACTGCTCGGCGTCCTCGCGCCTGATCGTCCACGCCGACATCAAGGACGCCCTGCTCGAACGCATCGGCGTGCACATGCGCGACTGGAAGATGGGCGACCCGCTGGACCCGGAAAACCGCCTCGGCGCCCTGGTCAGCAAGGCCCACTTCGAGAAGGTGCGCTCGTACATCGAGCAGGCCCGCAGCGAGCGCCTGGACTTCGTCTATGGCGGCCAGACCCAGGGCGACATCTTCGTCGAGCCCACCGTGGTCGACGACGTCGAGCCGCAGAGCCGGCTGTTCCGCGAGGAAATCTTCGGCCCGGTGCTGTCGGTCACGCCCTTCACCGACATCGACGGCGCCATCGACCTGGCCAACGACACCGTCTACGGCCTGGCCGCCTCGGCCTACACCGGCAGCCTGCGCAACGCCCTGCGCCTGGCCCGGGAAATCCGCGCGGGCATCGTCACCGTCAACTGCTTCGGCGAAGGCGACGCCTCGACGCCCTTCGGCGGCTACAAGGAGTCCGGCTTCGGCGGGCGCGACAAGTCGATCTGGGCCCACGACCAGTACACCGAGCTGAAGACCATCTGGATCGATGCTTCGTGAGACCCGCGGTAAAATCCTGACCTGACCCGCAGTACAGCCCCCAGCGCCGCCCGGCGCCGGGGGCGCCACCCATCCAGGGCGGCGAACGAACAGCACTGCTCACGGAAGAGCTTCTCAATGCTGCATCGCCGTCGGTGTCGGCCCGTGCCGCTCACCACACACAACCTTCTCGACCAGACACCCAACCGTTGCGCACGGCGCAGCGGCGCGCACACCATTTTTGAAGAATCACTGCCATGCTTACATCCGACCTCCCCCACACAACTTGCGCCTCGGCGCACCGCAACGCCCTGCTGGTGGCCCACGTCGCCGCCGTGCTGTTCGGCCTGACCGGTATCCTCGGCGCGCTGATCCAGGCCGACGCCAGCGTCATCACCTACGGCCGCGCCGCCTTCGCCATCGTCGCCCTGGGCGCCGTCGCCCAGCTGCAGCGGCGCCCGCTGCTGCGTGGCCTGAGCTGGCGCAAGATCGGCGTGCTGGCGCTGACCGGGGCGCTGCTGACTTCGCACTGGGTAAGCTTCTTCATCGCGGTCAAGGTCGGCGGCGTCGCGGTCGCGACCCTCGGTTTCGCCAGCTTCCCGGCCTTCATCGCCCTGCTGGACCTGGCGGTGTTCCGCGAGCGGATCGGCTTCGGCGAAGCCTGCCTGCTGCTGATGGCCACGGCGGGGCTGGTGCTGGTGGTGCCGTCGTTCGACCTGGCGGACCAGGGCACCCTGGGCCTGCTCTGGGGCCTGGGCTCGGGCCTGTCGTTCGCCCTGCTGGCGATCGCCAACCGGCGCGCCACGCGCGGCATGGACGCCATGCAAGTGGCCTTCTGGCAGAACCTGACCGTCGCCGTGCTGGTTTCGCCCTTCGCCCTGACGCACCTCGCCCACCATGCGCTGCTGCCGGCGGACTGGGTCTACCTGGCGCTGCTGGGCATCTTCTGCACGGGCCTGGCGCAGTACCTGTTCGTCAAGAGCCTGGATGCGCTGGAAGCCCGCAGCGCGGGCATGATCATCGCGCTGGAGCCGGTCTACGCCATCGCCTGCGCCTGGCTGCTGTTCGGCGAGCAACCCTCGCTGCGCATGCTGCTGGGGGCGGCGCTGATCATCTTCGCCACCCTCCTCTCGGCCCGCAGCAAGCTGTCCCAATCCACTGTGCACTGACGCGACGACGGGAGGCCGGCCCCGGCCTCCCGTCGCTTTCTACGCGGGCCTCAGGCGCCCTGCTCCACCGTGCCGGAACGCGCGGCCGCCGTGGCGTGCCGGCGCGCGGTGAGGTTGCCGAGCAGCAGGATGACCACTGCCAGCGCCAGGGTGGAAGTCACCTCCAGGCGGTGCTCCGGCATCACGAACATCACGCCCAGGGCGAACACGATGAAGCCGATCACCGCCCAGGTCAGCCAGGGGAACAGCCACATCTTGAAGGCGATCTCGGCGTTGCGCCGCTGCAGGATCGAGCGCATGCGCAGCTGCGAGAAGGCGATGACCAGGTACACCAGCAGCGCGATGGAGCCGGAGCTGGCCAGCAGGAAGGCGAACACCTGGGCCGGGGCGAAGAAGTTCACCGCCGTGGTCAGCATGCCGATGACGGTGCTGGCGATCACCGCCGCCCGCGGCACGCCGGCTGCCGAGGTGCGACGGATGAAGGCCGGTGCGTCGGAGCGCTTGGCCAGGGAGAAGATCATCCGCGAGGAGATGTAGATCGACGAGTTCAGGCAACTGGCCACCGCCACCAGCACCACCATGTCCACCAGGAACTTCGCGTAGGGGATGTGCATCACCTCCAGCGCGCGCTGGTAGGAACCCTGCACCGGCAGCAGCGGGTCGTTCCAGGGCACCACGGAAATGATCACGAAGATCGACAGCAGGTAGAACACGCAGATGCGCCAGATCACCGAGCGGGTGGCCTTGGCGATGTTCTTCGCCGGGTTGCCCGACTCGGCGGCGGCGATGGTCACCGCCTCGGTGCCGAGGAAGCTGAACATGGTGGTCAGCAGCGCGCCGATGATCGCCGTCCAGCCATTGGGCATGAAGCCGCCGTTGCTCGCCATCAGCTGCGAAAGGCCGCTCACCTCGCGGCCCGGCAGGCCGCCGGCCAGGGCCACGGCGCCCAGGGCGATGAACAGCACGATGGCGATCACCTTGAGCATGGCGAACCAGAACTCGAACTCGCCGTACTTGGCCACGCTGAACAGGTTGGTCAGGGTCAGCAGCACAGTCATCGCCAGGGCGAAGAACCAGGACTCCACCTGCGGGAACCAGTTGTTCAGCACCACACCAGCGGCGATCGCCTCGATGGGGATCACCAGCACCCAGAACCACCAGTACAGCCAGCCGATGGTGAAGCCGGCCCAGCGGCCGATGGCCTGGTCGGCATAGGTGGAGAAGGAGCCGGTGTCGGGGCTGGCCACGGCCATTTCCCCCAGCATGCGCATGACCAGCACCACCAGGGTGCCGGCGAGCACATAAGCCACTATGGCGGCGGGGCCGGCAGCCGCGATGGCGTGCCCCGAGCCTACGAACAATCCCGCGCCGATCACGCCGGCGATGGAAAGCATGGTGACGTGCCGCGGCTTGAAGCCTTGCGCGAGCTCGCCATTGCGGATTTGCGTTCTTGTCGTTGTCATCCTGAGGCCTTCTTCGTTGTTCTTGTCATGTCCGTGCCCAATGCCGCCAGCCAGGGCCGCATTGCGCAAAGCCAAGCTAGTTCACGTGCGCTGCCGGGCAGTTGTTCCAGCGCGCCGCTTCCTTGACCAGGCCCGACAGCGACGGCCGCAACGCAGCGTCGCCGCCCTCCCCGCACGGCGCTTCCCGCCCATCGGAAAAATGACTTTTATTGCTTTGAAACAAAGACATAGGCCGGCGTATATCCGCCGGCATATGGACACCCACAAGGCCCGTCCCTAGCGTGGAGCCCCAAGGCAATCCCACACCAACAACAAGCAGGAGATACCCATGGGACGACTGAACGGCAAAGTGGCGCTCATCACCGGCGGCGCGGGCGGCTGCGGCCTGGCCGCGTCCGAACTCTTCGCCCGCGAAGGCGCCAAGGTCGCCTTGCTCGACCTTCCGCACAGCGACGGCAAGGCCGTGGCCGAGCGGATCAACGCCGCCGGCGGCACGGCCCTCTTCGTGCCCACCGACGTCTCCGTCGCCGAGCAGGTCGAGCGCGCAGTGGCCCAGGTGGAGGAACGCTTCGGCGCCATCACGGTGCTGATGAACCACGCCGGCACCATCCACGTCGGGCCCTTCCTGGAAACCCGCGAGAGCGACTGGGACCGGCTGATGAACATCAACGTGAAGAGCATGTTCCTGGTCACCCGCGCCGTGCTGCCGAAGATGATCGAGGCCGGCGGCGGCAGCATCATCTGCACCTCGTCCATCTCCGGCGTGGTCGGCACCCCCATGGAGGTCCTGTACTGCACCACCAAGGGCGCCTGCCACATGTTCGCCCGGGCGATCTCGGTGGAGTTCCGCGACCGCAACATCCGCAGCAACGCCATCTGCCCCGGCTTCATCGGCACCGCCCACGGCCGCCGCGAGCTGGACCTGCTGCGCGAATTCGGCACCGAGGTTTCCGACGAGGCGCTGCGCGCCATGCAGGGCCGCCTGTGCGACCCGCGCGAGGTGGCCTCGGCGGCGCTGTTCCTGGCCAGCGACGACGCCAGCTTCGTCAACGGCGCCCACCTGTTCGTCGACAACGCCTACACCGCGGCCTGACCGGCCCGAGCCGCGCGCCCAAACCAACAACAACGCCCGGCTCGCAAGACACTTAGCTCTGCCAATAGACAAGAAACCTACAAGAGACAGAGGCAGCTAATGGAAAACATCGGCACGTACGTCATCTACCTCATCATGGCCTGCGCCGTGGTCGGCGCCATCGCCTCCATCCTCGACGCCGAGTCGGAGCTGGGCAAGGAGTTCAACGCCGGCCTGCACAGCATCGGCCCGATCTTCATCCCGGTCGCCGGCATCATGGCGGCGATCCCCTTCATCTCCAGCTTCATCAGCCACTACGTGGGCCCGCTGTTCACCGCGCTGGGCGCCGACCCGGCCATCGCCGGGGCGATCTTCATCGCTTCCGACCTGGGCGGCTACCAGCTGGCGCAGGCCCTGGCCCACGACCCGGAAGGCTGGATACTCGGGCTGATCACCGGCTTCCAGTCCGGCTCGACCATCATCTTCGTCATCCCCGTGGGCCTGGCCATGCTCGCCAAGGCCGACCACAAGTACATGGCCCTGGGCATCATGGCCGGGCTGCTGAGCATCCCCATCAGCATCGTGCTCATCGCCATGGGCATGCAGCTGCTGGGCCTGGGCGTGCGCCCGGACATCGCCACCAGCGGCGCCGCCACCCTGCAGCTGCACTTCGACCTGCCGATGCTGCTGCGCAACCTGCTGCCGCAGATTCTCTTCTGCATCGCCCTGGCCGCCGCGCTGCGCTACGTGCCGGGGCTGATGGTGCGGCTGTTCCTCAAGCTGGGCAGCATCATGTACGCGGCGGTCACGCTGATCCTGGTGGCGTCCATCGTCGAATACTTCACCGGCTTCTTCAGCGCCAACTTCGGCAGCTGGGGCTTCGCCCCCATCATCGCCGACAAGCAGGACCAGTTCCGCGCGCTGGAGATCTCCGGCTACGTGGGCATCATGCTCTGCGGCGCCTTCCCGATGGTCTACCTGATCAAGCGCTTCCTCTCCCGCCCCATCGAGCGCGTGGCCTCGCACCTGGGCCTGTCGCCGGTGGGCGCGGCGGGCATCCTCGCGGCGTCGGCCAACATCCTCGCCATGTTCCGCCTGGTGGCGGACATGCCGCCCAAGGACAAGGTGCTGGTCATCGCCTTCGCGGTGAGCGCGGCCTTCACCTTCGGCGACCACCTGGCCTACTCCGCCAACTTCCAGCCGAGCTTGATCCTGCCGCTGATCATTGGAAAACTCGGCGGTGGCCTGATCGGCATGCTCCTGGCCTACTGGCTGGCGGTGCCCAAGGCGCAGCAGCTGGGCAGCCAGGAAGCACCGCAGGACGCACTGCGCGCCTCGACCGGACTGTCCTGACGCACCCGCGCAGGGGCGCCCCGCGGCGCCCCTGCCAGGCCCAGGCACCCGCCGGCCCCGCGCCGGCGCGGCAACACCGGCTCAAGACAGGCGACGCAGCCCCTCCATGAACAGCCAAGACGCGAAGAAGCTGGCGGACCTGATGGCCGCCGTCGGCACCGACAAGCTGGGGCACGCCATCGGCTCGCTGCTGGACGGCAAGGTCGGCTTCGACATGAGCTGCGGCTACCTGTTCCGCTTCGACTGCAATGCGCAGCTGCTGCACGACGGCTACAACGGCCAGGTGTCGGCGAAGACCCTGGAGGCCTATTCCCGCGGCGGCTACCTGCTCGACCCCTTCTACGTGGCCAGCATGAACCGCCACCCGGCCGGCCTGTGGCGCATGAGCGACCTGGCGCCGGACAGCTTCTTCTCCTCCGGCTTCGCCATCTCCCGCGACCTGCACCCCTGCGTGTCGTCCACCCACGGCACCCAGGTCGAGGAGATCGGCTACATCATCCACCTGCAGCCGCGCACGGCCCTCGTCTTCTCGCTGATGAAGGCCGAGGACCACGGCCCCTTCGCGCCGCAGGAAGTCCGCCACCTGGAAACCCTGGCGCCAGTGATAGCCGCGGCCTGGGAACTGCACTGGCGCACCGCCCTGAAGCCCGCCGAAACCACCACGGAAGCGCCCGAAAGCGAACTGGAGAGCGCCTTCGTCGACATCCTCCAGGGCCAGCTGACCGACGCCCAGCGCTACATCGCCAAGCTCATCCTGCAAGGCCACAGCAACGCCTCCATCGCCCACCTGCTGGGCATCTCCGAAGGCACCGTGAAGGTCCACAAGCACAACATCTACCAGCGCCTGGAGATCTCCAGCAACTCGGACCTGTTCCGGTTGTTCATCGGCTATATCGCGCAGTCGGCGAGGTAGGGATGTTTGCTCTGTTGGCAGAGTCCGCTCCTTGGCTCCAGGGAAGCCCCGTAGGATGGGTTGAGCGAAGCCCATCACCGCCACCGCATGGGTTTCGCAGCCGGCAAGAGTGTTACGGTTCCAGGGAAGCACGGCCGTAGGAGCGGACTCC
Source organism: Pseudomonas sp. NBRC 100443 (assembly GCF_030268185.1). Lineage (NCBI taxonomy): Bacteria > Pseudomonadati > Pseudomonadota > Gammaproteobacteria > Pseudomonadales > Pseudomonadaceae > Pseudomonas > Pseudomonas sp. NBRC 100443. The sequence goes on from NZ_BSQE01000015.1 coordinate 49,485, forward strand.
GTCCGCGATTGGGCCCACCGACCACGCCGAACGCCCCGGTGGCACGGCCGACGGCGGATACAGGAGCCCCAGGATGACTCCGGACTCCCCGCCCACTCCGAACGGCCCCCTCTCCCTCCGGGAGAGGGCTGGGGTGAGGGTGCTCTTCTGCAAACCTCCGCTCCAACCTCAACCCCATCACTCCACGCTCACAAGAACGACAAGGAAGAGCTAGGCGCCCCCGGATAACTCCGGATAATGAACGGCATCCCGCCCGCGTCGAAACAAGAGGCCCCCATGCTCACCGTGCAAGACCTGATCGAGATCGAGCTGCTGAAACTGCAGACAGTCGCCGGCCTCGCCGGCACCGGCAGGCTGATCACCTGGGCCCATGCCGTCGACCTGCCGGACCCGTGGCGCTGGGTTTCCCCGGGCGACCTGGTCATGACCACCGGCGTTGGCCTGCCCGAAGCCGCGCAGGACCAGGTCGCCTGGCTGGAGCAACTGGTGCAGAGCAACGCCAGCGCACTGGTGGTCGCGCCCCGTGACGACGCCCCGGCGCTGTCGGACGAGCTGCTGGCGGCGGCCGATCGCCTACTGTTTCCCATTCTCCGCGGCAGCTTCGAGCTCGAGTTCGTCAAGCTGTCCCACCATGTGATCGAAAGCGTGCTGCAGGCCCAGCGCGAGCGCTTCAATGCCAGCGAGCGGCTGTTCCAGACCTACGCCGAAGCCCTGCGCAAGGAGCCCGACATGGCCGGCCGCCTTTCGATCCTGGCCGCCACGCTGGACATGTACCTGGCGATCGAGGACGCGGTCAGCGGCGTCGATATCGTCGAAACCCGCTCGACCCGCAGGCCGCCCCCGGAGCGGCTGGAACGGATACCCATCGCCGGGCGGGCGCGGGCCAACCTGGTCATGGCCCGCAAGGGCGAAAGAATGCTGGACGACCCCCTCCTGGTACGTTCGCTGGTCGGCCTGCTCGGCGTCGAACTGGAACGCCTGATGATCCACCGCGACCAGCAGCGCGAAGAGAGCTCGGCGCTGCTGCGCAGCCTGCTGGAAGGCGAGACGGAGTTCAGCCTCGCCCGCCCCCTCCTGGAACAACGGGGCCTGCTCGGCACCCTGGTGTGCCTTGCGATCAAGCCGGGTGGCAACGGGCCCTGGGGGCCGGACGAACTGCACCAGGCGCCCGCCCTGCACCAGGCCAGCCCCCTGCTGCTGAACGACAAGGGCCTGCTGCTGGCGATCAGCCGCGACGACAACGAGCTATTCGATGCCCTGCGCAGCAATCTCGGCGAGGGCACCGTGATCGGCGTGAGCGGGCCGATCGCCGCGGCGACGGGCTTTCGCGAAAGCGTCAGGCAGGCGCGCCTGGCCCTGGCCCAGGCGCAGGAAGTGGAGGCTGGCGTGCTGCGCTATGGCGAGGCGGAGACCGGCCTGATCATGGCGCCGAAGTCCCTCGCCGAAGCCCGGGCGCTGGTGGGGCGCTACCTGGGCCCGCTGATCGAGCACGACCGCACCCAGGGCGCCGCGCTGCTGCCCACGCTGCTGGCCTTCCTGGAAAACGACGGGAACTGGAAGGCCACCGCCTTCGACCTGGGCATCCACCGCCAGACCCTGGTCTACCGGCTGAAGCTCGTGGAGCAGCTGACGGGCCTCAAGCCCACCTCCACCAACGGCATCGCGCGCTTCTGGATTGCGCTCCAGGCCGCGAAGAACACCGAGCTGTTCGATCAGGCACCTTGAATGCAAACGGCCCCGCACCTGGGGTGCGGGGCCGTCGGAGCCCACTCGCCGCCAGCCTCAGTCGCTGGTCGGCATCGCGAACTCGGCCCCCTTGGCGATGGCCTGCGGCCAGCGCTGCATGATGCTCTTCTGCCTGGTATAGAAGCGCACACCCTCCTCGCCATAGGCATGCATGTCGCCGAACAGACTCTTCTTCCAGCCGCCGAAGCCGTGCCAGGCCATCGGCACCGGGATCGGCACGTTGATGCCGACCATGCCCACCTGGATGCGCCGACCGAACTCGCGGGCGATGTGGCCGTCGCGGGTGTAGAGGCTCACGCCGTTGCCGAACTCGTGGTCATTGATGAGCTGCACCGCCTCGGCGAAGTCCTTGACGCGCAGGCACGCCAGCACCGGGCCGAAGATTTCTTCCCGGTAGATGCGCATGTCGGGGGTGACGTCATCGAACAGCGTTCCGCCCAGCCAGAAGCCGTCACCGCAGCCCTCGCCCGCCGTCTCGCCGTCGAAGCCGCGGCCGTCCACCAGCAGCGTCGCCCCTTCCCGGACGCCCTGCTCGATGTAGCCGGTGATGCGTTCGAGCGCCGCACGGGTGACGATCGGCCCCATCTCGGCCGCCAGGTTGCTGCCCTCGAGCACCTTGAGCGCGCGGGTGCGCTCGATCAGTTTCGGCATGACTTTCTCGGCGGTCTCGTCGCCGACGAAAACCGCCACGCTGATGGCCATGCAGCGCTCGCCGGCCGAGCCGTAGGCCGCGCCGATCAGCGCATCCACCACCTGGTCGATGTCGGCATCGGGCATGACCACCAGGTGGTTCTTCGCTCCGCCCAGGGCCTGGACGCGCTTGCCGTGGCGCGCGCCGGTCTCGTAGATGTGGTTGGCGATGGGCGTGGAGCCGACGAACGAGATGGCCTGCACGTCGGGATGTTCGAGCAGCGCGTCGACCGCCGTCTTGTCGCCCTGCACCACGTTGAACACGCCGTCGGGCAGGCCGGCCCGCTTGAGCAGCTCGGCGATGAACAGGCTCGGGCTGGGGTCGATCGGGCTGGGCTTGAGCACGAAGGTATTGCCGGTGGCCAGGGCCACGGGGAACATCCACATCGGCACCATCACCGGGAAGTTGAACGGCGTGATGCCCGCCACCACGCCCAGCGGCTGGCGCAGCGTCCAGTTGTCGATGTTGCTGCTGACCTGGTCGGTGAAGTCGGTCTTCAGTAGTTGCGGCGCGCCGCAGGCGAATTCGACGATCTCGATGCCGCGGGTGACTTCGCCCTGGGCGTCGGTGAACACCTTGCCGTGCTCGGCGGTGATCAGCCGGGCCAGTTCGTCGCGGTGCTCGTTGAGCAGGGCCAGGAAGCGGTTCAGCACCCGCGAGCGGCGCAGCGGCGAGAGATTGCTCCAGGCCGGGAAGGCGGCCTTGGCGGCAGCCACCGCCGCGTCCACGTCGGCGTGGCTGGCCAGTTGCACCTGGCCGGTGACGACGCCGGTGGCCGGGTTGTAGACCGGCAGTTGCTGTCCGCTGGTAGCCTGTACCTGGGCGCCGGAGATCCAATTCATGATGGTTTGGGTCATTGTCTTTCTCACATCAAGGGATAACAGCGGTAGCGCTCAGCCACCACCTTGCAGAATCAGTAGATCGCGTACACCTTGCGCACGGTCTCCAGCACATCCCAGCGCCCGGTCCAACCCGGAGGCAGGATGATCAGATCGCCACCAGTCACTTCCACCACCTCGCCGCTGCCGCTATCGGTGAGCAGCGCCTTACCGGAGATGATGTAGGTGAACTCGGTGTCGGGGCGTTCGACCACCGGCCAACCGCCTGGCTGGCACTCCCAGACGCCGAGGTTGCCGGTCGCCTCGGGCGCCAGCTGCTGGATGGCGATCTGCGGGTCGCCCTTGTCCGCCCCGGCGCGCTGGCCGGCGGGGGTCAGGGGTAGGGACTGGATGGCGGCGGACTTGATGATCGTGAAAGTGCTCACGGCGTACTCCTGTTAATGCGCACCTGTCAGCTTCTCGAGCAACATCGCGGTGCGGGATGGACGATGGGTGATGCGCTCTTCGATGTCGCTCAGCGAGGCCGCGGCGAGCCCACTGTTGACACCCAGCCAGCGCAGCGGCTCGGGCTCCCAGGACGGGGAGCGGTGGTTGACCAGGGGCAAGGCGTTGATCGCCTCGTCGCGGCCCTGGATCAGGTTGCGCAGGATGCGCCCCGCCAGGTTGCTGGTGGCGACGCCATCGCCCACGTAGTTGCCGGCCCAGGCGATGCGTTTCTTCCGGTCGATGCTCACCGTCGGGCACCAGTCGCGGGCCACGCCCAGCGCGCCGCCCCAGCGGTGGGTGATGCGCGCATCGGCCAGGTCCGGGAAGAATTCCAGCAGCGTCTGGTGGATCTTCGCGTGGATGCCGTCCACCAGGTCGGCCTCCTCGGTGATCCGGGAGCCCAGGCGATACGGCGCGCCGCGGCCGCCGAAAACCAGCCGCCCCTCGGCCGTGACCTGCCCGTAGACGCGAAGGTGGCGCATGTCGTTGAAGGCCAGGCGGTGGTCGAGCCCCAGCCTGCGTCTCAGCTCGGCGGGCAGCGGCTCCGTCGCCAGCACCAGCGAATACAGCGGGATGACGAAGCGCGAGTGCCCGGGTTGCTGCGAGGTGAACGCCTCGGTGGCGCGCACCGTGAACTTCGTGCGCACCGAACCACGCCCGGTGCGCACCACGCCCTCGGCAAACTCGGTGACGGCGGAATGCTCGTGGATGGTCGCGCCCATCGTCTCCACCAGCCGCGCCAGGCCACGCACCAGCTTGCCGGGGTGGATCAGCGCGCAATGCTCGGTATAGAGCCCGCCCAGCGTGCCTTCGGCGCCGACCCTGGCGCCGGCCTGGGCGCCATCGAGCAGTTGCCACTGCTCCGGCAGCCCGAAGCGCGCCGAGCCTTCCACCGCCGCCCGCGCACGGGCCAGTTGCGGCGCGCTGCGGGCCAGGGAGAGGAAGCCCTGCTTGGCGTAGTCGGCGTCGACGCCTTCCAGCGCCAGCACCCGGCCGATCTCGTCCACCGTGTCGTTCATGGCCGCCTGCAGCTTCAGCGCGGCATCGTGGGAATACATCTCGGCCACCCGGGACAGCGAGATCGGGAAAATCGCCGAGGCCCAGCCGCCGTTGCGCCCGGAGGCGCCGAAACCGACTTCGCGCTTCTCCAGCAGCACCACCCGCAGGGAGGGGTCGCTCTTGAGCAGGTAGTAGGCCGTCCACAGGCCGGTGTACCCCGCGCCGACGATGACGACATCGGCGTCCGTGGTGCCCTCCAGCGCAGCGCGGACCGGGCCTTGTTCGAACCAGAGCGGCTTGTTGGGTAACTGGGTCAGATCGAATTTTGCGGTCATGGGGTTGGCTTCCAATTGACGGCCATGGGTGGGGGCTACGAAGCGCTGCGTGCGGGTAGCGCGACGGCTTGCCGGCGGCAGCGGGACAGCCGCACCAGCGCGTAGGAGGCGGCGATCGCGGCGATGGCGATCAGGCACTGCAGCAGGCTGATCTGCATCGAGGGGTCGAAGGCCATGCTCACCAGCACCGCCACGATCGACGCGGTCACCAGCAGCGGCAGCCAGGGATGGCCCCACATCGCGAACTTCAGGCTGCCCTCCTCCACCCATTTGCGGCGCAGCTTGAGCTGCGACAGGCAGATCATCAGGTAGACGAACAGGAAGACGGTGCCGGAGGAGTTGATCAGGAACTGGAACACAGTATCGGGCCAGAGCGCCGCGATGACCACGCAGCCATAGCCCACCAGGGTGGAGGCGATGACGCCGCGCACCGGCACGCCCTTGCGGCTCACCCCGGCGATCCAGCTTGGCGCCTCGTCGTTGGAGGCCAGCACGTACAGCAGGCGCGACGAGGTGTAGAGCCCGGCATTGAGCACCGACAGCACCGCCACCAGGATCACCGCGGTCAGCATGTGGCCGGCGCCGGGAATGCCGATGTGCTCCAGGGTGGCCACGAACGGCGACTTGCCGGCCTTGATCTCGGTCCACGGCTGCGCGACCACGATGAAGAAGGTCGCCAGGACGAAGAACACCAGGATGCGCAGCATCACGGTATTGACAGCCTTGCGGATGTTGCGCGAGGGGTCCTCGGACTCCGCCGCGGCGAGGGTGGCGACTTCCACGCCGGTCATGGAGAAGATGACCACCACCACGCCGGTGAACAGCGACGTCACGCCGTGGGGCAGGAACCCGCCATGCTCGGTGAGGTTGCCGAAGCTGGCGGTGGAGCCCGGCCACAGCCGGAAGGCATAGGCCCCGGCGGCGACCAGGAACACGACGATGGCCGCGACCTTGACGCCGGCGAACCAGTACTCGGCCTCGCCGAAGGAGTGCACCGACATCAGGTTCAGCAGCGTCATGCCCACCATCAGCCCCAGAGCGATGGCCCATACCGGGATGTCCGGGAACCAGCCGTTGATGATCTGGCCGCCGACCACGGCCTCGAAGCCCACCACGATCACCCAGAAGTACCAGTACAGCCAGCCGGTCATGTACCCGGCCGGACGGCCGAAGGCCAGCCTCGCGTAATCGACGAAGGAACCCTTGGCGGGATGCGCGGCGGCCATCTCGCCGAGCATGCGCATCACCAGCGCGACGATCAGCCCGGTGATGGCATAGGTGATGAAAGCGCCGGGCCCGGTCGAGGCGATGACCGCGCTGGAGCCCACGAAAAGCCCGGCGCCGATGACGCCGCCCAGGGCCAGCATGCTGATGTGCCGCGTCTTGAGCGCACGCTTCAGGCGCGGGTCGTGTTCTGTCTGAATAGGCACTGGTCGTCTCCTTTTATTATTGGTAATCAACGCTGCCTTTTCAGAAGGTTAGGGACCTCCGCCGGGGCTGAACATCGACAAAATCCAAGGGACGGGCAGTTGCGCTAGACAAATGTATGAAGGGAGTTGCTGGGGGATGGAGAGGTTGGCCCAACCCTCCGCAGATGCCGATCGCATCGGCGCCATCGGCATCTGCGGAGGCGGCGCCTACACCATCAACGCAGCCATCACCGACCATCGAATGCGGACTATCTGCCGGGCTCGGTGGAGGCAGGCAGATCGCCTCTTCGTAGGTCGAGGGGGGACGCCTGGTTCTTGCTCGTGAATGAGCAGCGCAGTGAAGTGTGTTCGCGAGCAAGCTCGCTCCTACGAGAAGCCGTGCCCACCCGTATGGCAGGAGCGGACCTTGTCCGCGATGGCCGGAAGCTCCGGCGCGATTCGCGGATGAGATCCGCGCTCTCCCGGACAGCATGTAGGAGCGCGCCCTGCGCGCGAAATCGCGGGCAGGGCCCGCTCCTACAGGTTGGCGCCGAACTCCCCGAGCATGCCGGGCAGCCCCCTCTCCCGCTTGCGGGAGAGGGCTGGGGAGAGGGTGCTCTTCCGCGGCCCTCCACTCCGATCTCAACCTCGGCACGGAACACAGTCCAGTTCCAGGGACACACGAACGTAGCGAGCATGGCTTTTCGTAGGATGGTGTTGAGCGAAGCGATACCCATCAGTGCAACCGCATGGGTTTCGCAAGCTCAACCCATCCTACGGAAAGCGCCTCGGCGCAGACAGTTGTTCCTACAGGTTGGCGCCGACCCCACCGGGCCCGGCCCCACGAAGAACCGATGCCAGGATCAGGGACGCGTGCGGTTCACATCGATGAACGGCAGCGTCGAGCCCGGCAGCATGGTTTCCGGCAGCTTGCCGTCCCAGCGTTCGGCCTTGGTCAGTTCGATGAGGTTCTGGTTCGAGGCCAGGGCCTCGGCCTTGGCGCGGATGGCATCGGCCTCGGCCTGGCCGCGCAGGCGGGTGGCCTCGGCGTCGGCCTTGGCCTGGGCCAGCTTGGAGTCGGCCTCGGCTTGCGCCTGGGTGACCTGGATCTGCGCCTGCACCTGCTCGGTGGCGAGGTTCTGCTGGCGGGTCTGGATCGCCACCTCGGCCTTCATGCGCTCCTCGATGGAACGTTCGTAGGCGTCGGAAAAGTCGATGTTCTCCACCTGCACCCCGTCGATCACCACCGGGCCCTTGACCGCGGCCTTGACTGCGGTGGCCACGTCGGCAACGAACTGCCCCCGGTTCTGCACCGCCTGGATCGCCGTATAGCGGCCGAAGACGTTTTCCACCTGGGTCGGCACCTGGCGGCTGATCAGACGGTCCACCAGCCCCTGCAGGTCGCCGTAGCCGGAATAGACCTTCGCCACCTCGTCCGGCGTCACGTGCCAGGACACCGAGACCACCAGCGCCGCGCTCTGCTGGTCGCGGCTGTAGGCCTGCAGTTGCTCGTAGCGGCTGGTGTGGTTCTGGATCGACAGGGTCTTCACCGTCTCGATGAACGGCACCTTCCAGCCCAGCCCGGGCTCGGCCACGTCCACCAGCTTGCCGTTGCGCAGCACCACGCCGCGCTCCTTCTCGTCGATGGTGTAGAACGAGCCGCCCACGGCGACCAGCACCAGCAGGCCGATCAGGCCGCCGGCGACGAGTTTCAGGGGAAAGGCGCGCGGCAGCGCCTGGGGAATGTTCGCCATGGGGCATCTCCTTGAAAGTGGCGTTCCTGGGGCCCGGCACCTGCGCCGGGAGCGGCAAGCCTAGCGGATCGACCTGGGCCGGCACCAGCATCGAATGTCGCTCGCCCCGAAGGAGGCGAACTCCACCAGCAATCCTTCAGCCCTCGCTCGACAACCTCAACGTCCTGATCAACAGGCTCCGCAGGCTGTCCACGGCCTTGGAGCCCTGGGAAGCGCGGCTTCGATAGACGGCGACCTCCATGGGCTCCAGCGGGCCGAGCCCCTGCTCGACGCCCAGTATCTGCAAGTGATCGGGGGCGCTGCATTGCGTCAGCACCGCCACCGCCAGGCCGCTCTCCACCGCGGCGAGCTGCCCGGCGAGGCTGGAGCTGTTGTACACCACCTTGTAGCGCCGGCCCTGCAGCGCCAGGGAGTTGATCGCGCTGCGCCGTGCGAGGCTCGTGCTCTCGTAGACCGCGATCGGCAGCGGGTCGCGCCGCCAAAGCTCGAACTGCGGCGAGCCCACCCAGACCATGGGTTCGTGGAACAGCAGCGTTCCGCGCCGGGAGTGGTCGCGGGAAACCAGGGCCAGGTCCAGATCGCCACTGGCGACCCGCGGGATGAGCGCCGTCGACTGCTCGCAGTTCAGTTCGATTTCCACGCTGCCATAGCGCTGGGCGAAACGCTTGAGCACCGGCGTGAGGTACTTGGCCGCGTAGTCGTCGGGCACGCCAAGGCGAACCCGGCCGCTGAGTTCCTCGCCATGGAAGGCGGCCTGGGTTTCGGCGTGCAGGTCGAGCATGCGGCGGGCGAAGCCCAGCAGCGTCTGGCCGTCCGCGGTCAGCTGCAGGCTGCGCGGGCCGCGTACCAACAGTTGCCGGCCCAGGGCGCTTTCCAGTTTCTTCAGCTGCATGCTGACCGCCGATTGCGAACGATGCACCTCGCCCGCCGCGTTCGACAGCGAGCCCGCATCGACCACGGAAACGAAGCACTTCAGCCAGTCCAGCTGCAGGTCACGCGGCATCATCTTGATCGGCCCTTTAAATTCGTTTATCGAATACTTGCATGCGGCATTATGCGCTTCTCGTTCCAACGGGCCAGTCCCACACTCGCCGCATGAACGCACATGAACAAATGGCGGGGCCGAAGGCTTCGGCCTTCAGCCAGCAAGCCGCACACGTCCATTCCGACGTCACCGGCGGAACGCTGCCCTTCGTACTAGGCAGCGTCGTCCTGGGCACCATCGGCCTCTTCCTGCACCAGTCCGGCGCCGATCCGCTGACCGCGACCTGGTTCCGCTGCGCCTTCGGCCTGCTGGGGCTGACGCTCTGGGCAGCCTGTCGCCGCCAGTTGCGCAGCCTGCTCCCGGGCAGGAAGGCGACCTTCGCGCTGCTCGCAGCAGGAGGCCTGATGGTGCTGGCCTGGAGCCTGTTCTTCGCCGCCATCGAGCACACCTCCGCAGGCGTGGCCACGGTGCTCTTCCATGTGCAGCCGCTGTGGGTGCTGATCCTGGGTGCCTGGTATCTGAAGGAGCCGACTGCCAAGCGGCGCGTGGTATCGGTGCTCGTCGCCATGGCCGGCCTGGTGCTGGCGACCGGCATACTGGAGCACCTTTCGCTGTTCGGCGCGGACCAGGCCTACCCCGCGAGCTACTGGTGGGGCGTGGCGTTCTGCCTGGTCGGCGCCTTCTGCACCGCCTGCGTCACCATCGTCGCCCGGCGGTTACGGCACATGTCGGCCGGCATCCTCGCCTGGTGGCAGTGCGCGATCGGAACGCTGGCCCTGCTGGCGTGGCCCATGCTCCACGGCTGGCCGCAATGGGGCGCCTCCTGGGCATGGCTGGCAGGCCTGGGGCTGATCCACACCGGGCTCGCCTATTCGCTGATGTACGCCGGCATGGCGCGCCTGAACACCGACAGGATCGCGGTCTACCAGTTCATCTACCCGGCCGTGGCCATCGTCATCGACTGGCTGTTCTACGGGCAGCGCCTGGGTGCTCTGCAGTTGATGGGCGTCGCGGTGATGGCCGTTGCCATCTGGTTCACCGAGCGCAATGGGGAAAGGGAGCGGACTTGATGTCAGCCGATCCTCAATCCCTGGTTTTTGTACCCGCTCTCATGACCCTGCTCACCGCTGCCGAAAACAGAAAGAGCTCTCCGCTTACCGAGGCGGTGAGGTTGCGCGGCGCGCCATAGTTGGCGGTAGTGGTGCTTTCGTACAGCGACAGTAGGTACTTGCGATCGGTGACGTTGTTCAGGTTCAGCGCCGTGCTCCAGTGGCTGTCGATGTCGTAGCTGGCCATCAGGTCCACCAGGGCGTGTAGTAGCCGTTGGCGGCGATGGTGTCGGCGCCGGCCTTGAGGTGCGAGCGGCCGTAGTTGGCGCCGAGGGTCAGCTCGTGCTGGCGGCCGAACAACTCTAAGGGACCGTACAACTGGTCTTCGCCGATCAGTTGGTGTTCGCGGCCAGCAAACTCTTACCGCTCGACCACATGCTTCTGGAACGCATGGCCGCTCGCGACTTCCTCAGCCAAGAACTGAGAACTGAGCCAACCCTGATTGATAGCGTTTTCTGCGCCGAAGCTACCTTTTGCACCGATGACTAACCAAGCACAATCTTATTGAATTCATCCAATTGTGATGCATTAATATCTTGATACTCTTCCTCCAACCCAGAACCGCAAACAAAACCAAGATCCTCACTATAGGCTGCATACACCGAACCGGAACCCTCACCTGAAGAGAAGACATCTAGAGAAGGACTACATAGCTCCGATCCACACCAAGAGACAATCGCTCCATGTTCAACAAACCACCTTAGTGATCGTTCAACATATGACAACCACTTAAGTTCATCGGGCCACATATTTATTTTCACCTCAGCAGAAAGGTTGCTCATACATTCGCCTTCCCACTTTCGAAATTTCACATCAGCACTACCTTCCCAGACAGTTCAAACGAGGACTCATTACCGACAATCTCGCTGGAGACCCTTTCACGCCAATACCCATAAAAGACTAGACCGCCCACCTCATCTTGATAAATTTCACCACTAGAGTCATCTATAAACGCCCAGCAAATACCAAGGATTTCAATAGTCTTCATAATCCAAAGTTCTTCATTTGCTGAGAGGACGGCTTGATGGCTGTCACAATATCTCCAGCCGCTACCTTTCCACGAGACTCTTTCGCCACAAAAATCACAACATCATCCCCATCAGTCTCCTCATAAAAACCTTTTACAGCTTGCCTTCAAAAAGGAGACTTATTTTCTGCACTCTAACCCTACCCAGTCAACTAACTCTGGAGTAAAAAATAAATCCTTCCCTTTTCGCTGAAACAAGCTCAACCAAACTCTCGCCTAAAATATACAAACCCACTAAGCGGATCCAACTCACTCCTAGGGCCATCCGCATGGATACACTCAATCTCAATTTTTTTGATAACCTGCCTTTTTCCTCCCAGCGAGTCAAAGTTTACGGCAACGACTCCCAGACTCTCCAAGTCAAGCTCTGTTGGCTGACGATCAAGATAGTATCGAATCAACACCGAACCATTCTCGTCATATCCGATAGCAATAGCCCTAATGTCAGGATAAATTTCGCCGAGCAGAGCGATGCGAAAACAAGCCACAATCCAATCGGGTAGTTGTGCAGCAAAAGGCATTTTAATTCCTCGCATCAGGAACAATATGGACACCATTCTTTCCGTAGTGAATTTGACCCTTGGTAACAGTCATCCCTGTCCGCCCATCGACTCCAATTGGCCGTCCAAAATCAACAATTGGGTTACCACGAGCCCCGGCACCTACAATTGGATATTTTCCACTGTGTACTCCATTCAAAAGCTCTATCGGATCGATACCATCATTAAAGTAACTACGGCCCGCTATAAAGTTACTGTGACCTTTGATATGTTTTCCCTGTTGCCCCATATGTATGGTTTTCGGAAGATCGCTGGGAACAGGGAGCTTACTTACTCCTTTTACGCCATCCGCTTTTGCCTTAACCCAGTAAGCATAGGCTTTTTCAACCTGGGCCGAACCCACGGTCGGGGTGCTGCCTAGCGGACGCGAGCCATTACCGCTGGGACGCGATCCGGCAACCCCGGCAGCTACACCGCCGATTGCGCCAAGAACGGGTTCCCATTCGCCGGCCACATCGGCCAAGCGTGCATAGCTCGTCAATCCTCGGTCGATCAGGGTGAACTTGTACTGCTCGCAGGCCGTCGTCGTGCATGCTAATGAGTCCAGCGCCGCCAGACCGCCCGCAATCTGTAGCATCTGGTCCTTGGCCCATACCCCACCGCCAGTGGCCATGGCCTCATCAAAGTTGGCTTGACTCAGTTGACTGAAGTTCGAATCCCATTGCTTGCGCTGGCAGCTTTCGTCGTTACCACATTGCTGCATGGCATCAACGAACCCTTCGCCATCGTCATGATTCAGGTAGTTGTACTGCGTGGCGTTCTGCGCCACCCAGGCCCCGGTCTGCAGGCTTTGCGCATCGGCGCCGTCCAGGGTCGAGGCCGCCAGCAGGCCGACCAGTTGGGAGGTCATGTCGAGCAGGACCTTGTCGCCGCCCACCCAGGTGTCGAGTTGGTCCACCAGGGCTTCGTTGGCACCCGCCGCCAGGGCACCGGTCTTGAAGTCGCCGCCGCTGGCTTCGGCCAGCAGGCCGCCGACCATGGCGTGGATCATCACCTTCTGGATGCTGCCGTCGGCGTAGACGCCCTTCGTGTAGTCGCCCACGGCGTTGAAGCTGACGGCGGCCAGGGTGTTGAGCAGGGTGCTCTGCAGGGCATCGCCCAGGTCGCCGCCCTGCCCCATGATCCGGCCCAGCGCCAATGCCGTGCCGTTCTGCAGCCCCTGGCTGGCGGCGAATTGGCCGATGCCCTTGAGGGAGCCCAGGTCGATGGTGATCTTGCCGGTGATGTCGCTGGGGGCGCCGGTCCAATCGTTGAAGTAGCCCTGGGTCAGACCGGCGGTGATGCCGGAGATGGCGTAGCCCTTGAGGGCATCGCTTGAGGTGGTGTCCTGCCAGACCGCGCCGAGGTCGCCGCGGTTGTTCACCAGACTGATCGAGGCGTTGGTCGCGGCCCCCGTGGCAACGGCCGCGCCACCGGCGGCAACGGTACCACCACCCATGGCATTCAGGGCGACCGGCCCGACATAGGCGGCCATCACGATGGCGATGGCCAGTTGCGCCCCCACGCCCAACCCCGAACTGTTGTAGCTGAAGGAGTCATGCACCTCCTGCACCCGCCGCCAATCCACCCCCCCCCGCGCCTCGGCCTCTTTCAGCCAGGCCAGGTCGGGATCGGCCTGCACCATGGCGTCGATGGTCTGCCCGACGCTTTTCTGGTCGATGTGCTTGATGTCGATCTTCAGGCCTTCCACGGCCTTGATCGCCAGTTCACCCTGGGCGATCAGTTGGCTCTGGCGTAGGGTCTCGTCGGTCTGGCCCTTGCCCTTGGCGGACTGCCAGGCCAGGTCGCTCTTGCTCTTCTCGTGGCTTTCCTGGTGCAGGTCCTTGACCGCTTCGAAGGTCACGCTGCCGCCGCTGACGAGGGCGATGTCATTGCCGCTTTCGAGCTTCGCGGCCTGGTACTTCTGGTCGCCGCCGCTGAGCAGGGTGATGTCGCCGCCGGCGCTGACCTGGCTGCCCACGGCCGTCACGTCAGTGATTTCGTCGCGCTTGAAGCTCTTGCTGCCGAGGCTGCCCTTCTTCTGCTTCTGGTACAGCGAGTGTTCGCTGTCATGACCGGCCAGCAGCTGCAGCTTGTCGCCAGCCACCAGGAAGGCTTCCTTGCCGGCGCCGACCTGGCTCGCTTCGAGGGTCAGGTTCTGGCCAGCGCTGAGGGTGACGTCGCCGGCGGCGTTCAGGGTCGTGCCGCGCTGGCTGACGCGGCTGTCTTCGCTGTCGACCTTCTTGCCGCTGCGCCGGTAGTGGTATTCGCGGCTGCTCTGTTCCTGCGCGGCGCCCAGCAGCAGGTTGCCGGCGGCGGCCAGGTTGGCGTCGCCGCCGGCTTCCAGGTGGCTGGCCAGCACGCCGATATCGCGGCCGGCGCTGATCTGCAGGTCACCGCCGGCCTGGACGCCGGCGGCGTGCTGGCGGACCTCGGTCTGTTCCCAGCTATGACGCTTGTCCTGGCGGGCGTTGCTGTCGACGGACTCGACGGCGCCGATCAGCACATCGCGCCCGGCCTGCAGTTGGATGTCGCCCTTGGCCTGCAACTGGCCGCCCAGGTTGAGCAGGTCGCGCCCGCTGCTGATCGACAGGTCGCCGCCGGCCTCGATGCGCGCGGCGCTGTCGAGCAGGCTGGTCCGCAGGCTGGCGCCCCTGGCCTGGCCCTGCACCTGGGTCAGGGTCCGTTCGTTGACGACATCGCCGGTCAGCGCGGCGAGGCTGACATCGCGCCCGCTGATGATGCCGCCGGCGGCGTTACGGATGCTTTGCGTGGCCAGCAGTTGCAGGTGCCGGTTGCTTTCCATCAGGCCGCTGTTGCCGATGTTGGCGGCAGTGGCGCCGAGGTCGTTGCTGGCGCGCAGGGTGCCGGCGTTGTTCAGTTCGCCGCCGCTGATCAGCGCCAGATCCTGCCCCTGGATCAGCGCGCCGTTGGGTGCCAGACGATGCTCGGCCTGAGCCAGGTAGAGCACCGGCACCAGTACCTTGCGACCATTCACCTCGGCCTCTTCCAGCCAGACGATGTCGTGGGTCAGCGCCGCCACCTGCTCGGCGCTCAGGGCCACGCCGAGGCTGAGGCCCAGGCGGTCCTTGTAGCCGATGGCGTTGTCCATCAGGTACCTGAACAGCGCTTCGTCGCTGGACAGCCCGGCGATGAAGCGCTGGCCGGTGCGCGCCACCAGCGCCTGGCGGATCAGCCGCTGCTCGTAGAGGCCGTCGCCCAGGCGCTGCTGCGCCTGGGCCGGGTCGTAGCCCAGCTGGGCCAGCAGGTAGTCGGAGCCGAGGAACTGCTTGAGCTCGGCCAGCGCCGGGTTGGTTTCGATCAGGTAGGGGTGGCCGCTGTCCGGGGCATTGAGCCGGAACAGGCCATGCTCGCCCTGGGGCAGGCGGAAGCCCGGCAGGCTGATGGGGTTGACCGCCTGCTGGGCGAGGTCGGGTGGCAGCTGTGGGTTGAGCACCACGACCAGAGGTTGCGACTGGCCGTCGACCTGAACGGCCTCGATCCGCGCCACCCCGCCGTCGTAGGCAATGCCGGGGTGGATGACGCCATTGTCCAGGCGCTCGCCAGCGCTGATCTGCACCGCGCCAGCCGCCTGGATGACGGCGTTGGCGGAGGTGGCGCCGCCCGGCCGGTATTCCCAGACGTCGCTGAGGAAGCCGAGGTCGTACAGCGCCGACGGCAGTTCCAGCAGATTGTCCGGGTCGTAGTGGTTGGCCTGGTAGTCCGGCACGTGCATCGGCCGGTGGAGGTTGCCATTGGCGTCGCGGTAGACGTGCAGGAGCAGACCGTTGGCCAGTTCGGTGGGGGTCACCGTGCCCTGGTTGAGCCCGCCGATGAGGTTGTCCCAATAGCGGAACACCGAGGGGTCGGCATTGTTCGCCAGGTTGTAGGGCAGGACGTAATGGCCGACGAAGCGTTCGACGGTGCCGTCGGTGACCCTGCCGCTGTTGAATATCCGCGTGCGGATGCTCTCGCCACCGCTGATGCCCTGGTTGACGAAGCTGTTGGCGCTGATGGCGATGTCGCCACCGGCGGCCAGGGTGCTCGCGGTGTTCTCGAAGTCCTGGGCATCCACCCGCAGGTTGCCGCCGGCCTGGATGAAAGCGGCCGGGGATGCCTCCTGCACTTCGCTGGCATAGACCTCACGGGCGATGTAGTCGACGTTGTAGTGGTCGCCGGAGCAGTCGTAGCAGCGAACGATGATTTCCCCGGAGATCAGCTTCTGCCCGAGACGGAAGCTGTCCTGGGTGTTCTTCAGGCTGTCGCTGGCGATCGCCAGGTCGCCCTGCGCCTCCAGGGTGGCCGAACGGTTTTCCACCACACGGGCGCGCCCTTGCCGGTCGTCCGCGGCGATGTCCAGGGCGCCCAGGCTGTAGACGTCGGCGTAGCGATTGACGAAGCGCTCCACCCGCAGCGCCATATCGCCGCCGCTGAACAGCAGGCCGTTTTCGTTGAGCAGGTCCGCGCTCTCGATCCGCAGGTCGGCGGCGCTGCCCAGGGTGCCGGTGTTGTTCAGGCTGGCCGCGCGGGCCAGCAGGTCGCCGGCCGCGGTGATGCGACCGGCATTGTCCAGGCTGCCGCCAATGCTGATGCGGGTGGCGCCACCGCCGATGATGCTGGCGCTGCCATCGAGGGCAAGGCTGGCGGCATCGAGGCCGAGCTCGCCCAGGCTGCTCAGTTGGCCGCTGCCGCTGTAGCGTCCACCCAGGTTCAGCGCCAGGTCTCCGTCGCTGGCGATCAGGCCGGCGTTACGCCAGTCGCCGCCCGTGCCGCGCAGGGCCTGGCTGGCCAGTAGACGTCCCTCGGCCGCTTGTTCCAACTGGCCGATATCCAGGCTCAGTTCGCGCGCCTGCAGGCTGCTGCGGTTGCTCCAGCTGGCCGCGCTCAGGTTCAGCGCGACGTTGGTGACGAAGCTGCCGCCCGCAAGGCCCAGTTGCGCCAGGTCGATGCCGAACCCGCCATTGCCCAGGTGGCGCACACTACCATCGTCGTTGCGCAGGTCGCCGCTGGCGAGCAGCAGGTCGGCAGCGGCGCTTTCCAGCAGGCCTTCGCGGTTGTCCAGCAAGCCGCCGATGCTCAGGCGCGTGGCGCCCTGCTGGCCAAGGGCGCGCACGCGGCCCTGTGCGTTGGACAGGCCGGCGGCGGTGAGGGTGAGTTGGTTGCCGGCTTCGATCAGGCCGTGGGTGTTGTCCAGCGTGCCGCGCAGGCTGAAGTCGATGTCCCGGGCGCCAACCTGGCCGCCGTGGTTGAGGAAGTCGCCGGCATACAGGGCCAGGGCCTGGCTGGCGAAGAGGCCGCCGGCGCGGTTGTCGAAGCCGGCGCTGTTCACCCGGGCGTCGCCGTGGGTGGCTGCCAGGTGCCCATCGCTGTTGGCGATGCTGTCGGCGTCGAGCCGCAGCGCGGCGCCCTGGGCGATGCCGGCGCGGTTGTCGAAGTGCCCGGTGGCCAGTTGCAGCAAGCCCCCGGCGCCACTGAGGATGCCGCCGGCGGAGTTGTCCAGGTTGGCGGTACGCACCTGCACGCCTTGGCCTTCCAGGCGCCCGCCGCGGTTATCCAGGTTGGCGCCGAGGTCCAACGCCAGTTCGGTCTCGGCGTACAGTTGGCCGCCGCGGTTGTCGAGGCTGTCGCCCTGCAGTTCGACGGCCCGGGCCGTGATGCCGCCCTGCTGGTTGTTCAGGCTGCCGACGCGTCCCGTGAGCCCGCCTTGGCTGCTCAGCAGGCCCTGCTCGCGGTTGTCCAGGCTGGCCAGGTCCAGGCGCAGGCTCTGTTCGGCGGCGAACAGGCCGAGGCGGTTGTCCAGGGCACCGCCGCTGATGTGGATATGCTGGCCGCCGATCTGGCCGTTGCGGTTGTCGAGCACAGCAGCGCGGGCCTGCAGCTGGCGCGTGGCGATCAGGCTGCCGCTGTTGCGCAGGTTCTGCGCATCGATCGCCACGTCGCCGCGGGCGTTGCGGCTGTTGTCGGCATTGACGCCGGCCTCGATCACGCCGTCGTTGCTGAGCTGGTTGGCCTTCAGTTCGATGGCCGAGCCCGCCGCCAGGCTCTGCGCATTACTCAGCGTACCGCTGGCCTGCACGCTGGCACTGCCCCCGGCATAGGCCGGGCCGTTCAGCGCCACGTCCTGGCCTTTCAGCGCCAGGTCCCCGCTGGCCGCTACCTGGGCCAGTTCCAGCTTGCCGTTGGCATCGATGCGGATGTCGCCGGCGCTGGCCGCCATGTTGCCGGCCAGCTTCACGCCCACGCCCTGTTCGGTGCCGACCAGGCGGATGGTGTTGGCGTACATGCCGCCCAGGGCGGAGCTGTCGATGGCCAGTTGCGGCTTGGTGCTACCGTCGTCGGGCTTGGCGGTGGCGGCCAGGGTTTGCGCGTCCACCGTGTTGCGGCCGGCCACCACGGTGAGTTGCTTGGCGTACAGGTCGGCGTTGAGCTTGGCGCTGCGGGTGATCAGTTCGAACTGGTCGAGGTTGCTGGCGTTGAGCCCGGCGCCTTCGATGGCGATCTCGCCGCCATTCACGTCGTAGCCTTGCAGGCGCTCGCCGGCCAGGATCGGCTTGCCGGTGGTGAGGGTGGCGCGCGGGGTGTTGATGAAGCCGCAGCCATTGCAGGTGATGCCGTGGGGGTTGGCGACTATGACGTGGGCGCCCTGCCCCGCCACTTCGGTGTAGCCCTTGAGCTGCGAGGGACTGGCCCCGGTGACTTCGTTGAGGATCTTCTGCGCCGCCCGGCCCTTGAGGTTGGGGTTGCCGATGATGATCCCGCCCAGCTGGGTGCTGGCGGTCTTGCCGGTGACGTTGTTGAGGATCAGCCCCTGCTGGCCAACGCCGTAGTCGCTGAATTTATTGTGCGAGAGGCCGTTGCCGTTGGGCGTGGCGATGTTGACGATGGGCACGCCGTTGCCCGCTGCGCCCAGGCTGGTGTTGCCACCGGCGGCCGCGTCCACCGCCAGTTGGGCGGCGGCTGCGACTATCGGATTGAGGAACAGAAGGCCGGCCAGGGCGCTGGCGATGGCCTGGTGGAGAGAGCGGCGGATGTCCATATCGGGGGCTCGCGCGGGGTAATCGTTGACCCGGCGGACTCTATTCCCCTACTCGGCGTGAGGCCTTGAGGAGTTCCAGCCCCCTTGCGTAAGCCTTTTCCGAATCAAGCCGCCTGGCGGAACTCCCCGCCCCCAGGTGCGCCAGGGCGCACTTCGCACGCGGCTGTGGCGATGGGTATCGCTTCGCTCAACCCATCCTACGGGGCTGCTCCACGGAACGGACCAATCGCCGACAGGACAGACCAGCCACTGCTATCCGTATGAAGCGAGGTACTTGGCACCCCACAGAACGGCCATGGTGCCTGGCCAATAGAGGGCAACGCCGAGAGCGCACAGACCTGCAAAGGTCAACGAAGGATGCCTTCGGCCATATGACGTGCGTGCGAGTTTCCAATCAGCGGCTGTATAGGCCAGGACAAAAACGGGGAGCGCGTAAACGCCCATGGACCAATAAGCACCGCCGACGTCATGGATATATCCCATGTAGAAGGTCGAGCTGAAATACCAGAAGGCCACCCAGATGGCAGTGAAGGCAACCGTCCTGACAAGCACCATCCGACTGCTCCAAATCGTCCTGATTATCGCCCGACACTACGCCCTCTCCATGTCATGGCGCCAGCAGGTACCCTGGTGCACATCCTGATGCTCGCCAGCGCCGGCCCCGTTTTCTGCTTTGAATGTCCGCTTTCGGCCAGAAGCGGTCATTCTGCCCAATAGATAACTTGTCTCTTCTCCAAGTAAAACAGAGCGGCGCTTAGATCTAAAGTGAGCTAGCTCAGTGCTACTGCGTCCAGCCTGCAGCGGCCCAGGCCAAGTTCTCTGGCATCAGGTAGCGGTTACTGGCATCTGCCAGTCGCTGGTTAGCCATTTCCTCTGCGGCTTTGAACAGCAATTTTGAGGCTTCAGTGTCGGGGTTCAAAGTGCTGTGCTCGGCAGGTGTCAGCAGCCATTGGCTGGCTTTTGCAGGGTTTAGTTTGGCTTTGCCGCCGTTAATCTGAATGGCTACAAACTCTTGTCGCATGCGTTTGCCCTGTGGGCCTTGCCAGCGCAGCATGGCTCCAAGTAGAGCCCCTTCCCCTAGTTCTGGCGCTTTCAGCATCGCAGCCAAACCTCCAAAGTCGTACTCACAGGCCTTCCCCAGCAGGTACTGCATCAGCTTGGAGTTGAGGTCGAGCATGTGGGTGTCAGGCCGGTTTGTGGCCAGTATGCGATCCAAGGTCACGTCCATACGCTGAGAGGCTTTGGGGGAAAGCCCCATGTCGCGCATCACCTGCTCGGACAATCTAATACGCAAAAGCCGCTCTTTATGGCTGCGTTCCGCGACCTCGATGCCCAGTTGTTCGAACATTCCCAAGACGAAGCTGTAGAGATGCTCGATAGTGATTTCCAGCTCGTCACGCAGTTCATTTGGGTCGCTGGTAGCGGCGTGGACAAACAGTTCTCGTTGTATGGCGGCAGCACTGCGAGCCTGTTTCAACGCTTCATCGATACGCTCTCGGGTTCGGTCGATGCCAAGTTTTGTGGCTTGTTGCAGGATATCTTCCACATCGATCAACTCGGCCAGTTGACCTAGGATTTCGTCTTTCAGGCCATCATTGAATTCATGCTGTTGAACCTCGGCCAGGTCAGTCACCACGCTGTCGATTCGCTCATACATTAGGTCGACGATATTCTGATCCAGGCTGTCAGTTTGCTGGATGTTGAACACAACAACCTTCTTCTTCTGTCCATAGCGATACAGGCGGCCAATGCGCTGTACAAGGCGCATGGGATTCCAGGGCAAGTCATAGTTGACCATGATGTGGCACTTGCTCTGGAGGTTTATGCCTTCCCCACCCGCCTCAGTCGAGATCAGAAAGCGCCCCTGTTCCTCAAAGCGCTTAATGGCTTCCCGCCGCTCAGCATGCTGCATGGAGCCATTGATTAGCTCGACTTGGCCGCTGCCATAGTGCTCAGTCAAAGCCTCCAACAGGTAATTCTGGGTGGTGCGGTATTCGGTAAAAATCAGCACTTTCTCGTCAGGGTTGGCTACGTGAATTTTGACGATGATGTCGTCAATGAACTTTTCCAGTTTGAGGTCGTTGGCCTTCAGTGCAGAGGCCTCTTCAATGAGGTCTTCCAACAACTGGATTTCACCGGCAAAGAACTCACGTGCATCGCTGGTGAACTGTTCTTCCCACTCACCTAGGTAGCGCTCATCGCTGGGCTCGTCTGTAGACGTACCGTTTGCTTGATCGTCGATCAGGCGCTGAAGGCGATTACACAGGGCCCGGTGAATGGCTGCTGCGCTGGAGGCCGCCAGTTTACGATAAACCGTCATGACGAACCCAATGGCGTTGCCTTTACGGCCTAGCGACTCACCTGCGGCATAGCCTTTACGCAGATAGTCCTGAAGCGTTTTATCGAACTCGACGGACTCCGGGCTGTTAGGCACTTTCAAAGCCTTGGTGATCTTGCCTTGGAAGATGAAGTTCCCTTCTGCGTCAGTTACGTCAGCTTTGTGGTTACGAAATACCATGTCGTGCAGAATTTCAGGCTTCAGGTTGAGCGCCATCAGTTCGCTACGGCGCTCAGGGCGCAGCAGCTCTAGCAGTGCGACGAACTTATCCTGCATACCCTGGTGAGGGGTCGCACTCAGTAACAGCATGTGCTTGGTTTGGCTGCGTAAGTTCTTCGCCAGGTCATAGCGTTCAGAGCTGTCCAGTTTCTGCCCGTACTGGCGGCGGCTGAGCCGATGCCCTTCGTCAAAAATCACCAGATCCCAGGGCTCCGCTTGGAGCAGACTTTCCAAGTGATCCTCCTGTTTGAGTCGGTCCATGGAGCCGATGACAAATTTATACATACTCCATTCGCGGGGCTCATCAATAGAAAAGTCCTCCCCGTAAATTCTGAATTCATCCAGCTGGAACTTATCGTAGAGCTCTTCTTTCCATTGTTTGGTGAGCCCTGCGGGAGTGATCAGCAGGATGCGCTTGACCAAGTCACGTTGCCTCAACGCATGCAACAGCATGCCGGTCTCAATGGTCTTACCTAATCCCACGTCATCCGCAATCAACCAATTGAAATTGCCGGAAGCGAGGATGTGGTGCACCAGATGAATCTGGTGAGGGAGAGGATCAATCCCTAGGTGGGAAAGGGCGCCGGTGTTTTCATTCCATACTTTGATGGCATGGGCTAGCATGCGCAGGCGCATACGCTCAGCATCGTGTACTTCGCCTTTGCTGGCGGTGACAAAGCGATGCTTAACGCCCTTTACCTGACGCAGGTATTGATAAGGCAGCCAATGACGCTCACCACGCTCAGGAAAATCGACCAATACTTGCTCGCTGCCTGCCAAGGTACGCTGCTGCATGATGACGCCCTGTCCTAGTGAGCGAATACCGTTCCCTGGGGTTTCGTCGACCACGTCCATGCCATTTTGAAAGCCCGAGCGCACGGCAGATGCATCAACATAAGCCAGTTTCTTCTCCGGACTGAACCAGTGAACCTGAAGCTGATCTTCGGCTTCTTTAGCAATGGCCATTTTGACGATGCCCCGGCGTTCATTCTGGCCGCTGGGTAATGTTTGGCTGACCCAGCAACCTGGAACGTGGGTAAGATTGAGGGGCTTCATGAGCTAGTCCTTTATCCTTACGGTTCAATGCTTGGCGAGGGTTGGTCGGTACTTTGTGCGTGCAAGGCAGATGCGGGCGAAGCAGCTGACCACTGAGGTGGAGCGCCTTGCGAATCATCGTCAATGCTCTCTTCCTCGGCCCCAATGTCGCTAGGCTTACCAGCGTCTTCAGCCGGTTTCTTCGAACGCTTTTTGGAAAAGATCGATGGTGTTTCTACTACAATTGGCGGCTTGTCACTGAAGTAGCAGCCGGGCTCCTGCGGGTGCTTGGTTTGAAATACACCATACGCCTTAAGGATTTTGGTTTTCTCGTACTCCAGGGTGTCGCACAGACCCAGATCGCTGTACTCCTCAGCAGGCAGTTCGTGAGGGTCGCAGAAGTCAAAGAGCTGATTGGCAGGTAAGCAACCTTCCAAATTGGCAAACCGGAACCACAGATACTGGGCAAACGCTTTAAACGCGCGACGCAGGGTGATGTTCTCGTACCAGGATGTAAAAATATTTTCGAGGAAGACCTCGATTTCTTCCACTTGTGGCAGAGATTCAAAAGAACGGATAATCAGCAAGGCTGTCGGCCAGGACAGTACATAGTGAGACAGACGACTGCTGCCGGTTTTATCAAAAGCCATCCAGTAAATGTCGTTCTCTGCCCAGACTACCTTGATATGAGCTGCCAGAACCAACTCGGCGGGAGTCATCCCTTTTTCGATTTCTCTTTCAAGGGCAAGGCGTGTCTGCCCGCCTCCGCTCGTGAAAAAAATCTGTTGAACCAGAGGCAGCGTACTAAGCGGCCAATTGGTTTTTCCGATCAACTCAGCGGCTTTCTGGAGCGCACGATCTTCGCGGGAGAGTTTTTCGACAGGCCCATTATCGGGCTCGCTAACCAGAGTCTCCTCGCTGTCAAAGACTTCATCCGGGTCAAAGGCGTAAGCCGCATAGTCATCTTCAAGGTCACGAAAGTCATCCACAACACTATGGAGGTCTTCTTCCTGTTCAGCCCCAAGCTCGAAAATCGACAGATCCTGCAAGTCATGATCAAAATCGATGTGATCTTCCGGATCGTCAAGCCTCAAACTCGGCAGGAGCAAGCTCGGGGTGTTCAGCTCTAGCTCGGTTGGCGTCAGGTATTCCTCATCCTCATCGTTCTCGTCAGATACATCATTGTGAGTTTGAGACGTGCAAGCAGGAACTTCCAGGGCCGGCAATGGCGCTGGCTGCAATTGAGACTCATCAGAATCCGATGGTTCTGGAGCGGTCAAATCTGTTGCTCGAACAGAGATTAGTGAGCGCCCTGACTTGTTGAATACCTTGACCTTGGCTGACGCTTCTCCAACCTCTGTCTCCTTCCGTGGATGGGCGAGCTTGAGAGTGTTATTTGTGGAGGAAGACTGGGAGTTCTCATCCCCATTCGCATGCTCATCAGAGGCACCGTCTGTGGCAACTGGAGCCGTATCAGATTCTTCATCGGCCTCAGGTTCATTGAGGCATATTGAAGCCTCAGATGGCATTGATTCTGATTGCCCCTCCCACCAACCGTTAGTTTTCAATGAGGGGTATTCAGACGCTGTGTTCTGAATGAAGCTGAATGAATCATCGACTGTCTCAGTCAACGCCTTATTGGTCGGGGCTGTTGGGTTTTCTAGGGGTGTTAGGCGCTCAGCTGAGTCATTGAGGAATTCCAGGTCACGGTCTGTTGGCAAGTCGTCTATCGATTCCTCAGGTTCAACCTCGACAAAGGCCTGTTGTTGGCGTTTCAGGAGGAGAGCACGCTGCATAGCCTTTGCCCCATCCACGGGGCGCCGCTGCAGCATGTACACACGGCTGAGCAGATTCAGGGAATCAGATTCTTCAAGCGCTTCAACTGCGTCTAGAAGAAGCAACTCAGCAGCCTGCAACTTTCCAGACGCGACCAAGTCGTTGACGTCTTTGATGAGCAGATCTTTGCTGCGTTGCTTGCTCTTGATCGAGAGCATTTGTGGGGTACGATGCTTTTTAAAGTGCAGGATTAATTCAAGCCTGCGCTGGATATCGTCCACTGACTGATGACTTTTCAGAAACTCGGTGAGGAGTGCTCTGGCGGTGGCATGCTGCCCTTGAGTAATCAGAAGCGAAATGGCTTGGAGTAAGCCTTCGGAGGAGTGGCCTTTCAGGCACGAACGAATCTTCGTCTCCAACTCTTTTGGATCCGATGCGGCATAGCTCCACAGCTCGTCTAGCAGCGTTTCCCAATCCATTTCCATACCGACTCCATGGCGACGAAACCAGTCCAACCCTGCCCAAACCGTGGCACCTAGGGTTAGCGCTGCCTCCTAGGTTTGTGGCCTGTGTCCTCCGTCACATTATCCAGACTGACCTTGTGGGTAAAGGCAAACAGCCACGTTAATTTCTTGTCCGCACGGCCAGGGTTTGCTCGTTGCCGGACTCACTTACGCTGGCGCATTTCAGGAAAAGGGGCTGAATGGCCACTTCTGGCCGATTGGTGCCCCACGCTAGAGGCAGCTAGCGACCCAAATCCGACGCTTGCAGTAAACAACAGACAAGTACATGGCAGTTCCAGGCTCGGCTAGGAGCAATCGCAGTCTCACCCATCCTGGCCAGCGCACCAATTCACGCCTACCATACGCCCCATCCCGTATTACCGCGGCTGCTGAACCCGGTATTCACGAGGATATGACCATGGAAAGAACTCGCGCCTGGAGACGCTCGCAGGCCCGTAGACATGCCCCCCAAAAGGCGTTTCATCCGCCGCGGCCCCGGCCGGAAAAGAACTGGAAGCTGTTATATACCCGTGCCGACAAGCTGTTCAGGGCCCGCCAACTTGGCCTGGGTTATCCCATCCGCACCGTCCAACAACTGCTGGATCAAGAGTGACCAACCTGCTTTTCATCTGCAGCCGAAATCAATGGCGCAGCCCTACCGCGGAAGCTATCTGGCGCCGCCGGCCCGGCTTCGATGCCCGTTCGGCAGGCACCAGCCCGAACGCCCGCAAACCCGTCGGCCCGGCGGATATCCGTTGGGCCGATGTGATCTTCGTGATGGAGCGCAAGCACCTGAATCGTCTGCGGGCGGAATATGCCCGGCTGCTTGAACACAAGCGGCTTCACGTTCTGGATATTCCCGATGACTACCGCTTCATGGATCCTGAACTGGTGGACATGCTCGACGATATGGTGACGTCCTGCCTTGCCGTCTGAGGCGCGCACAAAACGAATAGGCGGACTACCCCATGTACACCCTCCTCGACTTCAAGGAAGAAGCCCTCGCCGAGTACCTGAACTCGGCGCTGCGCAGGCATGGGCTGGATTCTTATGTCTTCAACACCGGCGTCAACCCAGAGGGTGAGGCGATGTTTTCCATTGTCTGCCTGAATGCGAGCGAGCTTGGGCAGGCGCGGCATTTGATCTATAGCAGCCAGCAGCTTCTCCGGGACATTCATCCGGAGGCGGCGCGGGAGTTGGTGGAGATACGTCGGCGGAACCGGCAGCTTTTCTTGAGGCTGGTTACGTCCAGGCCGGCCTTTGTGGTGTCGGCTTTGGCCATGACGGCGGCTGTGTTGGGCTACCTCTTCGGCCTGTGATGCGGGCTGCGGATTCACCTGAAATTTCCCACCCACATTCTCCCTTGTGGGCCTACAAAGGCCGTCGCTAGATTCGCTCCCTGTCACGGTCAATCCCGTGGCCGGGTGTCGCAGCCCGTCGGATGAATTGCGTGCACGAAGCGCCTCGGCACCTGCAAAGGCGCTTTTTCTTGCCTGCTGCATCGTGCAGTCATGGCGGGTCGTGCGGGGCAGGCCCCGAAGCCTGGCCGGTTCTTTGCGCGTTTCGTCCCGGTACTGCGACCCCCGCACGATCCGCCGCCCCTCTTTCCGGGCTGGCGGTTTCTCCCTCCCAGAAGGAGCAACGGAAATGCACTGTCGCTTACATCTTGCTGTGTTCACCTTGCCGTCCCCCCTGCCCTGCGCCCTCGCCCTGGAGGTGTGCCATGGCTGATCCGAAACTGGTGCCACTGCACCATCAGTCCTTCGAGGATGTTCTGTTTGTGAATGCCGGCGCGCCCGCGGCGCATCTGTACGATGCCGCCGCGCGCCGCCTGGCGGCGCTGGAGGACCTGTTGCACGTGCTGGAATGCCACGATGGCGACGACGTGCTGGTGCAGGAAACCTCGCGGTTGGCTTCGGCGCTGGTGCCGCTGGCCGGCGAGGCGCGCCACCTGTACGAGTTGGCCCAGCAACGGGCCGAGCGTAGCGGCGGCTGATCGCGCCGCCTGGATGGCCGAAGGCCGGGGCCTGTGCTTCCTTGTGGAGGCGCGGGCTCCGGCCTTCGGCTTTGATGGGCAATGGGTAGCCGGGTCAGTTCGCTCCGGTGGCGCTCACCAGCCGCTGCTCCACCCGCACGCCCGGCATCATCTGCCGCAGGCCCTCGGCCAGGCGCTCGCCGGCTTCGTGCAGGGCCTCCAGCGGCATGGCCGGCAGGCTTTCGAGGATGAACCACATCTGCCGGGCCTCGGCGTCCAGGCGCGTGCGCACGCCCTGGCGCCAGTTCCAGCGGCGGCAGGTGGCGCCCAGGTCGTCGCGCCAGATGACTTCGCCGGGCAGCGGCGGGTCGTTGGCCGGCTGGCCTTCCTTGAAGGTGTCGAACGGCTCGCTGCCGTCAGCGATGGCCAGCCGCGGCATGCCGACGTAGGCGGCCAGGTTCTCGCCGCCCACCGGCAGCGCGTACTGGATGCTGATGGCGTTGTAGAGGTCGACCAGCGGGTCGATGCTCGGCAGGCTGCCGTCGCGCAGCACGCGCTTGCGCAGGGCTTCCACCGAGCAGGGGGTGCGCTGGGGCTTGGCGCCGAAGCCACGGAACACCTCGGCCCAGGCGGCGATATGCGCCTCGGCCCAGGCCGGGCCGCCGTCGAGCAGCACCCGGCAGGCGCGCTCCACGGCCTGGCCGGCCACCTCCGGGTGCAGGATGGGCGCGGCCTCGACCGTCAGGCTCAGGGCGCGGAAGCCGGGGGCCAGGCGGGCGACCTGGGGCTCGATCAGGGGCAGTACGGGTTGCATCGGGGCGTCTCTCTATCGGCAGTCGAAGGGGCTGGCGCGGGCTATTTCTAGCACCGCGGCGGGGCGCACTCCAGATCGACTCCGATGATTTCAGCGAATGCGCGATCAGTTTTCCTAATACACGCCGGCCGGCATCGCTGCGGCATGCAGGCAGCCAGAAGCGACAGCCCCCTTCCCGCCGAGCTGGCCGTTCGGACAAGATAGGCACGCCCCGCCGGGGCGCTTTCGCGTGTCCCCTTCCCTTTTCTGCCGGTGCCCCATGCAACCTCGCGATCTCGTCGCCTACCTGTATCTCGCTGTGGCCTGGGGCCTGTCGTTCCTGGTGCTGCTCAAGGCGATAGCCGGCTTCGGCTGGGTGGGCGCGGTGAGCTTCCGCGCGCTGATCGCCAGCCTCACCCTGCTGGCGGCGGCGCGGCTGAGCGGGCGGGTACTGAACTTCCGCGGCCTGTGGCGGCCGCTGTGCGTGCTGGGCGCCACCACGGTGGCCGGCCAGTTGATCGGCATGACCTTCGCCACGCCGCTGATCGGCACCGCCATGGCGGCGATCTTCGTGGCGGCCATCCCGCTGTTCTCCATGGTCATCGGCCGCCTCTGGGGGCTGGAGCGCATCACCCTGGCCGGGGCCTTCGGGCTGGCCCTGGGGCTGCTGGGCATGCTCCTGCTGGTGGGCTTCCCGGCGGTGCCGGTGACGCCTTCCTTCATGCTCGGCTGCGCGGCCTCGATCTTCGGCGGCGTGTGCGCGGCCTTCGGCAGCAACTACGCGGCGCTGCGTCTGCGCACGGCGGGCCCCTGGGAGGTGACCTGCGGCGCCTTCCTGGTGGGCGGGCTGCTGACCCTGCCGCTGCTGTACTGGGTGCCGCCACCGGGCGTGCCCTCGGTGCTGGACGTGCTCTACCTGCTGCTGTGCGGCTGCATGATGAGCGCCTTCAACTACGTGGTGTACTTCCACCTGGTCGCCCGCATCGGGGCCACCCGCACCATCAGCGTGGAGTTCGTGGTGACGGTGGTGGCGGTGCTGGTGGGGGCGCTGTGGCTGCACGAGCCGCTGTCGCTGGTGCAGGGGCTGGGGGCGCTGATCATTTTGGCGGGGTGTGCGTTGGTGCTGGGGTTGGTGCCCGGGGTGCGGCGGCGGGGGGCGGTTTGAGGTTGGGGGCTTTGGCTTCGGGCTTCGGGTTCTGGTTTTTTGTAGGAGCGAGCTTGCTCGCGAACAGAGTTACCTGATTGCGCTGGAGCTGGGCTTGATACCGCTCCCTCTCCCTAACCCTCTCCCTGAAGGGAGAGGGGACCGTTCGGTGTGTTTGGGTGTTCTGGAGTCAGCCGGCAACACCGAAGGTTTCCGGCTGAAACCATTCCCTCTCTCGGCACGGACTAGCCCCCTCTCCCTTCAGGGAGAGGGCTGGGGAGAGGGGACGGAGTCAACCCAAAGCACCACCACCGCCGGTTGACTCCATTCGCGAGCAAGCTCACTCCTACAAAAAAGCTCCCCGCCTCAGGACAAACTACGCACCCCCTCCCCCGTCGACGCCACGCCCCTGTCCACTTCATCCATCTCCAGATACGCCGTCTCACGCATCACCAACGAACAAACCGCCACCAGCGCCATCGCCGCCGCACCATACAGCGCCACGTAGACCGGCTGGTGACCACTGGCGATAAGGATCGCGGTAGCCGCGCTGGAAGCGGTACCACCACCCAGGGCAGCCCCCAGCTGATAGCTGGCGGAAATACCCGAATAGCGCATCCGCCGCGGGAACTGTTCGGCGAGGAAGGCCGGGATCGGGCCCTGGGTGGCGCCCATGAAGAAGCCCACGGCCAGGTAGGCCAGCAGGGCCAGCGCCAGGTGGTGGGTGCCCAGCAGCGGGAAGAAGGCGAACAGCCCCAGGGCCATGATGGCCGCGCCGAAGATCATCACCGTGCGGCGACCGTAGCGGTCGGACAGGTGGCCGAAGAACGGCGCCGAGATGACGATGGCGATGGACAGCGCGAAGTCGAACAGCAAGGCCTGGCTGCTGCTGTAGCCGATGTCGGTGGCGTAGGCGAGGAAGAAGGTGCTGATGTAGGCCACGGTGATGTAGCCGAAGGCGATGCCGGTGCACAGCAGCAGTTCGCGCGGGTGCTGGCGCAGGGCTTCGAGCAACGGCAGGCGCGCCTTGGGCTGGGCCTTGGCCGGTTGCGCCGGCGCCGGGTTCTGCAGGCGCGCGTAGAGGCCGACCAGCACCAGCACGCCGCCGAGCCAGAACGGGATGCGCCAGGCGATGCCGCCCAGGTCGTCGTCGAAGGCCAGGCTGACCAGGGCGAACACCGCGGAGCCGAAAATGCCGCCGATGCCGATGCCCATGCTCGTGAAGCTGCCCCACAGGCCGCGGCGGCCGCGGGGCGCCACCTCGATGCCGAACAGCGCGGCGCCGCCCCACTCCCCGCCCGCGGCGAAGCCCTGCACCAGGCGCAGGCCCACCAGCAGGATGGGCGCGGCGATGCCGAGGCTGGCGTAGTCCGGCAGGAAGCCGATCAGCAGGGTGCTCATGCCCATCAGCAGCAGCGTGGCTACCAGCGCCTTCTGCCGCCCGTAGCGGTCGCCCAGGTGGCCGAACACCACGCCGCCCAGGGGCCGGGCGAAGAAGCCGGCGCCGAAGGCGGCGAAGGCCACCAGCACCGCGGTGAGACGGTCCATACCGGGGAAGAACAGCTTGGGGAAGACCAGGGCGGCGGCGTAGCCGTAGATGACGAAGTCGTAGAACTCCAGCGCGGTGCCCATGCCGGAAACGCAGAAGGTTTTGAACGCCGAGCGCGCGCCGGGCGTGGGGGTGTGGTCGATCATGGTGGTCTGCTCTTGTTCTTGTGGCAGCAGTGTTCCGCGCGGCGGCCGGATGGCCGCCGCGGGGGTGGGTCGTTCAGCTCAGAAGCGCAGGGAGCCGTCGCGGGCCAGGGCCTTCGGGTTGCCGGCGTGGTACTCCAGGTTGCAGCCGACGCTGTCCAGGCCGATGGTCAGCAGGGTTTCCCAGCGCTCGGTGTCCGGCTGCGACAGGTCCGGGTGGAAGCACACCACCGCCTGCTCGCCGGCCTCGCCGCAGAAGGCTTCGGCGCGCTGCGCCAGGCCCTCGCGGGCCATGCCCGGGGCCATGGCCGCCAGGTGGTCGAAGCGCGCGTAGGTGGTGGAAACGTCGGCGGTGCGCTCGCCGCGGGCCTGCTGCGGGTCGACGAAGTGGTTGGTGTGCAGCACCCAGCCGTCGGCGCGCGGCGGCACCACGGCGGTGGCCGCCGGGCTCATCTCGATGCTGGCGGCGCGCAGTTCGGCGTCGTCGCGGCTGAAGCAGGTCAGCACGGTGGAGGCGCTGACGCGGGCCGAGCCCACCAGCTCGATGGCCTCGGCCACGCTGGTGGCCTCTTCCAGCACGCGGCGGGCGATGGCATGCACCGGCACCCCGGCCTCGCTGTTGTCGCCGGCGTGGTGGAGGATGTTGAAGTGCATGCCCAGGCCGGCGCTGTTGACGCCGATCTTGCCGAGCATGCCGAACTCGGTGAACAGCTTGACCGTCAGCCCGCTGCCGGCGACCAGCTGCAGCAGCAGGCCGTGGGGCACCAGGCTGTCGTGCCAGTCCCAGGTCTGGATGCTCAGCGGCGCGGCGGCGCCATGGGGCGCGTAGACCGCGGTGGAGCACTCGCCTTCCAGCGGCTGCGCCGGCATCACCGCGAGGATTTCGGTGCGCGCGTTCAGCGCCGCCAGTTGCCACAGCGGCAGCTGCACGCCGGCGGACAGGCCTTCGACCTCCCGGGCCAGCGCCGGGCACCAGGCGTCCAGCGCGGCCAGGCTGGCCTCGCCGATGCCGCGCACCTGCTCGGCGGGCACGCCCACGCGGGGGAAGAAGTCGAGGTACAGCGCCACGGTGCGCCGAATCTGTTCCGCCCACCGCTCTCCAATCTGCCGCCCGCGCTCGAACGGCTCGCGGGTTTCGCTCACGAAGGAATGGATGATCACTGCAAGGCTCCTTTGTCGATTTGGAAAAACGCTGGGCGGGCTTCCCCGCCCGGCTGATCAGCGCTGGGCCGTCAGCGGCCGGCTGTAGACTTCGCGGCCGGCGAACCAGGTGGTCAGCACCTGGGTGTCACGCAGGGCTTCGGGTTCCGCGGTGAAGACGTCGCGGTCCAGCACCACCATGTCGGCCTGCTTGCCGGGCTTGAGCGAACCGATGCTGTCTTCCAGGCGGATCATCCGCGCGGCGTTGAGGGTGTAGGCCTGGAACATCACCTGGCGGTCGATGGCTTCGTCGGCGTTGAGCACGCCCTTCGGGCCCTTGCGCGTCACCGCCTGGTAGATGGCCTTCCACGGATCGGGCGTGGTGATCGGCCAGTCGCTGGCCCCGGCGAGGGTGGCGCCGTGCTTGAGCAGGGAATGGGCCGGGTAGGTGTACATGAAGACCATGGCGTCCACGTAGGGTTTGACGAGGTCGATGCTCGATTCATCCGCACTGGCCCAGTAAAGCTGCATGGAGGCGATCACGTCCAACTGCCTGAAGCGGTCGAAGTCCTTGGGGTTGACCATCTGCAGGTGGGTGATGGAGTGTGGGATGCCGCTGTGGCGGTCGCGGCGCGCCTGGGCCATGCCGTTGAGCGCCTCGTGGATGGCGCGGTCGCCGATGGCGTGCACGTGCACCAGCCAGCCGCGGGCGTCGGCGGCGCTGACCAGCTCGCCGAAGTGCTTGGGGTCGATCAGCAGTTCGCCGAACTTGTGCGAGTTCTTGTAGGGCTCGAGCATGGCCGCGCTCTGCGCCGGCACCTCGGCCACGCCGTCGGCGAAGACCTTGATGCCCGGCAGCGTCAGGTTGGGCACGCCGAGGAACTGCTGGCGCACCTTGTCCAGCTCGTCGAGGTCCTTCGGGGTGGCCTTGGCGTCGGCCATCAGCAGCGCGGCGACGTGGGCGGACAGGTCGCCCTTCTCGGCCAGCGCCTTGTAGATCGGCAGCACGCCTGTGGAGGCGTTGGTGATGTCGGCGCCGGGGATTTCGTTGGCCAGCGGGTCCATCCAGGCGGTGATGCCCAGGCTGTTGTAGTAGCGCAGCGCGGCGTAGGCGCCGCGGGTCAGCTCCTCGGTGCTGGGCAGCGGCAGCAGGGCCTGCAGCGGGTAGAGCCCGGCGTCCACCAGGAAGCCGTTGGGGGTGCCGTCGGCGTGGACGCCGAGGGTGGCTTTCTCCTCGCCCTTGAGCGTTGCGACTTTCGCCGCGTCCACCTTGGCGAGTTTCAGCATGGCCTGGTTGGCCCAGCCGGTGTGCAGGTCCCAGCCGACGAAGAGGATCGGCACCTGGGCCCATTCACCCTGGTTGAAGGTCTTCTCCAGCGCCGGGATGTCGCCCCAGTAGGTGGACGGCAGGCCGCCGACGCTGAGGAACTCGCCGCGCTTCGCCTTGCCGTTGTCGCGCCATTCGCGCAGCTTTTTCTCAAGCTCGGGCACCGGCAGCAGTTCGCCGTCGAGGTTGGCCTGGAGCATCTGCAGGCCGCCTTTCACGGTGTGGCTGTGGGAGTCGATGAAGCCGGGCATCAGCACCTTGCCCTGCAGGTCGACGATGCGCGTGCCGGCGGCCTTCAGGCGCAGCACCTGCTCGTCGCTGCCCACCGCCAGGACCTTGCCGTTCTCGATGGCCACCGCCTGCTGCAGGCCCTGGCCGGGCTCGGCGGTGTAGACCTTGCCGCCATGGAGGATGAGGTCAGCGGCGGCCATACTTTCCGCTGAGGAAAAAACACAGGCCATGGACACCAGCGCCGGAATCAGTATTTTCATGGGTTCGCCCAGGTTCTTGTTGTGTGAACGCAGGTTAACCAAAGCCCGGCACGGCTTTAATGCCGAATTTTTGCACAACTTCTGTGCCTGACAGGAATAGATAAATGGACAAGATGACCGCCCTGACCATGTTCGTCGCCACCGCCGACCACGGCGGCTTCAGCCGCGCCGCCGAACACCTGGGCAAGACGCCCTCGGCGGTGACCAAGGGCGTGGCGCAGTTGGAGGCGGAACTGGGCGCGCGGCTGTTCGAGCGCACCACCCGGCGCATGGCGCTGACCGAGGCCGGGCAGATCTACCTGGAGGGCGCGCGCCAGGCGCTGCTGCACCTGCAGGCGGCCGGCGCGGAAGTGGAGCAGTTGCAGAAGGACCTGCGCGGCACCCTGCGCATCGCCGCCCCGCCCTCCTTCGCCCCGGCCTTCCTCAACCAGGTGTGCGGCGCCTTCCTCGAGGAATACCCGCAGGTGCGCCTGGAGGTGGACCTGCAGGACGAGTTCGCCGACCTGGTGGAAGGTGGCTACGACCTGGCCCTGCGCGACGGCCCCGTCGACCTGCCCGGGGTGATCGCCCAGCCGCTGCTGGAGAACCACCTGCTGCTGTGCGCCAGCCCCGCATACCTGGCGCGCAAGGGCATGGACGTGACCCTGGAGAACTACACCGAGCACGACTGGCTGATCTTCCGCCACCCCATGCTCAACCGGAACTTCTGGTGGGTGAACCGCGACGGCGAGCGCATCCGCCTGAAGCAGCCGGTGCCGCGCCTGGCCAGCGACAACTACGACTTCCTGCTCGCCTGCCTGCAGGCCGGCCACGGCGTGCAGTTCCTGCCGCAATGGAGCGCCCTGCCATACCTGGCCCGCGGAGAATTGGTGGAGCAGTTGCCGGACTGCTGGCGCGACCAGAGCGCCTTCGGCGCCACCATCCACGTGCTGTTCCTGCCGCACCGGCGCAACACGCGCAAGGTGCGGGTATTCATCGAGGCCCTGAAGGCGCACCTGCGGGCGCAGGGGTTGGGCTGAGGCCCGGCGCATGACGCTGTTGTAGGAGCGGGCCCTGCCCGCGAATCGCGCGCAGGGCGCGCTCCTACAGGGGAACGGCGTAGGTGGGGCAGCGTAGGAGCGGATCTCATCCGCGATCCGCGCCGGGGCATCCGGTTATCGCGGACAAGGTCCGCACCTACGGGGGAGGCATACCGTGCCTGACCTGTAGGAGCGGGCCCTGCCCGCGAAATCGCGCGCAGGGCGCGCTCCTACAGGGGGCTAAGATAGCGCTGCAGGATCGCCTGGTACTCCCCGCCCTCGACCAGCTCGCGCATCGCCCGGGCATAGCGCTCGACGAATGCCGGCGTGGTGGTGCGCTTGCTGAAGGCGACTTCCGCGGCATCGCTGGAAACCACCACGGCGGTGGGGCCGATGCGTTCGTTCAGGCCCAGTTGCTCCAGCTCGTAGAGGCCGCTGTTCTCGTCGGCGATGATGCCGTCGAGGCGGCCCTTGTCGATCATGTGCCAGAGGTTGCCGCGGCTGGGGTTGAAGAATACCCGGCTGGCGAAGTCATGGTTGGCGAGCAGTTGCTGGTAGGACTCGCCGTAGCTCACGCCGACCTGCGCGCCCAGGCGGAACGAGGTGCCCAACAGGTCCAGCAGGCCATGCAGACCGTCCCGGGCGGGGTCACCCTTGCGCATGAACAGGATGTTCCGCGAGGGCTGCAGGATGGCCCCGGAGAAGTAGGCGTAGACCTCGCGCTCCGGCCAGCGCCAGGGCCGGCAGCAGCGCGAGGAAGAGCGTCAGGGCCAGGGTCGGGAGTGTGCGCGCGAGCGGCGAGGATCTTGTTATTGCACTGGGCAAGGTCACGACTCGTAGCGATCGGGGCGTAGGACGAGTCTAGAGGCTCGACGGAGCGTCGGCTAGGCAGGCGTATGGCCTTTCCTTCAGCCAATATGACTGGTCCCCTGTTCGCACCAGCCACGGCGATGGGTATCGCTTCGCTCAACCCATCCCACGAGGCTGTTCGCACCGGCCGCGCCGAAGTGCTTTTCGTAGGATGGGTTGAGCCTTGGCGAAACCCATGCGGCCACGGCAATGGGCATCGCCTCGCTGCCTCAGCAGCTCTCCCGCTCCACCACCCGGCACTGCAGCAGGTTCAGGCGCTCCACCACCCCTTCCGCCGGCTGCGCGCCGATGGCCTGCAGCACCCGCTGCGCGGCGATCTCGCCGATTTCCCGGGCCGGCGGCTTGAGGGTGGTGAGGCTGGGCAGCAGCATGGGCGCGAAGGGGTAGTCGCCGAAGCCGAGCACCGCGCAGTCCTGCGGGATGCGCAGGCCGGCACGCTGCCCGGCGAGCAGGCCGCCGGCGGCGAGGTTGTCGTTGGCGAAGACGATGGCGTCCGGGCGCTCGCGCCGCGCCATCAGCGCTTCCATCGCCTGCTTGCCGGCCTCGAAGGGGGCGCTGGCGGTGGGCACGAACATCCAGGGTTGCAGGCCCAGGGCGCGCAGAGTGTCGGCGTAGCCGTCGCGGCGGTCCAGGGCGCTGTAGTCGCCCGGCGCGCTGTTCTGCACGAAGGCGATGCGCCGGTAGCCCTTGCCGTGCAGGTAGCGCGCGGCGTCCACGCCCACCTGGTAGTGGGAGAAGCCCACCTGGATGGGCCGGCGCGCCGGCTGGTAGTCCCACATTTCCAATAGCGGGACATCGGCGTCTTCCAGCAGCTTCTCGCAGGTTGGGGTGTGGAAGTGGCTGGTCAGCACCAGGGCCGCCGGGTTCCAGCCGAGGAAGGCGCGCACGGCGCTCTCTTCCTTCTCGCCGTCGAAGTAGCTGGAGGCCAGCAACAGCTGGTAGCCGGCCGCGGCCAGGACGTCGCTGAAGGCCTGGATGGTGTCGGCGAAGATCGGCCCGGAGATGTTCGGTACCACCATGCCGACGATGCGCCCGCGCGCCGAGGCCAGCCCGCCAGCCACCTGGTTGGGCACGTAGCCCAGCGCCGCCACCGCCTCGCCGATGCGCTCGCGCAGCTCCTCGGAAAGGCTCGCCGGCTGGTTGAAGTAGCGCGACACGCTGATGGCCGACACTCCAGCGCGCTCAGCCACGGCGGTGAGGGTGACGCGGCCGGCGCCGCGGCGCTTGCGGGGACTGTCCAGTGACGACCTCCATTTCAGGAATATAAAAGTAATTTTTCAGTATTTGACGCTCTAAAGCGTGATCCGGATACTCGCCGATGTTAGCGCTAACAAACAAGCTTTGCCGCTGACAAAAAGCCTTCTTCATCCATCGGCCACTCGCACGAGCGAGCGCTCGTGAAGTTTTCCGCGAACAGGCGCCGCAGCGGCCCG
This sequence comes from Pseudomonas sp. NBRC 100443, assembly GCF_030268185.1. Lineage (NCBI taxonomy): Bacteria > Pseudomonadati > Pseudomonadota > Gammaproteobacteria > Pseudomonadales > Pseudomonadaceae > Pseudomonas > Pseudomonas sp. NBRC 100443. Next base: position 86,195 of record NZ_BSQE01000015.1, read on the forward strand.
CACAAGAGGCTGGCGGCGGACCAGGGCAATCCAGGAGTGGCCATGACTCAGCAGTACCGGGCGAACGCCCACGATCAATTCCCCCGGCTCAGCGCCTTGGCGCTGGCCATCGCCACGCTGGTGGGCGGCGTGCAGCTGCCGGCGCAGGCCGCCGATGGCGAGCAGCCCAAGGCCGAGGAAGCGGCCCCCACCCTCAATGCCGTGACCGTCACCGCGACGCGCCGCGAGGAATCGCTGCAGAAGGTGCCGGTGGCGGTCAGCGTGATCAGCGGCGAGCAGCTGCAGCGCGACAACCGCAACAACGTCTCGACCCTCGTCAGCGAAGTGCCGACGCTGAACTACCGCGCCGGCGCCTCGAACAAGGACACCTCGCTGTTCGTCCGCGGCGTGGGCACCATCAGCACCTCGCCGGGCGTCGAGCCGAGCGTTTCCACCGTGGTCGACGGCGTGGTCTACGGCCGCCCCGGCATGGCCACCCTGGACCTGCTCGACCTGGAGCGCATCGAGGTGCTGCGCGGCCCGCAGGGCACGCTGTTCGGCAAGAATGCCTCGGCCGGCGTGCTCAACATCGTCACCCGGGCGGTGCCGGACGAAACCAGCGGCTTCGTCGACTACTCGCACTTCGGCGGCGGCAACGAGAACCGCACCAGCTTCGGCATCGGCGGCACCCTCGTGCCGGGCAAGCTCAAGGCCAGCGTCACGGCCCTGCTGGGCAGCTACGAGGGCAACGTGGAGAACGTTTACAACGGCCACGAGGTCAACGGCTACAACCGCAAGGGCGCGCGCGCCAAGTTCGAGCTGACGCCCAGCGACGACCTGAAGGTGACGCTGATCGCCGACTACATGCAGGCCAACGACGACAGCCCCAGCGGCGTCATCACCAGCACCAGCAGCGCGGCCTTCGCCAATGCCCTGCGCCCGGTGGTGGCCGACAGCGACAACCGCAAGATCAACGCCGACTACCGCACCCATGTCGACGACACCAACAAGGGCCTGTCGGCCCAGCTGGACTGGAGCCTGGGCGACTACACCCTGACCTCGATCAGCGCCTGGCGCGGCTGGGACAACACCCAGTACCAGGACGGCGACCGCCTGTCCCAGGTCAGCGCGGCCTTCCCCAGCTCCCACGACAAGGGCGAGCTGGCCTACGACCAGTACTCCCAGGAAATCCGCCTGGCCTCGCCCAAGGGCCGGTTCGCCGAGTACGTCACCGGCCTGTACTACATGCACGCCAAGGACGACGAGACCTACCGCCGCACCCTGACCACCACCGGCTCGGTCGATACCGGCGTGGCCGGCTACGGCACCACCAGCGACAGCTACTCGGCCTTCGGCGAGGCGACGCTGAACTTCACCCCGGCCTTCCGTGGCATCGCCGGCCTGCGCTACACCCACGACGAGCTGGAATACGACCACCGCCGGGTGTCCACCTCGGCCACCGCGGTCACCGGCATCCAGCCGTCCACCCACAGCTCCGGCTCCACCGACGAAGACGGCTGGTCCGGGCGTTTAGGTGTGCAGTACGACCTGAGCGAGAACCTCACCAGCTACCTGACCTACTCGCGCGGCTACAAGGGCCCGGCCTACAACGTGTTCTTCAACATGCAGCCGCGCGACACCGAGGCGCTCAAGCCGGAAACCTCCAACTCCTGGGAGCTGGGCCTGAAGGCCACCGCCCTGGACAAGCGCCTGAGCGCCAACTTCGCGGTGTTCCACACCGAGTACGACAACTACCAGGCGAACTTCTACGACACCGTGGCCAACCAGGTGGTGACGCGCCTGATCAACGCCGGTTCGGTGAAGACCGAAGGCGCCGAGGCCGACCTGGCCTGGCAGGCCACCCGCCAGTTGAAGCTGTCCGGCTCGGTGGCGTACACCCACGCGCGCATCGAGGAGTTCAGCTGCCCGCCGGGCGCCGCCGCCAGCTGCAACGTCAACGGCAAGCCGCTGCCCTTCTCGCCGGACTGGAAGAGCTACGTGCGCGCCGACTACGACATCCCGCTGGACAACGGCCTGGATGTGGAGCTGGGCACCGACTACAGCTGGCAGGACAAGGTGCAGTACGACCTGAGCCAGAACCCGGACACCATCCAGGGCGCCTACGGCATCTGGAATGCCAGCGTGGCCCTGGCCGACTACAACGCCGGCTGGCGCGTGGCCTTCCTGGCCAAGAACCTCACCGACAAGTCCTATTCGCCACTGCTGGCCAGCGGCGGGAGCTACGTCTACCGCCTGGTGCCGCGCGACGACGGCCGTTATTTCGGCTTCGAGCTGCGCAAGGACTTCTGAGCCGCGGAACCTGCGCCCCGCCCTCGCCGGCGGGGCGCCAACCAAGAAACCGTCCCGCCCGGCGTGCGCCACCCTTCCGCAGAGGACACCAGCATGACCGCAAGCAACCGCACCCTTTCCCTCGGCGCCTTCCTCATGGCCACCGGGCACCACGTCGCCGCCTGGCGCCACCCGGACGTACCGGCCGACGCCGGGCTGAGCTTCCAGCAGTACAAGCGCCTGGCGCAGATCGCCGAGGCGGCGAAGTTCGATACCCTGTTCGTCGCCGACAGCGTGGCCGCCCCCAGCGCGCCCATCGCCAGCCGCATGGCCCGTTCCGATCACTTCGAACCGCTCACCCTGCTCAGCGCGCTGGCCGCGGTGACCGAGCGCATCGGCCTGATCGCCACCGTCACCACCAGCTACAACGAGCCCTACCACGTGGCGCGCAAGTTCGCCTCGCTGGACCACCTCTCCGGCGGGCGCGCCGGCTGGAACCTGGTGACCTCGGACAACGCCGCCGAGGCGCTGAACTTCAATCGCAGCGAGCACCTCGGCCACGCCGAGCGCTATGCCCGCGCCCGCGAGTTCCACGACGTGGTGAACGGCCTGTGGGACAGCTGGGAGGACGACGCCTTCCTGCGCGACAAGGCCAGCGGCCAATACTACGACCCGGCCAAACTGCACCAGCTCGACCACCAGGGCGAACACTTCCAGGTGCGCGGCCCGCTGAACGTGGCGCGCTCGCCCCAGGGCCGCCCGGTGGTGGTCCAGGCCGGCTCCTCGGAAACCGGCCGCGAGCTGGCCGCGCAGACCGCCGAAGTGGTGTTCACCGCGCAGACCTCGCTGGCCGCCGCCCGCGACTTCTACGCCGACCTCAAGGGCCGCATGGCGCGCCATGGCCGCCGCCCGGACGAACTGAAGGTGATGCCCGGCGTATACGTGGTGGTCGCCGACAGCGAAGCCGAGGCCCAGGAAAAGCAGGAAGCCTTCCAGGAACTGGTGGAGCCGCAAGTGGGTGTCGCCCTGCTCTCGCGCATGCTCGGCAACTTCGACCTGTCCGCCTACCCGCTGGACGGCCCGCTGCCGGAACTGCCGCTGACCGACAGCGGCCAGCGCAGCCGCCAGCTGCTGCTCACCGAACTGGCCGGCAAGGAGAACCTGAGCCTCGCCCAGCTCGGCCGGCGCATCGCCGGCGGGCGCGGCCACTACAGCCTGGTCGGCACCCCGCAACGCATCGCCGACGAGCTGCAGGCCTGGTTCGAACAGGGCGCCGCCGATGGCTTCAATGTGCTGGTGCCGCACCTGCCCGGCGGCCTGGAAGACGTCGCCAACTTGCTGGTGCCGGAGCTGCAGCGGCGCGGGCTGTTCCGTCGCGACTACGCCGGCAGCACCCTGCGCGACCACCTGGGCCTGGCGCGCCCGGCCAACCGATTTGCCTGAACACGGAGTCCCCCATGACCTACCTCGCCACCCCCGAGCGCTACCAGCGCCTTCCCTACCGCCGCGTCGGCCGCAGCGGCCTGGTGCTGCCGGCCCTGTCCCTGGGCCTGTGGCACAACTTCGGCGATGCCACGCCGCTGGACACCCAGCGCGCGCTGCTGCGCACCGCCTTCGACCTGGGCATCAACCACTTCGACCTGGCCAACAACTACGGCCCACCCTACGGCAGCGCCGAGATCAACTTCGGCCGCCTGCTGCGCGAGGACTTCGCCGCCTACCGCGACGAGCTGATCATCTCCACCAAGGCCGGCTGGGACATGTGGCCCGGCCCCTACGGCCAGGGCGGCAGCTCGCGCAAGTACCTGCTGGCCAGCCTGGACCAGAGCCTGCAACGCCTGGGCCTGGACTACGTGGACATCTTCTACTCGCACCGCTTCGACCCGCACACGCCGCTGGAGGAAACCGCCGGCGCCCTGGCCAGCGCCGTGCAGCAGGGCAAGGCGCTGTACGTGGGCATCTCCAGCTACTCCGCAGGCAAGACCCGCGAGCTGGCGGCGCTGCTGCGCGACTGGAAGGTGCCGTTGCTGATCCACCAGCCGGCCTACAACCTGTTCAACCGCTGGGTGGAAAAGGACCTGCTGGCCACCACCGACGAACTCGGCGCCGGCGTCATCGCCTTCACCCCGCTGGCCCAGGGCCTGCTCACCGGCAAGTACCTGAACGGCGTGCCCGAGGACGCGCGGATCAACCGCCCCGGCGGCGCTTCGCTGCGCCCCGAGCACCTGTCCGAGGACAACCTGCGCCGCGCCCGCGCGCTCGACGAGATAGCCGCGCGCCGCGGCCAGAGCCTGGCCCAGCTGGCCCTGGCCTGGACCCTGCGCGATCCGCGGGTGACCTCGGCGCTGATCGGCGCCAGCCACCCGCAGCAGTTGCACGAGAACGTCGCCGCCCTGGACAACCTGGCCTTGAGCGCCGAGGAACTGGCGGAAATCGACCGCCACGCCGTGGAAGGCGGGATCAACCTCTGGGAAAAACCCTCCACCGACTGGCAGGACGCATGACCAAGCACCTGAAGGGCCGCCTGGCGGCCCTGCTCACCCTATTCGCACTGGCCGGCGGCGCCTGGGCCGACGCCCCCGCGCAACTGCGCATCGGCTACCAGAAGGCCTCCACCAGCCAGGTGCTGGCCAAGGAGCACAGGCTGCTGGAGCAGCGCTTCGCGCACACCCGAATCGACTGGGTCGAGTTCCCCGCCGGCCCGCAGATGCTGGAGGCGCTGAACGTGGGTGCCATCGACCTGGGTGGCAGCGGCGACGTCCCGCCGATCTTCGCCCAGGCCGCCGGCGCCGACCTGCTCTACGTGGGCACCGAGCCGGCCAAGCCGCAGGCGGAAACGATCATCGTGCCGCGAGACAGCCCGATCCATGACCTGGCCGGGCTGAAAGGCAAGCGCGTGGCCTTCCAGAAAGGCTCCAGCTCGCACAACACCCTGCTGCGCGCGCTGCAGAAGGCCGGCCTGGGCATCGGCGACATCCAGCCGCTGTACCTGACCCCGGCCGACGCCCGCGCCGCCTTCGAAAGCGGCCAGGTGGATGCCTGGGCCATCTGGGACCCGTGGTATTCGCAACTGGAACTGGAAGGCCGCGCGCGGCTGCTGGCCAACGGCGAGGGCCTGGACCTGTCCGGCCCCTTCTACCTGGCCTCGCGCGCCTTTGCCGAGCGCAACGGCGAGTTCCTGCGCCAGGTGCTGGACACCTTCACCCAGGCCGAAGCCCTGACGCGCAGCGACAAGGCCGGCAGCGTGGCGATCATGGCCCGCGTCACCGGCCTGTCGCCCCAGGTGATCGAACTCACCTTCAGCCACCGCCCGCCGGCCTCGCCGATCCGTCCGCTGAACGACGCCGACGTCGCCGCCCAGCAACGCACCGCCGACCTGTTCTACGCCAACCGCATACTGCCGCGCGCCGTGAGCATCGCCCCGGCGGTCTGGCGGCCGGGGCCGTGAGCGGCGTCAGCCACGGGCATCCGCCACGCCGAGCAGCCGCGCGATCTCCTCGGCCACCCGCGCCGGCTCGCTGAGGATCAGCCCGTGGCCCGAGCGCTCGGCCAGCACATGGCGGCCCTGGGGCGACTGCCGGGCGCGGTAGGCATGGGCGGCGTTGGCCGCCGCGCGGATGCGCTCGCTCATGCCGAAGTCCGCCAGGGCGCCGGAGATGACTGTCAGTGGGATATCCGGCAGCACCGGCGGCTGGTTGCGATAGGTTTCCAGCGCCGCCACCAGGCCGGCCAGCTCGGCGCCGCGGGTGCGCATCACCGGCATGCTGAAGCCTTCCCGGCGCAGGTCGGCGAGCACGTCCTCGGGCAGTACGGCAATGGCCTTGCGGTAGCAGCGCTCCAGCAAGCCGCAGCGGGCCAGCATCCAGCTGGCCGCGTGGGCGAACTTCTCCAGGCGGCGGAAGGCCGGGGTGAAGATCAGTTCGCAGGCTTCGTCGGAGACGTCCGCCAGCACCAGGCCGGCGATGCGCTCCGGCCGCGCGGCGGTGGCGGCGCGCACCAGGGGGCCGCCGCCGCTGTGCGCCACCAGCACGAAGGGACCGGGGCCGAGGTGGTCGAGCAGGTCGTTGAGGTCGTCGGCCATCCGCTGCATGCTGCGCGGCTGGGCGTCCGCCGGGCTGCGGCCGAGGCCGCTGCGGTCGTAGACCACGGCGCGGGTCCACTGCGCCACCAAAGGCTGGACCAGCCCCCAGAAGGAACGGCTGGCAGCCAGGCCGCTTTCGAACACTACGGTGGGCGCCTGCCCATCTGCCGGGCCTGGGAGGGTCTGGTAGAACAGCTCGCGGCCATCGCGGGTGGGGGCCAGGCCGGGGGTGCCCTGGGTGGGTGCGGGGGCTGGGGGCATGGGGTGTCCTGGTGGGGTGTGGCGGTAGATGGCGAATGATAATCATTATTTTCAGAGTGGTGATATGTCGTTGCCTTGGTGTGTCTGGTCGACTCTGCTCCCTCTCCCCAGCCCTCGGCTGCGCGCCCCGCCCTGAAGGGAGAGGGGGCTAGTCCGTGCCGAGAGAAGGAATGGCTTCAGCCGGCAATCTCTGCGCTAGCCGGCTGACTCCAGAACATCAACGTCTGCCCAACGGTCCCCTCTCCCTTCAGGGAGAGGGTTAGGGAGAGGGCGCTCTTCAGGACACGCCCCGAATCCAGCCGGCAGAACACCGTTCGCGAGCAAGCTCGCCCCTACTTCGCCTTGTTCTCCCGCAACATGCGCCTGGGAATCCCCAGCAGTATGGTCAGGCCCCCCGCGATCAACACCAGCGCAACCGTATACATCCCCCACGACAGGCTCCCCGTCGCCCCACGCACCCAGCCGATGACGATGGGCGCGGTCAGCCCGCCCACCTGCCCCAGGCTGCTGATCAGCGCAATGCCTCCGGCCGCCGCCGTACCGGACAGGAAGGCGGTGGGAATGGTCCAGAACAACGCCGTCACCGAGAGATAGCCGACGCACATGATCGACAGCAGGACGATCGACAGCGTCCAGTTCGACGGCAGGTAGCCGATGGCGGCGACGGCGCCGGCCACCACCAGGATGCAGGCCATGAAGTGCCAGCGGCGCTCCACCACCCGGTCGGAGTTCCAGCAGACGATGAGCATGCCGACCGCACCGACCAGCCAGGGCAGCGCGGACAGCAGGCCGATGTACCAGACGTTGGTCACGCCCGACTGCTTGATCAGCGTGGGGGCCCAGAAGTTCAGCACCGAGCCGGCCCAGGGAATGACGAAGTAGCCGAAGGCGGCGATGTAGACCCAGGGGTTCCGCAGCGCCGCGGAGAAGTCGTGGCCCTTCTCGACGGCGGCCTTGGCGCTGGCGTCCTCGGCCAGGTGCGCCTGGACGATGGCCTTTTCCGCCGGGCTGAGCCACTTCGCCTGCTCCGGCTTGTCGGCCAGGTAGAAGTAGGCGATGACGCCGGCGACGATGGACGGCGAGCCTTCGAGCAGGAACAGCCACTGCCAGGCCTTCAGCCCGTACACGCCGCCCATGTTGTGCATGATCCAGCCGGAGACGATGCCGCCGATGGTGCCGGCCGCGGCGATGCCGAGGATGAACCTGGAGGTGACGCGGGCGCGGCGCCCGGACGGGTACCAGTACGTCAGGTAGAGAATCACCCCGGGCAGGAAGCCCGCCTCGGCGCAGCCCAGCGCTATGCGCGCGATGTAGAACTGCATGGGGGTCTGCACGAACATCATGCAGGTGGAGATCAGCCCCCAGAGGATCATGATCCGGGAGATGGTGACCCGCGCGCCGAATCGCTGCAGGCACAAGTTGCTCGGCACTTCGAAGAGGATGTAGCCGACGAAGAACAGGCCCACGCCGAAGCCGTAGGCGGCTTCGCTGAGGCCGATGTCGGCGCTGAACTCCAGGTGGGCGAAGCTGATGTTCACCCGGTCGATGAAGCCGAGCACGTAGCAGATGAACAGGAAAGGCAGGATTCTCAGGTTGAGTTTCCGATAGGTCGCGTCGACGTCCGACGGGTTCAGTTCGGCCAGCGTTATTGCGGGGGTTGCTGATTGCATCGTTGTTCTCCACCCGTTGGCTGCCTGCGAAAAGCATGCAAAAACCCTTGCCCGCTCTTCGCAGAGGGACAGCCGCTATTCGATTGATCGTGCTGGTGAGTGCGGGGTCAGCCTCGCGGCCGGCCCAGGCGCGAAAGACGCGCGGGAGGCCTCAAGGCTCCCGTTCGGCGCCGAATACGCCGCGCTCGGCGAGCGCCTTTATCTGCGCGGCGGAAAAGCCATACGCCATGAGCACTTCGTCGCGGTGCTCGTCGAGCCGGGGCGGCCGCCTGCGCAGGGCGCCCGGCGTGCGCGCCAGCTTCACCGGAATGCCCGGGCCGCTGTAGCCCTCCTCGTCCATGACCATGTGGCGATGCAGCGTATGCGGCGCCTGCGCCACCGTCCCGACGTCGAGGATGGCCGCCGCCGGCACGCCCTTGCGCAGCAGTTCCTCGCCGAACGCCTCGCCGCGGACCTGCCCGAACAGCCGTTTCAGCTCGACTTCGAGCGCGGCCCGGTTCTCGACGCGCAGCCCGTTGCTGGCGTACCGAGCATCGTCCGCCAGGCCGGGCGCCCCCAGCAACTGGGCGAGCAGGCGGAACTGCCGGTTGTTCGCCACGGCGACGAATATCGGCGCGCCCGCCGTCTCGAACAGGTCGTAGGGCACGATGTTCGGGTGGCCATTGCCGACCGGCCTGGGCGGCACCTTCGAGGCCAGGAAGTTCGCCAGGTACGGGTGCGCCATGCTCACCCCGCTGTCGTACAGGGCGACGTCGGCCATCTGCCCGCGGCCGCTGCCGTTGCGCTCGTGCAGCGCCAGCAGGGCCGCGAGCGCCGCGTTCATGCCGGTGCACATGTCGACGATGGGCGAGCCCAGCCGGACCGGCAGCCGCCCGGGTTCGCCATTGATGCTCATCAGGCCGGACAGCGCCTGGACCACGGCGTCGTAGCCGGGCAGTTCGCCGAGCGGGCCGTCGTCGCCGAAGCCGGTGATGCGGCAATGCACCAGCCGGGGCAAGCGCCGGGTGATCTCCAGCGGCGATTCGATGCCCCAGGCGCGCAGGGTGCTCGCCTTGAAGTTCTCGATGAGCACGTCGGCGCTTTCCAGCAGCGTCCAGAACACTTCGCGGCCGGCCTCGGAGCCCATGTCCAGGGTGATCGCCCGCTTGTTGCGGTTCACCGCGTTGAAATAGGCCGCGCTGCCCTCCACGAACGGCGGGCCGAAGCCCCGGCACTCGTCGCCCTCGGGGCCTTCCACCTTGACCACGTCGGCGCCGTGATCCGCCAGTATCTGCGCGGCGAAGGGCCCGGCGAGGACCCGCGAGGCGTCGATGACGCGCAGTCCTTCCAGTGCGCCGGCCATCACACAGCTCCCCCGACGTGCCAGGCGAAGCGGCCGTTGGCCAGGTCCTTGTGGGTGACGCTCAGCGCCAGCCGGTGGTTGTGCGCATCGGCGGCGCCTTCCAGCAGGCCGTTCCAGATGTCGAAGACCGCCGGGTGCAGGGCCTGTGCCTGGCCGAACAGCGTCCAGCCGCGCTGGCTGATGGCGTAGCCGTCGGTGGTTTCCTGCACCCTGACCTCGTCCCCCTGGGCCCGGGCCAGCCTGGCCAGGAAGTCGACGAAGGCGTGCAGCGACTTGTCCTGCGCCACGCCCAGGCGCGCCGCCGTCTCGTGATAGCACTGCATGGCGACCTGGCGCGCCGACAGGCGCAGCACGCTCACCGCCTCGCTGGGGCCGAAGAGGTCGACGGCGGTGGGCAGGGTCGAGCGCACGTATTCCATCGCATAGTTGCGGCTGGCCTTTTCGATGCGCGCCTGCGGCCAATCACTGGAGGGCAGCGTGGGCGCGGCGGCCGCGTCGAAGTCCGGGGCGTCTTCGTGGCGGGCGAAGCGCAGCCGCTCGTGGGGCGCCAGGGGCGCGTCGTATTCGTAGTAGTAGCCTTCCAGGCCGGACTGGCCATCGGCGGTCTGCTTGGTGCAGACGAAGCCCAGGCGCGGGTTGCCCAGGGTGACGCCGTTCTGCGCATGCCAGCCGCGCAGCATGGCCGCGGAAACCTCCGAGGGGATGCCGCACAGCGCGGTGCCCGACCAGATCCAGCGCGGCGGCGTGTAGCGCACCCAGGCCTTGCGGTCGCTCTCGTACATGTACTCGACGCAGACGCCGCCGATGTTGTTCGACAGGTAGTGATATTGCGCGGCGGCCACCGCGGGCGGGAGCTTGTCGATGCCCAGTTTCGCCAGGCCCTGGAGGAACCGTTCCGAGCGTTGCCGGCAGAACACCTGGTAGACCAGTTCCGCCGCGCGGGATGTGCCTTGCCGGGTCACCGAGGAAAGTACCATCCCGGTGAAGAACGAGTGGTACCAGTGCGCTACCGCATGCCATGCCTCGCTGGTTTCTTTATCGACTACCGTATTCATCTCTACTACCTTCTAGTTGTTTTAGGTTTGCCTGAGACCATCTACGACGTAATCCGCAATCTCTTCTGCAACTTTCAGCCGCTGCATATCCGTTTCGCCCGGTTGGCGGCGATACCACATGGTCGTCCAGTTCAATGCCCCCAACAGCGGCTTGACCAACAGGTGCGAATCGACGGACTTGAATATGCCGGCGACGATTCCCTCCTCTATCACTTCGCGAAACAGCGCTTCGTATTCGTCGCGCATGACGATGAGCCGCTGCATCTCCGCGCGCTGGGCATCGGTCAGGCTGCCGGTGAGGTGCATCTCGACGCCCTGCACGGTCACCCGCTGGTAGGACGTGTATTCCATCATCAGCCGGGTATGCTCGACCGCCATCCGCCGCAGCCGCTGGTCCGCGCTCTGGGCTACGTCCGCGGCAATCGGCGCAACGCTTTCCAGGTTCATTTCCATGGCCCGCCGGTGCACAGCGGCGAACAGGTCCCCCTTGCTCCGGTAGTAGTAATAGACACTGCCCTTGGTAGCCTGAATCTGATCCGCCACGTAATCGATCGAAGTTGCTTCATAACCAACTCTGGAAAACGCCTCTGCCGCGGCATCCAATATCGCCGACTGGCGCAGCGGCATGTTTTCGTAACGGACGGATTTATTGGCCACACTTCATTCCTTCTTGTTCGGGTTTGCACACAACGAATGTTTTACCTGGCGCGCCAGGACCACCCGCTGGATCTCCGAAGTGCCTTCGTAGATTTCGGTGATCCGCTGGTCGCGATAATAACGTTCCATCGCACTGGGCTTTACGTAGCCCCGGCCACCCAGAATCTGTAGGGCATCGTCCACAATGCGGTGGGAAGATTCGCTGGAGAACAGCTTGGCCATCGCCCCCAGCCCGGTTATGTCATCGCCGCGGTCGTATGCGCGGGCGGCTTCGTAGGTCAGCATGCGGGCCGCGGACAGCGAGGTGACGGCGTCGGCCAGTTTGAAGCCGACGCCCTGGTGGTCGATGATCGGGCGCCCGAAGGTGCTGCGTTCCACCGCATGGGCCGCGGCCTCCTCGAATGCCGCCAGGGCGATGCCGTTGGCCTGGGCGGCGATGACCACGCGCCCCACGCCGAGAGTGGCCAGCGCCAGGCCCAGGCCCTTGCCGGCTTCGCCGACGATGGCGTCGTCCTCGACGTAGGTGTCCAGCTTCAGGTTGGTGGTGGTGGTGCCGCGGATGCCCATCTTGTCTTCGTAGTGGTCGATCACCACGCCCTCGGCGTCGCGGGCCACGACGAAGGCGCTGATGGCCTTCCTGCCGGCGCTCTCACCGGTGGCGGCGAAGACGATGAAGTGCCGGGAGTGGCCGCCGTTGCCCAGCCAGCATTTCTCGCCGCGTATCCGCCAACCCTTGCCCGTGCGGGTGGCGGTGGTCTGCAGGGCGGCGGGGTCGGAACCGGCGCCACGCTCGCTGAGCGCGAAGTTCACCGCGGCCCCGGTTTCGGCGAGCCCGCCCAGCAGCCGGCGCTTCTGCGCGTCGCTGCCGCCGAGCAGCACGGGGAACGCGCCGAGGGACAAGGCCGCCATGATCGCAGCGGTGGAAGCGCAGCCGCGCGCCAGCTCCTCGACCACGGCCACCAGCGCGCACAGCGATGCCCCTTCGCCGCCATGTTCGCGGGGCACGAACATGCCGCTCAGGCGGTTTTCCAGCAGCACGGGCAGGTGTTCCAGCGGGTAGCGCTGGTCGCGGTCGATCTCGGCGGCCAGCGGGCGGAAATGCCGCTCGCCGAGCAGCCGGGCGATCTCCTGCCAGCGGCGCTCGTCGGCGGTCAGCGGTGGGCTCCAGATGATGCTCATGGGAATACTACCGAGTAGGTTTTTGGAAAGTGACGACGCATCCCGGGCAGGCCGGAATCCCGTCTTGCGATCAACATACTACTCAGTATCCAAATCCGTCATCGCCCCGCCGGCAGCCCCTCCCGCTGCCCGCCAGGCAAGATGCCGCCCCTCTCCAGCCCCCTTCCGCCGACGCTTCCCGACCCAACCTCCGTCCCGCAAAGCAGCGCCAACCCTGACGTAGGATGGGTGGAGCGAAGCGATACCCATCACCCTGACAGACACGCCCACCAGGAACACTCCTACAGACATGGATGCCGCTTTACCCAGCCCAAACGACCAACGCCCTACCCGTCTATTCCGAGCCTTCCGTCCACCCCGGCGGAACCTTCTGCTATCCTGTGCGTCCTTTCGCTGTCGGTCACTGCCTTGACCGTGCTCCCCGTGACAGCCGCGCCCCGGCGCACCGCATAAGACCAAAGGACCCCTGATGACTACCTCCACAACCGAACCGCGCAGCCGCGGTGCGGCCCTGGTGCTATTCGCCCTCGCCGTGGGCGGCTTCGCCATCGGCACCACCGAGTTCGCCACCATGAGCCTGCTGCCGCTCTTCGCCCCGGCCCTGGGCATCGATGCGCCCACCGCCGGCCATGTGATCAGCGCCTACGCCCTGGGCGTGGTGGTGGGCGCGCCGCTGCTGGCGGTGCTCGGCGCGCGCCTGCCGCGGCGCACCCTGCTGGTGCTGCTGATGGGGCTGTTCGCCATCGGCAACGGCCTCAGCGCGCTGGCGCCGACCTACCACTGGATGCTGCTGTTCCGCTTCATCAGCGGCCTGCCCCACGGCGCCTATTTCGGCATCGCCGCGCTGGTGGCCGCCTCGCTGGTGCCGCCGCACCGGCGCACGGTGGCGGTCGGGCGGATGTTCCTCGGCCTGACCGTGGCCACCATCGTCGGCGTGCCCCTGGCCAACTGGCTGGGCCAGGCCCTGGGCTGGCGCTGGAGCTTCGCGCTGGTCGCCGCCCTGGGCGTGACCACCATGCTCTGCGTGCGCCTGCTGGCGCCCTGGTCGCCGCCCGAGGCCGGCGCCAGCCCGCTGCGCGAGCTGGGCGCGCTCAAGAGCGGCCAGGTGTGGCTGACCCTGGGCATCGGCGCCATCGGCTTCGGCGGCCTGTTCGCGGTGTACACCTACCTGGCCGACATCCTCGGCGCGGTCACCCACGTCTCCCCCGCCGTGGTGCCGCTGGTGCTGGCGGTGTTCGGCGTCGGCATGACCCTCGGCAACATGTTCATCCCGGTGCTCGCCGACCGCGCGCTGATGCCCACCGCCGGCGGCCTGCTGGTGTGGAGCGCAGTGGTGCTGGCGATCTTCCCGTTCACCGCCGGCAATATCTGGAGCATCGCGGTCTGCGTGTTCTTCGTCGGCTTCGGCGGCGCCCTCGGCACGGTGCTGCAGACGCGCCTGATGGACGTGGCCGAGGACGCCCAGGGCCTGGCCGCGGCGCTGAACCACTCGGCCTTCAACTTCGCCAACGCCCTGGGCCCGTTCCTCGGCGGCCTGGCCCTGGCCGCCGGCTACGGCTGGACCTCGCCGGGCTGGGTGGGCAGCCTGCTGGCCATCGGCGGTTTCGTGCTCTGGTCGATCTCCCTGGCCGCCAGCCGCCGCCAGGAAAGGGCCGCCCTGCAGGGCGACTGCTGAGAAAGCGCCGCGCTGCCGTCCGGCTGTGGCCGGCAGCGCCCGCTGCGCGGGGTTGATGCGGATCAAGCCGTCGCCCCCTGCGCGGCGTACAAGTGGTTGCAGTCCACTTCCCCGCCGGCTCCGCCAGGAGGCTTTCATGCGCACGCAACTACTGCACACCCGCGATGGCCACTGCTACGTCCAGCTCGACCAGTTCCGGGTGCCCTTCCACGACGAAACCCAGGCCCGCGACTACCTGGAGCGCCTGCAGCAACGCCTGGCCGCGCCCCACGCGCTGGCCGAGGCCCGCCGCCGCGACGCCGAGCAACGGCGCCACAGCGGCTGAGCGCCTGCTATCAAGGGCGACGCGCCGTGGGCCCGTCGTCCTTCTGCTGTTCCACCCAGAGCGAGCGCGGGTCGCAGATGATCCGCGACGGGTTGCCGATGGACACCAGGCACACGCGGTTCTCCCAGCGGTCCCAGAGGAACACGTACTGGGCGTCGCCGCCGGCGGGGGTGTAGCGCAGCATCATCCAGGCCACCACGGCGATGGCCCAGAGCGACAGCAGCAGGGCGAGGAACGCGACCATCTTCATGGCCGCGCGCCTCAGGGCCGGACCGCGAGAATGCCCGAGTGCACCCGGTACAGCGCCTGTTCGGTGGTGCTGCCGATGATCTTCGCCAGGCCCGGGCGGTAGAGGGTGCCCATGACCACCACGTCGAAGCGCTTCTCGTTGGCGAACTCGCTGATGACCTGGGTGGCCGCGCCCTTGACCAGGTGCTGGTAGGGCCGGCCGACGCCGAAGCGCTCGCCGATGCGGTCCATGCGCTGGCGCGAGCGGCCGCTCATCTGCTCGGCGACTTCCGGCGACCAGGCCACGGGCCCGGCGGCATAGGCCAGGTAGCCGCTGGCCAGGTCATAGGCCTGCAGCAGGTGCAGCTCGGCGCCGCACTGCCGGGCCAGGGCCTGCGCCGACTCGACTATATGGTCGTTGAGCTGGTCGACGAGCACGTCGTCCTGGGACAGGTCCAGCGCGGCCAGCACCCGCTGCGGGCGCGGGTTGTCGGCGGTGCTGACCAGGTGCAGCGGCACCGGGCAGCGGCGCAGCAGTTGCCAGTCCAGGGGCGTCATGATCGCCCGGCTCAGGGCCGGCTCGTACTGGCTGTCCTTCACCACCAGGTCGATGCCGTGCTGCTCCACCAGGCGCAGTGCCTCCTCCAGCGGGTTCTCGGTCCAGATCGCCTCGACGCCTACCTCGATGCCCTGGGCGCGCAGCTCCCCGGCGCGTTCCTCCAGCCAGCGCTCCTGGCGCAGGCGGGTTTCTTCGCGGGCGCGGGTCTGCAGCACGCTGTCGAGCACGCCCAGGCCGACCGGCAGGGCATCCAGGGTGACCATGTGCAACTGGCCGCCACCGGCCAACGCCAGGGCCTTGGCCCGCGCCATGGCGGCGGAGTCACGGAGCAGGGGATCGCAGATCAGCAGCAGGCGCGTGTAGGCGTTCATGGGGGACCTCCGGAGGGGGACAGGGGTTGTGCCCTAAGCCTGCGCCTTCGTCGTTATCGGCCCCTTGATGTGCATCAAACGCGCCGCAGCGCCTGCCAACCGGCGGCGAACCCGGCTAGTCGCCGGCCGGCGCCCGGGCGCTGCGCACTTCCCGGGAGACCTGGTTCTGGATGGCGTAGGCCGGGTCTTCCAGGGCGCTGAAGTTGCGCACGTACTGGCGGGCGAAGCCGTCCACGCCCAGTTCGCGGTACTGCTGCACGTGCTTGAGCTCGTGGGCCCAGAGCGCCAGGTTGTGCAGCGCGTCGTCCTCGTTGCGGAACACCACTACGTCGATCAGCGTCACGGCGACCACGTCCTGGTTCTGCAGCATGGCGCTGGCGGCGTCGACGTCCTGGCCCTGGCCGACGCGGTAGCGCACCGCCTGCAGCAGGTCGTCCGGGTACCAGGCCTGCAGTTGCGCGCGCAGGTCCAGCGGCAGCGGCTGCACGCCGGCGGCCACCATGCGCTCGCGGGACTGGCTGAGCCACTGCGCCAGGGCGGGTGCCGCGACGTTGCGCGCATCTTCCTGGAGTACGCCGAACACCCCATTGGGGTCGGCAACGCAGATGCAGCCGCCCAGGCAGACCTCCGACTGCCCGGCCGGGCAGGCATACAGCGCCGCGCTGGCGCTGAGGCCGGCGGCAAGGAGCAGTGAAAGCAGCGGACGCGACGGACGGGACTTCGACAAGCGGGGCTCCTGGGTTCGGGCAGGCGGGCGAGTATACCCGCCTTGCTTCAGACAACGGCGATGGGGGGTTAGCTCCCGGGAATGCCCCGGTGGTCAGCGGCGTTTCACGTGGGGCGCATAACGCCTATGGCGTTATCCGCCGTTTGGCCTTGGCTTCCGGCGGCGCCAGGGTTGACCTTGGCGTTGGCTATGGCCCCGGTGTATCGGCGGATAACCGCGAACGGTTATTCGCCCTACGGCTCCATGCAAGTACAGTCGTAGGGCCTTATCCGCGATAACCGGAGCCTCCGGCGCGGATCGCGGATAAGATCCGCTCCTACGCAACCCCACCCACGCCATTCCAATGTAGGAGCGCGCCCTGCGCGCGAATCGCGGGCAGGGCCCGCTCCTACAGGTTGACGCCGAACGGCACCCTCTCCCGCTTGCGGGAGAGGGCTGGGGTGAGGGTGCTTTAGGCCTCCTCCGGCCGCAACCTCAGCGGATCCACCAACCCCGCGGCAATAGCCATCCCCACCAGGTCGGCCAGTGTCTGCGCCTGCATGCGCTTCATCACCCGCGCGCGGTACAGGTCCACGGTCTTCACGCTGATATCCAGCTGCTCCGCCACCTCGCGGTTGGTGTAGCCGCGCACCAGCGGCAGCAGCACGTCGCGCTCGCGCGGGGTGAGCGCGGCGAGGCGTTCGTCCACCTCGCCCAGGCCGGCCTGCGAGGCGTGCTGGCGGGCGCGGGATTGCAGTGCCTGCTGCACGCTGTCGAGCAGCAGTTGCTCGTTGTAGGGCTTCTCGATGAAGTCCAGCGCGCCGGCCTTGAAGGCGCGGATGACGATGGGCACGTCGGCGTGGCCGCTGACGAAGATCACCGGCAGCTCCAGGCCGCGCCGGCGCATTTCCTCCTGCACGCTCAGGCCGCCCAGGCCGGGCATGCGCACGTCCAGCAGCACGCAGCCGTGGGCGTCGGCCGGGCAGGCTTCGAGGAAATCGCGGCCGCTGGTGAAGGGCAGCGCCTTCAGGCCCACCGACTCGAACAGCCAGACCGTGGACTCGAGCATGCCCGGGTCGTCGTCCACCACGTACACCACCGCCTCTTGCGGTACTTCCATGCCTTGCTCCCGTGCTTTTTCCATCATGCCCTGCCCCCTTCGCCGGCCGCCGGCAGCCGGCACTCCAGGCGCAGGCCGTCGGCCGCCGGGCGCGCGTCCAGGGTGCCGCCGAAGCCTTCGACCATGCCGCGGCTCATCGACAGCCCCAGGCCCAGGCCGTCCGGCTTGCTGCTGTAGAAGGGCGTGAACATGCGCCCCAGCGTCTCTTCGTCGGCCCCTGGGCCGTTGTCTTCCACCCACACGCAGAGCCGGCCGTCCGCCTCCAGCGCCGAGCCGATGGCGATGGCCGAAGGCGCGCCGGCGTGGCGCTCGCGGTTGGCTTCGATGGCGTTGCGCAGCAGGTTCAGCAGCACCTGTTGCAGCAGCACCCGGTCGGCGTAGACCGGCGGCAGATTCTCCGCCAGCGCCTGGCCGATGGCTACCCCGCCCTGCCCCGCTTCCCAGGCGCACAGGCCGAGGGACTCGCGCACCAGCTCGTTGACGTCCAGCGCCTGCAGGCGGCGCTGGCCCTTGCGCAGGAAGGCGCGCAGGCGGCGGATGACTTCCGAGGCGTGGTTGGCGTGTTCGGTGATGCGCGCCAGGCCCTGGGCCACGCGCTGCGCCGCCTCCGGGTTGCTGCCCAGGGCCGCCAGGTAGCGCTGGCTGGCGCCGGCGTAGTTGACCACCGCGGCCAGCGGCTGGTTGATCTCGTGGGCGATGCCCGAGGCCAGTTCGCCGAGGGTGACCAGGCGCGCGCTGTGGGCCAGCTCGTCCTGGTGGCGGCGCTGCTGGTGCTCGCGCAGTTCGCGCTCGGTCATGTCGCGGGCCACCAGCGAGTAGTAGCGCTCGCCGCCGGCCGCGCGGTGGCCCAGCAGCACCAGCGACACCGGCACCGGCGCGCCATCGCCCAGCGGCCGCAGCTGGCCCTCGGCGCGCCACACGCCCTGGCTGTCGGCCGCCTTCCAGCCCTCCTCCGCCAGGCGTTGCAACAGGGCTTCGTCGAACAGCCCGGCAAGGCTTTCCGGCAGGCTATCCTCGCCCAGGTTCAGCGCCTTGCGCGCCGCCGGGTTGGCGTAGTTGGGGCGGGCCCCGACATCGACGAACAGCACCAGGTCGGCGTTGGCCTCCACCACCTCGGCCAGGCGCCGGCGGTTCTCCTCGGCGCGCACCCGCGCGGTGATGTCGCGGGACACGCTGACCACCTCCACCACCGCCCCGGTGTAGGTCTCGCGGATGGCGCGGCTGGCAGTCTCGAACCACAGGTAGTGGCCGTCGCGGTGGCGCAGGCGGTAGGTCAGGGTCGCGTAGCCGTCCTGCTCCAGGGCATCGCGGGTGTGGCGGGCCACGCGCTTGCGGTCGTCCGGGTGCAGCAGCGGCAGCACCGACTGGCCGCGCATCTCCTCCGGCCAGTAGCCCAGCAGCGGCCAGGACGAGGGCGAGGCGTCGAGGATGACGCCGTCGAGGGTGCGCCGCGAGATCAGGTCGCTGGTGTTCTCGATGATCTGCCGGTACAGCCGCCGCGCCTGGGCCGCCTCGCGCTCGCCCTGGATCTGCGCGCTGGCCTCGCGGCCGCGCACCAGCACCTCGGCCTGGCCGGCGTCGGGGATGAAGCTCCAGAGGAAGTGCCGGCCGCCCTGCTCGCTGGGCGCGTCCTGCACCGCTCGGGCCTGGGCCAGGCAGCTGCGCAGCAGCTCGCGGTGGTTGCTCGGCAGCAGCTCGCGCACGTCGTCCAGACCCAGTTCGGCGGCCAGGCCATGCAGCGCCGGGTTGCCGTCGAGCAACTGCCCGTTGCCATCCAGCAGCAACGCCGGCAGCGGCTCGGCGGCCAGCAACGGCGCGGTGCGGCGGGCGCCGCCGGCCAGCGCCATTACTTCACCCAGCAGCTCGCCGACCCAACCCAGCCAGGGCGTGGCGGCATCCCGCGCGGCCAGCAGCAACAACCCGGGTTCGCCGCCCAGCGCCAGGTTCAAGGCCAGGCCATGGCTCCAGCCGGCGCGGCGCAGGCGCCCGCCCAACCAGCCGGGCAGCGCCAGCAGTTCGTCCAGGGGCATGTCGCGGCGGCCTGCGAAGGCCGCATGCAGGGCCTCGTCGTTGGCCTGCAGCGGGTCGCCGGCGCCCGGCGGCAGGCGTTCGTCGCCAAGCGCCTCGTAGCTGCGCGAACGCGGCCGCCAGGCCAGGTAGAGCGCGCGCTCCAGGGGCGCGCGGGCGCGGCACAGGGCGAGCAGCGCGTCGGCCTGGGCGGCGGCCGGCGCGGGCTCGCGGAGCAGGCGCACCAGGGTATTGAGTTCAGGCATGGAGGCAGTTCCGGGTGCTTTTATTGGAATATAGTATTTATACCATAAGCATATGGTTGTACTTCCATAACCATCTCGGCATTGCTATAAATCGCCCCATCAGCCGCCCGACCCGCCTGCGGGCAGCCAAGAACAATGAGCTAACAATCAGCCACAGGGTGTCCATATGTCGATCTTCGAACAGGGTCTCGCGCCTGCCTCGGTCAACCATACCGCGCTGACCCCGCTGAGCTTCATCGAACGCACCGCCAGCGTTTACCCCGACCGCACCGCCGTGATCCACGGCAGCCTGCGCCGCACCTGGCGCGAAACCTACCAGCGTTGCCGCCGCCTGGCCTCGGCCCTGGCCTGGCGCGGCATCGGCCGTGGCGACACCGTCGCGGTGATGCTGCCCAACACCCCGCAGATGCTCGAAGCGCACTTCGCCATCCCGATGATCGGCGCGGTGCTCAACACCCTCAACGTGCGCCTGGACGCCGAGGCCATCGCCTTCATGCTGCAGCACGGCGAGGCCAAGGTGCTGATCACCGACCGCGAGTTCCACGACGTGATCCGCGCCGCCCTGGGCATGCTCGACCACCCGCCGCTGGTGATCGACGTCGACGACCCGGAATACGGCGAGGGCGAGCCGGTCAGCAGCCTGGACTACGAGGCCCTGCTGGCCGAGGGCGACCCCGAGTACGCCTGGGCCTGGCCGCGCGACGAGTGGGACGCCATCTCGCTGAACTACACCTCCGGCACCACCGGCAACCCCAAGGGCGTGGTCTACCACCACCGCGGCGCCTACCTGAACTCGCTGGGCAACCAGATGACCTGGTCCATGGGCCAGCATCCGGTGTACCTGTGGACCCTGCCGATGTTCCACTGCAACGGCTGGTGCTACCCCTGGACGGTCACCGCGCTGGCCGGCACCCACGTGTGCCTGCGCCGCGTCGACCCGCAGAAGATTCTCACCCTGATCCGCGAGCACCGCGTCAGCCACATGTGCGGCGCGCCCATTGTGCTCAACGCGCTGATCAACATGCCCGACTCGGCCAAGGCCGCCATCGACCACCCGGTGCACGCCATGGTCGCCGGCGCCGCGCCGCCGGCCAAGGTCATAGGCGCGGTGGAGGAAATGGGCATCCGCGTCACCCACGTCTACGGCCTCACCGAGGTCTACGGCCCGGTCACCGTGTGCGCCTGGCACGAGGAGTGGGACGAGCTGCCGCTGGACGAGCGGGCCAGGATCAAGTCGCGCCAGGGCGTGCGCTACCCGACCCTGGAAGGCGTGATGGTCGCCGATCCGAAGACGCTGGAGCCGGTGCCGCGCGACGGCCAGAGCGTCGGCGAGATCTTCATGCGCGGCAACACCGTGATGAAGGGCTACCTGAAGAACCCCAGCGCCACCGAGGAAGCCTTCGCCGGCGGCTGGTTCCACACCGGCGACCTGGCGGTGTGGCACCCCGACGGCTACGTGGAGATCCGCGACCGGCTGAAGGACATCATCATCTCCGGCGGCGAGAACATCTCCACCATCGAAGTCGAGGGCGTGCTGTTCCGCCACCCGGCGGTGCTGGAGGCGGCCGTGGTGGCGCGCCCGGACGAGCGCTGGGGCGAGACGCCGTGCGCCTTCGTCACCCTCAAGGCCGGCCACGCCGACACCGAGGCGGCGCAGATCATCGCCTTCTGCCGCGAGCACCTGGCCGGCTTCAAGGTGCCCAAGACCGTGGTCTTCACCGAGCTGCCGAAGACCTCCACCGGCAAGGTGCAGAAATTCGTCCTGCGCGACTGGGCCCAGAAGCTCTGACCTCCCCTTCCCACTTGCGATAGCGCCCCGGCCAAACCGGGGCGCCGAGGTACATTCATGCCCGACTACAAGGCTCCGCTGCGCGACATGCGCTTCCTGCTCACCGACGTATTCGACGCCCCGGCCCTGTGGCGCCGCCTGCCGGCCCTGGCCGAACGGGTGGACGCCGACACCGCCGAGGCCATTCTCGAAGAAGCGGCGAAGATCACCGGCACCCTGCTCGCCCCGCTCAACCGCAGCGGCGACGAACAGGGCGCGCAATGGAAGGACGGCGCGGTCAGCACCCCGGCCGGCTTCCGCGAGGCCTACGCCACCTACGCCGAGGGCGGCTGGGTCGGCCTGGCCGGCAACCCGGACTTCGGCGGCATGGGCATGCCGAAGATGCTCTCGGTGCAGTTCGAGGAAATGGTCTACGCAGCCAACGCCAGCTTCGCCCTCTACTCCACCCTCTCCGCCGGCGCCTGCCTGGCGCTGGACGCCCACGCCAGCGAGGCGTTGAAGCAGAAGTACCTGCCGGCCATGTACGAAGGCCGCTGGGCCGGCTCCATGTGCCTGACCGAACCCCACGCCGGCACCGACCTGGGGCTGATCCGCACCCGCGCCGAACCCCAGGCCGACGGCAGCTACAAAATCAGCGGCACCAAGATTTTCATCACCGGCGGCGAGCAGGACCTGACCGAGAACATCATCCACCTGGTGCTGGCCAAGCTGCCGGATGCGCCGGCCGGCTCGCGGGGCATCTCGCTGTTCCTCGTGCCGAAAGTGCTGGTCGGTGAAGACGGTTCCCTCGGCGCGCGCAACCCGGTCAGCTGCGGCTCCATCGAGCACAAGATGGGCATCAAGGCCTCGGCCACCTGCGTGATGAACTTCG
The DNA here is from genome assembly GCF_030268185.1 of Pseudomonas sp. NBRC 100443. Classification (NCBI taxonomy): domain Bacteria; kingdom Pseudomonadati; phylum Pseudomonadota; class Gammaproteobacteria; order Pseudomonadales; family Pseudomonadaceae; genus Pseudomonas; species Pseudomonas sp. NBRC 100443. The sequence goes on from NZ_BSQE01000015.1 coordinate 108,625, forward strand.
ACGGCGCCACCGGCTGGCTGGTCGGCGAGCCGAACAAGGGCCTGGCGGCGATGTTCACCATGATGAACTACGAGCGCCTGTCCATCGGCATCCAGGGCATCGGCTGCGCCGAGATGTCCTACCAGGCCGCCGTGGGCTATGCCCGCGAGCGCATCCAGAGCCGCGCCCCGACCGGCCCGGTGGCCAAGGACAAGGCCGCCGACCCGATCATCAATCACCCGGATGTGCGGCGCATGCTGCTGACCATGAAGGCCCTGACCGAGGGCGGCCGCGCCTTCGCCACCTACCTCGGGCAGCAACTGGACATCGCCAAGTACGGCGACAACGCTGAAGAGCGCAGCCGCGCCGAAGGCCTGGTGGCGCTGCTCACCCCGGTGGCCAAGGCCTTCTTCACCGACACCGGGCTGGAAAGCTGCGTGCACGGCCAGCAGGTATTCGGCGGCCACGGCTACATCCGCGAATGGGGCCAGGAACAGCTGGTGCGCGACGTGCGCATCGCGCAGATCTACGAAGGCACCAACGGCATCCAGGCCCTGGACCTGGTCGGACGCAAGGTGCTGGCCAACGGCGGCGAGCTGCTGGCGCTGTTCGCCGGGGAAATCCGCGCCTTCGCCGAAGCTGCGGTGGACGACGAGTTCAGCGCTCCGCTGCTGGAAGCCCTGGAGCAGTTGGAAGCCCTCACCCGGCAACTCCAGGAGCGCGCCAAGGAAAACCCGCGCGAACCCGGCGCCGCGGCGGTGGACTACCTGCACCTGTTCGGCTACACCGCCTACGCCTACATGTGGGCGCGCATGGCCCGCGCCGCCAGCGGCCAGGCCGATGACTTCCACCAGGGCAAGCTGGCGACGGCGCGTTTCTATTTCGCCCGCCTGCTGCCGCGCACCCAGTCCCTGGCCAGCGCGGTGCGGGCTGGCAGCGAAAGCCTGTATGGGCTGGAGGCTGAGCAGTTCTGATTCCCTGTTGAGCGTGTTGCGCGGTCAGTCCTTCGGGGTGTGCCGCGCTTTTTTATTTTTGGCGAACGGTGTCGGCCGGTAGCAGTTGTGTTCGGGATGAACGCCGTCCCCTCACCCCAACCCTCTCCCAGAGGGAGAGGGGGCTAGTCCGTGCCGAGAGAAGGAATGGTTTCAGCCGGGGACCATCAGTGTTGCCGGCTAACTCCGAAATACCCGAGCACTCCGAACAGTCCCCTCTCCCTTCAGGGAGAGGGTTAGGGAGAGGGCGCTCTGCAGCACAGGCACCACCCACGACCGGCAGAACACCGTTCGCGAGCAAGCTCGCTCCTACAAGTCCCCCCAGCCCCCATCACCCCAAACCCCGGCGTAGAATAACCTCCCCAGCGACCCACCGACGCCCGCCATGCCCCTAGACGACCAGACCCTCCGCGACATCTCCCGCCTCACCCTGCAGCACTACCAGGACAGCGCCGAGGCCTTCCGCGAAGGCACCCGCGACCACGACGTCAGCCAGAACATCGCCGCCCTGCTGCGGCACATCCATGGCGAGCCGCCCTTTGCCCTGCTGGATTTCGGCTGCGGCCCCGGCCGCGATCTGTGCACCTTCAAGGCCCTGGGCCATGCGCCGGTGGGCCTGGACGGCTGTCCGGACTTCGTGGAAATGGCCCGCCAGGCCAGCGCTTGCGAGGTGTGGTTGCAGGACTTCCTGGCGCTGGACCTGCCGGCGGCGCGCTTCGATGGCATCTATGCCAACGCCAGCCTGTTCCACGTGCCGCGCCAGGAACTGCCGCGGGTGCTGGGCGAGCTGCGCGCGGCGCTCAAGCCCGGCGGCGTGCTGTTCGCCTCGAACCCGCGCGGGGACAACGCCGAGGGCTGGAACGGCCCGCGCTACGGTTCCTATCACGACTGGGAGAACTGGAAACAGCTGCTCGAAGCGGCAGGCTTCGAGCAGTTGGAACACTACTACCGGCCCGCCGGACTGCCGCGCGAGCAGCAGCCCTGGCTGGCCAGCGTGTGGCGGCGCGTCGGCTAGCTGCCCTTGGCCGCCCAGGCGTTGAAGCGCAGTTCCAGCTCCTCGCCGTGGTCCACCCAGAAGGCGAAGTCCACCGGCACCGCCTGCTCCAGGTTGGCCGGCGCGGTGTTCAGGCGCTCCACCAGGGCCGGGTCGACCAGCGCGTTGGTCCTGGTGTTGACCGAGCCATAGCCCAGCTTCACGGTGTGGATCTTCTGCTGCTCCGGGCGTAGCGAGAAGGCGATGAAGTCCTCCGCCGCCTGCTTGTTCGGGCTGCCCTTGGGGATGGCCCAGGAGTCGATGGCGTAGAGGCTGTCGTTCCACACCACCTTCATCGGCGCGCCCTCTTCCTGGGCGGCGAACACCCGGCCGTTGTAGGCGGTGCTCATCACCACGTCGCCGCTGGCGAGGAACTGCATGGGCTGGGCGCCGGACTCCCACCACTGGATCGACGGCTTGATCTGGTCCAGCTTGCGGAAGGCGCGGTCGACGCCTTCGGGGGTGGCCAGCACCTTGTAGATGTCCTGCCGGGATACGCCGTCGGCCAGCAGGGCGATCTCCAGGCTGTACTTGGCGCCCTTGCGCAGCGCGCGCTTGCCGGGGAATTTCTGCGTGTCCCAGAAGTCCGCCCAGCCGGTCGGCGCGGTCGTCAGGCGCTTGGCGTCGTAGGCCATGGCCATGGACCACACCAGCAGGCCGGCGCCGCAGTCGGAGATGGTGCCCGGCACATAGTCGGCGACATTGCCCAGGCGCGCCGGGTCCAGTTGTTCGAACAGGCCCTCGTCGCAACCGCGCAGCAGTTCCGGGCCCTCGACCTGGACCACGTCCCAGTTGACGCTGTGGGTGTCGACCATGGCCTTGATCTTGCCCATCTCGCCGTTGTACTCGCCGGCGATCACCTTGTTGCCGGTGGCCTTCGCGAAGGGTTTGTAGAAGGCTTCGGTCTGCACGTCCTTACTGGTGCCGCCGAAGGAGATCACACTCAGGTCGGCCGCCATGGCGCCGGACGCCAGGCCCATGAGCAGGGCCGCCGCTATCGGGTTCTTCATTTCCACCTCTTGGCTTTGTTGTTGGCAGATTGCAAGCACGCTAGGCGCCCGGCCTCTGCGGGCCGGGACGCACGCAAAAGGGATCAGCTGCGGTAGTCGGCCGCGCCGTCCTCGATCAGGCGCAGGGCCGACTCCCAGGCCAGCAGGTGCAGGCCGCCGGCCAGGGCTTCCTCCTCCTGCACGGCGACGCGTTCGCGTACCGCTTCGGGCGGGTAGCGCAGCTGGCGGCCGCCGGCCAGGGCCTGGACCTGGGCCTGGCAGGCGCGTTCGAGGAAGTAGATCTGGTTGAAGGCCTCGGCGATGCAGCGCCCGGTGGCCAACAGGCCGTGGTTGCGCAGGATCATCGCCATGTGCGAACCGAGGTCGCGGACCAGGCGCGAGCGCTCGTCCGGGTCCAGGGCGATGCCCTCGTAGTCGTGGTAGCCCAGGCGGTTGTGGTACTTCAGCGCGTGCTGGCTGATCGGCAGCAGGCCTTCTTCCTGGGCCGACACGGCGATGCCGGCGGCGGTGTGGGTGTGGATCACGCAAGCCAGGTCCGGGCGCGCGGCGTGCACCGCCGAGTGGATGTTGAAGCCGGCGCGGTTGACGCTGCCCGGGCCGAAGCGCGGGTCGATGACGTCGCCGGCGTGGTCGACCTTGACCAGGTCGGAAGCGCGCATCTCGTGGAACATCACGCCGTAGCGGTTGATCAGGTAGTGCCCCGGCTCGCCCGGTACGCGGGCAGAGATGTGCGTGTCGATGTGGTCGGTCCAGCGGAAGTGCGCAACCAGCCGGTACAGCGCGGCGAGGTCGCAGCGCACCTGCCACTCTTCGGCGGAAATACTCGCGGGGTCGATGCTGTAAGCTGTGTCGCGCATGGCAATTCCTTGTTATCAGGCTTGCGCGGCTTGGCTGCCGCGTCGTGCCCCGCAGTGTGCTGGGCCGCCCGCCCGGCCGCCATGCACAGGGGCGCTGGAGTGCCTGCAGTGCTGTTATGGCCGCGCGGCCTGTACAGTTTCCGTTTCCCTTCCACCGGACGCTTCGATGCTGTTGCTCGACCCCACTAGCGAAACGCCCCTCGTCACCCAGATCGTCGACGGCATCGCCCAGGCCATCGACGAACAGCGCCTGCGCCCCGGCGCCAAGCTGCCCTCCATCCGCCGGTTCGCCCAGACCCACGGGGTGAGCCACTTCACCGTGGTCGAGGCCTACGACCGCCTGGTGGCGCGCGGCTGCCTGAACGCCGTGCCCAACGCCGGCTTCTACGTGCGCGGCCCGCTGCCCGGGGAAACCGCCGACGAGCAGGCCGCGCCGGAATTCGACTTCGACGCCCACCTGCTGCTGCACAAGGTGTTCCAGCCCCTGGGCATGGAACTGCGCCCCGGCGTCGGCCTGCTGCCCGAGCACTGGCTGGATGGCGAAGGCCTGCTGCGCGGCCTGCGCACCCTGGCCCGGGAGGAACCGGCGCAGTTCGGCAACTACGGCCACAGCAAGGGCAACCCGCGCCTGCGCGGCAAGCTGGCCGACCGCCTGGCCGACGCCGGGGTGGCCGCCAGCCCCGAGCAGATACTGCTGACCAGCGGCGCCAGCCAGGCCCTGGACCTGGCCGTGCGCTACCTGGTGCAGCGCGGCGACCCGGTGCTGGTGGACGAGCCCGGCTACCACAACCTGTTCCTCAACCTGCGCCTGCAGGGCGCCAACCTGTTGGGCGTGCCGCGCAGCGCCGACGGCCTGGACCTGGAGCGCCTGGAGCAACTGGTGCGCGAATACCGGCCCAGGGTCTACTTCACCCAGGCGCGGCTGCAGAGCCCCACCGGCGCCAGCCTGTCCCTGGCCGCCAGCCACCGCCTGCTGCAGTTGGCGGAGAAGTACGACTTCCTGATCGTCGAGAACGACATCTACGCCGACCTCGACCCCGCCGGCCAGCTGCTGCTGGCCAACCTCGACCAGCTGGCGCGGGTGATCTACATCGGCAGCCTGTCCAAGGTCATCGCCCCGGCGCTGCGGGTGGGCTTCATCGCCGCCCACCCGGAGCTGATCGAGGAACTGCTGCCGCTGAAGATGGTGGCCGGGCTGACCAGCTCGGAACTCACCGAGACCCTGGCCCTGGACATCCTCCTCCAGGGCCGCCAGCGCAAGCACGTGCGCCAGCTCCGCGAACAGCTCGGCGAAGCCCACGACAGCGTGGCCCGGCGCCTGGAAGCGGCCGGCCTGGAACTATTCCACGAACCGCGCGCCGGCCTGTTCCTCTGGGCCCGCCACCGCGCGGTGGCCGACGCCACCCATCTGGCCGAACGGGCCAAGGAAGCGAAGATCCTGCTGTTCCCCGGCCAGCTGTTCATGCCCGACGGCCGCCACGTGCCCTGGCTGCGCTTCAACGTCGCCCACTCGCTGGACGAACGGCTCTACGCCTTCCTCTCCCGCCAGGACGAGCTTTCATAGGATGGGTTGAGCGGAGCGATACCCATCACCCTGGCCGATGGGTTTCGCAAGCTCAACCCATCCTACGAAGAGCGCCCCGGTCCAGCCGGCAAGACAGTCGCGCCGATCCGGCGGATATCGCCAGGCGCCGCGCCAGCGCTTAGACTTGCCGCCCATCATGAACCAGCCAAGAGAACAGCATGGGCGCCCAGTGGAAAGCCAAACATAAGGAAGCCGCCGCCAACGCCAAGGGCCGCGTCTTCGGCAAACTCGCCAAGGAAATCATGATCGCCGCGCGCAATGGCGCCGATCCGGACATGAACCCGAAACTGCGCCTTGTAGTCGAGCAGGCCAAGAAGGCCTCGATGCCGCGCGACACCCTGGAGCGCGCCATCAAGAAAGGCGCCGGCCTGCTCGACGGCGGCGCCAGCTTCGAGCGCGTGGTCTACGAAGGCTTCGCCCCGCACCGCGTGCCGGTGATCGTCGAGTGCCTGACCGACAACGTGAACCGCACCGTGGCGGAAATCCGCGTGCTGTTCCGCAAGGGCCAGCTCGGCGCCTCCGGCTCGGTGGCCTGGGACTTCGACTACCTGGGCCTGATCGAAGCCACCCCGGCCAGCAGCGACGCCGACGCGGAACTGGCCGCCATCGAGGCCGGCGCCCAGGACTTCGAGCCGGGCGAGGAAGACGGCGACACCCTGTTCCTCACCGACGCCACCGACCTGGACGCCGTCTGCCGCGCCCTGCCCGAGCACGGCTTCAGCGTCGCCTCGGCCAAGCTCGGCTACAAGGCGAAGAACCCGGTGAGCCTGTCCGGCGCGGAGCTGGAGGAAGTCGAAGCCTTCCTCGACGCCCTGGACGGCAACGACGACGTGCAGAACCTCTACGTCGGCCTGGCCTGACGCCACACGCCGGGTTCCCGGGGGCGTAGGGCGTATAACCGTTCTCGGTTATACGCCGTTTCACCCTTTTCATCGCCAACGCCATGGCTGAGCCATGGTGATGGGTATCGCTTCGCTCAACCCATCCTACGGGACTGTAGGATCTCATCCGCGAAACGCAGCGCAATGCCCAGGCTCGCCCCCAGGCGGGGTTCGACCAAGGCCAAACGGCGGATAACGCGGAGCGTTATTCGCCCTACGTTCCCCGCCCCATCAACACCGCCTGGCTCGCCTCGGCCTTCTCGCGGAGGAAGTCCCAGGTGGTGCGCATCCGCGCGATGTCCTTGAGTTCCGTGGGCATCAGCATCCAGAAGGTCCGCACGAACTCGATCTCGCCCGCCAGCACCGGCTGCAGCGTCGGGTCCTCCGCCGCGGCGAAGGCCGGCAGGATGGCCAGCCCCGCGCCCTCGGCCACCGCGCGCTGCTGGGCCAGGATGCTGGTGCAGCGCAGGGCCATGTGCAGCGGCCGGCCGATCTCGTCCAGGTACTGCAGCTCCTTGCTGTACAGCAGGTCGTCGACGTAGCCCACCAGCGCGTGCTTGCGCAGGTCGTCGCGGTTGCGGATCGGCCCGCGCTCGGCCAGGTAGTCCCCGGCCGCGTACAGGCGCAGCACGTAGTCGGTCAGCCGGGTGATCAGGTAGGGCCCGCGGCCGGGGCGTTCCAGGGTGATGACGATATCCGCCTCGTGGCGCGACAGCTGCAGCGCGCGCGGCACCGCCAGCAGGTCCACGCCCAGGTGCGGGTGACGGCGGTTCAGCTCCACCAGCTGCGAGGTCAGCAGGGTCGAGCCATAGCCTTCTGTGGCGCCGATGCGCACCTTGCCCGAGAGGTTGTCCTCGGCCCCGGCCAGGCGCTTCTCGATCACCTTGCAGGCGCTTTCCATGGCCTCGGCCTGGGGCAGCAGGCCGTGCCCGGCCTCGGTCAGCCGATAGCCGGAAGGCTCGCGCACCAGCAGCTGCGCGCCGATGCTCTTTTCCAGCGCCTGCAGGCGCCGCGCCACCGTGGTGTGGTCCACGCCCAGGCGCCGCGCGGCCACGGTGAGCTTGCCGGCGCGGGAGAGTTCGAGGAAGAAACGCAGGTTGTCCCAGTCCATCGCCGGCTCCGAGTGTGCAAAAACGCAGAGCATGCTTGCACATCACCGCATTGAATTCATCAAAAATGCACTGCTAGGATCAATCCAACCGCCTTGAGGCATGCCCAAGGCCCATAACAACAAACCGCCGCAGGCTGGGAGTTCCGATGAGTACCACCACTACTGCCGTTCCCACGGTCAAACTCTTCATCGACGGCAAGCCCGTCGAGTCCACCAGCAGCGAATGGCGCGAGGTGATCAACCCCGCCACCCAGGAAGTCCTCGCCCGCGTGCCCTTCGCCACCGCCGAGGAAGTCGAGCGCGCCGTGGCCAGCGCCAAGGCCGCGTTCAAGACCTGGAAGAAAACCCCGATCGGCGCCCGCGCGCGCATCTTCCTCAAGTACCAGCAGCTGATCCGCGAGAACATGAAGGAACTGGCGGCCATCCTCACCGCCGAACAGGGCAAGACCCTGCCCGACGCCGAAGGCGATGTGTTCCGCGGCCTGGAGGTGGTCGAGCACGCCGCGGCCATCGGCAACCTGCAGCTGGGCGAGCTGGCCAACAACGTGGCCGGCGGCGTCGACACCTTCACCCTGCTGCAGCCGCTGGGCGTATGCGCCGGCATCACCCCGTTCAACTTCCCGGCGATGATCCCGCTGTGGATGTTCCCGATGGCCATCGCCACCGGCAACACCTTCGTCCTCAAGCCCTCCGAGCAGGACCCGATGGTGACCATGCGCCTGGTCGAGCTGGCCCATGAGGCCGGCATCCCGCCGGGCGTGCTCAACGTCATCCACGGCGGCCCGGACGTGGTCAACGCCATCTGCGACCACCCGGACATCAAGGCCGTGTCCTTCGTCGGCTCCACCCGCGTCGGCACCCACGTCTACAACCGCGCCTCGCTGGCCGGCAAGCGCGTGCAGTGCATGATGGGCGCCAAGAACCACGCCGTGATCCTGCCCGACGCCAACAAGGAGCAGACCCTCAACGCCATCGCCGGCGCGGCCTTCGGCGCCGCCGGGCAGCGCTGCATGGCGGTTTCCGTGGCCATCCTGGTGGGCGAGGCCAACGAGTGGATCCCGGACCTGGTGGCCAAGGCCAAGACCCTCAAGGTCAGCGGCGGCACCGAGGCCGGCACCGACGTCGGCCCGCTGGTCTCCTGCGCCGCCCTGGACCGCGTCAGCGGCCTGATCGAGCGCGGCATCCAGGAAGGCGCCAAGCTGGAACTGGACGGCCGCAACCCGCAGGTGGCCGGCTATCAGAAAGGCAACTTCGTCGCCCCGACCATATTCTCCGGCGTCAGCGCGCAGATGAGCATCTACCGCGAGGAAATCTTCGGCCCGGTGCTCTGCGTGGTCTCGGTGAAGACACTGGACGAGGCCATCGAGCTGATCAACGCCAATCCCAACGGCAACGGCACCGCCATCTTCACCCGCTCCGGCGCCGCCGCGCGGCACTTCAAGGAAGAGATCGACGTCGGCCAGGTGGGCGTCAACGTGCCCATCCCGGTGCCGGTGCCGCTGTTCTCCTTCACCGGCTCGCGCGGCTCCAAGCTGGGCGACCTGGGTCCCTACGGCAAGCAGGTGGTGCAGTTCTACACCCAGACCAAGACGGTCACCGAACGCTGGTTCGACGAGAACGAAGTGGGCGGCGCGGTGAACACCACCATCCACCTGAAGTAAGCCGCCAGAACCCGCCCGCGCGCCCCGCCGGCCAGGCCCCCCCAGCAGGAAGCAGCGGGGCCGCAGGCCACGCGCGGCGCGGGCCCTGTTCCCGACAACGACAACAAGGGGAAACCCCATGCGCATCGGCTTCATCGGACTCGGCAACATGGGCGGCCCCATGGCCGCCAACCTGCTCAAGGCCGGCTTCGACCTGAGCGTCTTCGACCTTTCCAGCGCTGCCGTGCAGGCTGCGGTAGCCCAGGGCGCCAAGGCCGTGGCCTCGCCGGCGGAACTGGCTGGCGCCGACGTGGAAGTGATCATCACCATGCTGCCCGCGGCGGCCCACGTGAAGCAGGTCTACCTCGGCGCTGAGGGCCTGCTGGCCAGGGTGCAGCCCGGCGTGCTGCTGATCGACTCCTCCACCATCGACCCGCACAGCGCCCGCGAGGTCTCGGCGGCGGCCCAGGCCCACGGCAACCCGATGCTCGACGCCCCGGTCTCCGGCGGCACCGCGGGCGCGGCGGCCGGCACCCTGACCTTCATGGTCGGCGGCGAGGCGGCCGACTTCGAACGCGCCAGGCCGGTGCTGGCGGCCATGGGCAAGAACATCGTGCACTGCGGCGGCGCCGGCAACGGCCAGGTGGCCAAGGTGGCGAACAACCTGCTGCTGGGCATCAGCATGATCGGCGTGGCCGAAGCCATGTCCCTGGGCGTGAAGCTGGGCATGGATGCAGAAGTGCTGGCCGGCATCATCAACACCTCCAGCGGCCGCTGCTGGGCCTCGGAAGTGAACAACCCGCTCACCGGCGCGCCGGCGGGGCGCGGCTACAGCGGCGGCTTCGGCACCGACCTGATGCTCAAGGACCTGGGCCTGGCCAGCGAGGCAGCCCGCCAGGTGCGCCAACCGGTGCTGCTCGGGGCGCTGGCGCAGCAGCTGTTCCAGGCGTTCAGCAACCAGGGGAATGGGCAGCTGGATTTCTCGGCGATCGTGAAGCTGTATCAGGAGGGGTGAGATCCTCTGCTCTCGTAGGAGCGAGCTTGCTCGCGAATGGAGTCAACCGGCGGTGGTGGTGCTTTGGGTTGACTCCGCACCCTCTCCCCAGCCCTCTCCCTGAAGGGAGAGGGGGCTTGTTCGTGCCGAGAGGAAGAATGGTTTCAGCCGGAAACCTCCGGTGTTGCCGGCTAACTCCGAAATACCCAAGCACTCCGAACAGTCCCCTCTCCCTTCAGGGAGAGGGTTAGGGAGAGGGCGCTCTTCAGCACAGGCACCGCCCCAGCCGGCAAGCACCGTTCGCGAGCAAGCTCGCTCCTACAAAAGCTCCAATCCCCTCCCGCACTCTGCGAAATTTCACACCCGACCTTTCCATTGAGCCCCTACAAACCCCACCGGTAGGCTCTGCCCGTCACGGTCAATGCCGTGACACGGGTGTAGCAACCCGTAGAGTCAGAGTGCGGTAGTTCCCTGCATCCCTATGCAGGGAACTTTTCCCCGCCACCCTCTCAAGGGTACTCATGGCGGGCCGCACGGGGCAGGCTTCGGCCTGACCGGTTTTTCTGACACCGGCTTGCTACCCCCGCGCGGCCCGCCTCCCATTCCGGAAGGCGGTTCCTCACCCACTCGAGGAGCAATGGACATGCAATTTCCGGCCATCCGTGTGCATCGCCCTGCTGCCTCTCATCCGGAGGCAGACGATGCCTGACATGATCCCCCTCACCACCCTTTCCCAACCCCACGAGGACGTGCTCTACGTCAACCTGCAGGCCCCGGTGGACCATCTGATGGGCACCGCCGAACGTCGCCTGGAATCCCTCAGCGTGCTGCTGCGCCTGCTGGAAGACAGCGCCGACGAAATGCCCATGCCTTTGGGCGTAGCGCGCCTGTCCGCCAGCCTCGCGCCGCTGCTGGAAGAAGCGCGGCAGTTGTACGAACTGGCCGAACGCAAGGCCCGGCAGGTACAGACCGGCGCCTGAGCCCACGGCGGAGGGCGCTGCGCCCTCCGCCCCCGCTGCCCCCGGCAGCCATCTCGGCTATGATGCGCGCTCTCCGTGTCCCCGCCTGGAAGCCCGCGCATGATCCTCCGCCCGCAAACCCCGACACTCTGGGTGCTGCTGTTCTCCCTCAAGGGCTCGATCATCCCGGCCATCTGGCGCAAGGTGCTCTACACGGTGCTGCTCAGCTCGCTGGTGGTGGCCACCCACGGCACCCTCTACCACTACAAGGTGGTGATCACCTCCACGCCCTTCACCCTCTGGGGCCTGACCCTGGCGATCTTCCTCGGCTTCCGCAACAACGTGGCCTACCAGCGCTTCTGGGAGGCGCGCACGCTCTGGGGCGAACTGCTGGTGGTGTCGCGCAACCTGGCGCGGCAGAGCCTGTCGCTGCTGCCCGGCCTGGACGACGCCGGGCGCCGCCTGCTGGCCCAGCGCCTGGCCGCCTTCGCCTACGTGCTGCGCGACCAGTTGCGCGAGCGCCCGCAAAGCGAAGACGCCCGCCGCCTGCTCGGCAGCGAACTGGCCGACGCCCTGGCGCACACGCCCGGCCCGGCCAGCGCCCTGCTCGCCCGCCTGGGCCGCGACTTCGCCGAAGCCGGCCGCCGCGCCAACGCCAGCGACATGCTGCTGGCCAACGTCGACCAGCAGGTCAGCCGCCTGTCCTACGTGCTCGGCGGCTGCGAGCGGATCAAGGGCACGCCCATCCCCTACCCCTACATCCTGATGCTGCACCGCATCGTCCATGTGTACTGCTTCCTGCTGCCGTTCTGCCTGGTCGACAGCATCGGCTGGTTCACCCCGCTGGCGGTGTGCGTGCTGGCCTATACCTTCTTCGGCCTGGATGCCCTCGGCGACCAGATCGCCGACCCGTTCGACACCCAGCCCAACGACCTGCCGCTGGACGCCATGAGCCGCCACCTGGAGATCGCCGTCATGGAGATCCTCGGCGAAAGCGAGCTGCCGGCGCCGCTGGAGCCGGTCGACGGCCTGCTGCTCTGATCCTGAGAGGACCACCCATGAACCACCTGCAAGACGTTCCCCTGGCCAAGGCCTACCTGCTGCTCAACCATGGCCCGTCCACGATAGTCACCAGCGAATACGAAGGCGTGGCCAACGTGATGGCTGCGGCCTGGGTGATGCCGCTGGACTTCGACCCGCCCAAGCTGATGCTGGTGCTGGACCGCAACACCTGGTCGCGGCACCTGGTGGAGGGCTCCGGCGCCTTCGTCATCCAGCTGCCCTCGCGGCGCCAGGCCGAACTCACCCTGGCGGTAGGCTCCAGCAACGGCGGCGAACTGGACAAGTTCGCCCGCTACGACATCGCCACCGCCCGCGCCCAACAGGTGCAGGCACCGATCGTCGAAGGCTGCCTGGCCTACCTGGAATGCAAGGTGATCGCCGAGCCGCACAACCAGGAGAAGTACGACCTGTTCATCGCCGAGGTGGTGGCGGCCTATGCGGACGAGCGGGTGTTCTCGAAGGGGCGCTGGCATTTTCCGGACGAGGAGTCGCGGACCATTCATTACCAGGCGGGTGGGGCTTTCTTTGCGACGGGGGAGGCGTTTCAGGTGGTTAAGGCATAAAGGGCAAGAGCCCCTCACCCCAACCCTCTCCCGGAGGGAGAGGGGGCCGTTCGGCATGCTCTGATGGCCTGGCCTCAGCCGGTGGTGCAGGAGTGCTCTGATGCTTCAGCAGGCAGAGGACAGCCCCCTCTCCCTCTGGGAGAGGGCTGGGGTGAGGGCAGCCGCGCTCAAACCCCACACCCAGCCCTACCCTCGCACCGCCGCCGAAACCACCCGCCCCCGCAAACTCACCCAACACCCCGGCGCCCCATCCCCCACGCTCATCGCCAGGTCATGCAACCGCGCCACCGCCGCCACCAGGCTCAGCCCCAGGCCATTGCCCGGCGTATGCCGGCTGCGCTCGGAACGGTAGAAGCGCCGCAGCACCGCCTCGCGCTCGTGCTCGGGAATCCCCGGCCCGTTGTCGCGCACTTGTACTTCCACCGCGTCCCCATCCGCTTCCACCCGCACCTCGACACGCCCCTCGGCCGGGGTGAACTTCAGCGCGTTGTCCACCAGGTTGCTCAGGGCGTCGAACAGCAGGTGCGCATCGCCCTGCAGCCAGGCCGGCTGCGCCGGGCCGCTGTAGCTCAGGTGCAGGCCGCGCTCCTCGGCCAGGGGCTCGAACAACTCGACCACGTCGGCCGCCACCTGGGTCAGGTCCACCGCGACGAAGCCGGTGCGCCGCGCGCTGTCCTCGATCTCGGAGATGCGCAGCAGCGCGCGGAAGGTCAGCAGCAGGCCGTGGGCATCCTCGATGGCCTGGTCGATGGCCGCTGCGTACTCCTGCTTGCTGCAGTCGCGCCGCTGGGCGCGCTCCAGGCCGGCGAGCAGGCGCGTCAGGGGCGTGCGCAGGTCGTGGGCGACGTCGTCGCACACGCCCTTCACCTCATGCATCAGCCGTTCGATCTCGTCGAGCATGCGGTTCACCACCACCGCCAGGCGGTCGACGTCGTCGGAGCTGCCGCGCACCGGCAGGCGCTCGCTGAGGTCGCCCTTGACGATCCGCTCGATGGCCCCGGTCACCGCGTCCAGGCGCTGCTGCGAGGTGCGCCCGGCGATGATCGCGCCGGCCAGGCCGAGGATCAGGATCAGCACCCCGCCGGAGGCCATGGCGCTGACCAGCAGTTCGTCGAATTCCAGCAGGTCCTGGATGTCCTGGCCGATCACCAGCACCTCGCCCGAGGGCATGCGGTGGACGATGCCGCGCACCCGCCGCTCGCCGCCGGAAAGGCTGCGCCGGCTGAACTCGATGGGCGTGTCCAGCGCCGCGGTCGGCGGCTGCTCGGCGAGGGTGCCGGCCAGGCGCCGGCCGCTGGCGTCGAACAGCGCCTGGGGGAAGTGCTGCTCGGGGTCCTTGGCGGCGTGCTCCTGCACCTCGCGCAGCAGCTCGGGCAATTCCAGGCCGGCGCGGTTGTGGATCTGCCGCGTCAGGTTGGCCTGCACCTCGGCGCGCAGGTAGCCGGCGGTGCGCCAGTACACGTAGCCGAACAGCGCCAGCGAGGCCACCCCGAACAGCAGCAGGAACAGCAGCGCCACGCGGAAGCTGGTGGTGCGCGGAATCTCACTCAGGCGCCCGGAGAACATAGCCCGCCCCCCGCACGGTGTGGATCATCGGCGGCTCGCCGTCCACGTCGACCTTGCGCCGCAGGCGGCCGATGTGCACCTCGATGACGTTGGTGCGCTCATCGTAGCGGTAGTTCCACACCGCCTCGAAGAGCATGGTGCGGGTGACGATCTGCCCGGCGTGGCGCGCCAGGTACTCCAGCAACTGGTACTCGCGCGGCACCAGGTCGATCGACCGTTCGCCGCGGCGCACCGAGCGGCGCAGCAGGTCGATGTCCAGGTTGCCGATGCGCAGGCGGCTGTCGCGCGCCTCGCCGCCACGCGCAGCGCGGCGGGTCAGGGCGTCCAGGCGGGCGGTCAGCTCGATGAACTCGAAGGGCTTGGTCAGGTAGTCGTCGCCGCCGGCGCGCAGGCCGCGCACGCGTTCGTCGAGGTCGGAGAGCGCGCTGAGGATCAGCACCGGCGTCTCCACCCCGGCCGAGCGCAGCGCGGTGAGCATGGCCAGGCCGTCCATGCCGCCGGGCAGCATGCGGTCGAGGACGATCACCGCGAAGCTTTCGCTCAGGGCCCGCACCAGGCCGTCGCGGCCGTTGCCGGCCAGGCTGACCTGGTAGCCGTGGTCGTGCAGCGCGGCGCTGATCTCGGCGGCGGTAGCGGGGTCGTCTTCGACGACGAGAACCTGGGTCATGGGCGCGGTCCGTGGCGGCGGCGGGAGGTGTTCGGCAGTATATTTTGTCTGGCGCGGGCGAACGTCGGCCTCGCGCCAAGATGAACAAAAGTTTAGGTGCAACCTTGAGAATCCTGGTCATCGAAGACGACCCGCAGGCCGCCGGCTACCTGGTGCGGGGCCTGCGCGAGAGCGGCCACATAGTCGACGCCGCGGGCGATGGCGTCCAGGGCCTGGACCTGGCCCTGGAGAACCTCTACGACGCCCTGGTGGTGGACCGCCGCCTGCCCGGCCTGGACGGCCTGGAACTGGTGCGCCGGCTGCGCGCCGCCGGCTCCGACACCCCGGTGCTGATGCTCAGCGCCCTGGCCTCTACCCACCACCGCGTCGAGGGCCTGCAGGCCGGCTGCGACGACTACCTGGCCAAGCCCTACGCCTTCGTCGAAGTCCACGCCCGCCTGGCCGCCCTGCTGCGCCGCCCCGGCCGCCGCCTGCTCGGCGCGCGCCTGCAGGTCGGCGACCTGCAACTGGACTGCGAGGGCCGCGTGGCCCAGCGCCAGGGGCACAGCATCGTGCTGCAGCAGCGCGAGTTCCTGATCCTGGAAAAACTCATGCGCCACGCCGACCAGGTGGTGACCCGCGGCATGCTGCTGGAAAGCGCCTGGGACTACGACTTCGACCCGCGCGACAACGTCATCGACAAGCACATCCACCGCCTGCGGCAGAAGGTCGACCAGGGCTTCGGGCACCCGCTGATCCACACGGTCCCCGGCGCCGGCTACATGCTCAGCGAAACGCCGCCGGAACAGGCCGCGCCAAGGCGCTTTTCGTAGGATGGGTTGAGCGAAGCGATACCCATCGCCCCCCAACCGAACACCGGCCCTGCCGGCGGGATCGCGGGCAGAGTCCGCTCCTACGCGGCTTCAGCCATTCCCGCTACAACAATGGATTCCACCGGCTCGGATCACATCCCCGCGCCCCCACACCTAAACTTTTATTCAGCTTGGGAAGAACCGCCCGGTAGCTACCCGGCGCTAGGCTCGTCCATCACAGCAGCCCGCAGCACGCGGGACGCAGAAGGACGAACCCATGCCCCCAACCACCGCCGGCGCCCTGCCCCGGCTGGCCGCCGCCCTTTCCCTGGCCCTGCTCGGGGCTTGTTCGCTGGTGCCGCAGTACCAGCGGCCCGGCGTACCCGTCGCCAGCCACTGGGACAATGCCGCCGCGCCCGCCGCCCAGGCGCCGCAGCAGTGGTGGAAGGACTATGCCAGCGCCGAGCTGGACAGCCTGATCCAGCGCGCCGGCAGCGACAGCCTCACTCTGCAGGCAGCAGTGGCGCGGGTCGACCAGGCCCGGGCCAGCGCCCGCGTCGCCGGGGCCGCGCTGTACCCGGACCTGAGCCTGGGCGGCAGCTACGTCCACGATCACGACAGCAGCAAGAACGCCCACGACCTCTATGCCCAGGCCAGCTACGAGCTGGACTTCTGGGGCCGCAACCGCGCCCTGGCCGACTCCGCCACGGCGCAGGCCCAGGCCACGGCCTACGACCTGGAAACGGCGCGCATCGGCCTGCAGGCGGATATCGCCGACAGCTACTTCCAGGTGCTCTCGCTGGACGAGCGCCTGGCCGTGGCCAGGCGCATCGCCAGCGACGCCGAGAACATCCTGCAACTGGTGCAGACGCAGTCGCGGCTGGGCTCCTCTTCCGATCTGGAGGTAGAGCAGCAGCGCAACGCCCTGCAGAACTTCCAGGCCAACGTCAGCGTCCTGGCCCAGCAGCGCGACGCCGCGCTCTACCAGTTGGCGGTGCTGGTGGGCGCCGCGCCCGAGGGCTTCGCCCTGCAGCACAGCGGCCTGGACGGCGTCCAGCTGCCCGAGGCGCGTGCCGGGCTGCCGGCCAGCCTGCTGAGCCAGCGGCCGGATATCCAGGCCGCCGAGGCGCGGCTGGTCTCGGCCAACTTCGATGTCGGCGCGGCGCGCGCGGCCTTCCTGCCGAACATCTCCCTGGGCGCCCTCGCCGGTAGCGACGTGCACACCGGCGGCGGGCTCTGGCAGCTGGCCGCCAGCCTCAGCCAGCCGCTGTTCGACGGCGGCCTGCTGGAAGGCCAGTTGCAGGCCGACCGCGCCCATGCCCGCGAGCTGGTCGCCGACTACCGGCAGAACGTGCTCCAGGCCCTGCAGGACGTGGAGACGCAGCTCAGCGCCAACGCCCGCCTGGCGCAGACCCAGCGCATCGACCAGGCCGCCGTGGATTCGGCGCGCAAGGCCGCCGACCTGGCCCAGGTGCGCTATCGCCTGGGCAGCACCGACTTCCTCACCCTGCTGACCGTGCAGCGCACCCTGTACCAGGCCGAGGACAGCCTGCTGCAGGTGCGCCTGCAACGCCTGCAGGCCTCCGTCGGCCTGAACCGCGCCCTCGGCGGCGGCTTCCAGGCACCGGCAGATGCCGAGCTGGCCAGTAATCAACCTTCCGCACAGGCGACCCGACCGTGAGCCCGTCCCAGCCCTCCTCCCAGCGGCGCTACTGGCGCCTAGCGTTCCTCCTCCTGGCCGTGGCGCTGGCCGCCTTCGCCTGGCGCCACTTCTCCGCCACCACGACGGCCAAGCCGGCCGAGGCGCCGGTGCCCGTGAGCCTGGGGGTGGCCGACCAGCGCGACCTGCCGATCTGGCTGCAGACCATCGGCACGGTGCAGGCGCTGAATGCGGTGGACATCAAGGTACGGGTGGATGGAGAGCTGCAACAGTTGCACTTCCAGGAGGGCCAGATGGTCAAGGCCGGGCAACTGCTCGCCGAGATCGACCCGCGCCCCTACGCCGCCCAGGTGCTGCAGGCCAAGGCCAACAAGGCGCGCGATGAAGCGCAGCTGGCGGTGGCCAAGGTCAACCTCGAGCGCGCCAGCAAGCTGGCCGCCGCCCATGCCGGGCCGAGCCAGGACGTGGACACCCTGCGCGGCCAGGTGGCCACCCTGCAGGCCACGATCCAGGCCGACCAGGCGGCGCTGGACACCGCCCAGCTGCAGCTCGGCTACACCCGCATCGCCGCGCCCTTCGCCGGGCGCACCGGGCAGCGCCTGGTGGACGCCGGCAGCATCGTCCACGCCAGCGACAACACCGGCCTGCTGACGCTCACCCAGATGGCGCCCATTTCCCTGGCCTTCAGCCTGCCCCAGGAGGACCTGGCCGAAGTGCTGCAGGCCAACGCCGGGCAGCCGCTGCAGGTCGAGGCGCTGAGCCGCGACGGCCGCCAGCACATCGCCACGGGGCGGCTGAGCTTCATCGACAGCCAGGTCTCCAGCGGCAACGGGCAGATCCTGTTCAAGGCCGACTTCGCCAACGCCGACGGCAAGCTCTGGCCCGGCGAACTGCTCAGCGTGCGCCTGCTGCTGCGCACCGAGAAGGCCGCCACAGTGGTGCCGGCCAGCGCCGTGCAGCAAGGCCCGCAGGGCAGCTTCGTGTACGTGGTGGGGCGCGACCAGCAGGCCCAGGTGCGCGAGGTGAAGGCCGGCGCGGTGGTCGATGGCCTGCAGTGGATCCACCAGGGCCTGGCGCCCGGCGAGACCGTGGTCACCGGCGGCCAGTACCGCCTGGCCCCGGGGCTGAAGGTCGCCGCCCTGGCCGACGCGCGACAGACCGCCAGCGCGGAGCAGCACCCATGACGCTCTCGGAGCCCTTCATCCGCCGCCGGGTGGCCACCACCCTGCTGGCCCTGGGCGTGCTGCTACTCGGCGCCGCCGCCTATTTCCTGCTGCCGGTGGCGCCGCTGCCGCAGGTGGACATGCCGACCATCCAGGTGCAGGCCAAACTGCCCGGCGCCAGCGCCGAGACCATGGCGTCTTCCGTGGCCACGCCGCTGGAGCGGGCCTTCGCCAGCGTTCCCGGGGTCACCCAGATGACCTCCGCCAGTTCCCTCGGGCTGACGCAGATCACCCTGCAGTTCGACCTGGAGCGCAACATCGACGGCGCCGCCCAGGACGTGCAGACGGCGATCAACGCCGCCGGCGGCAACCTGCCGAAGAACCTGCCGGCGCCGCCGACCTTCCACAAGGTCAACCCGGCGGAGTTCACTTTCCTCTCCCTGGCCCTGACCTCGCCCACCCGCACCATGCCGGAGCTGGACCGCTACGCCGACGACTACCTCGGCCAGCAGCTGTCGCAGATTCCCGGCGTCGGCCTGGTGGACTTCCACGGCGAGCAGCGCCCGGCGGTGCGCGTGCGCATAGACCCGGACGCCCTGGCCGCCCGTGGCCTGACCCTGGACGACGTGCGCGAGGTGCTGGGCAACGCCACTGTGGATGCGCCCAAGGGCAACCTCGACGGCGCCGAGCGCGCGGTGACTCTCGACACCACCGACCAGCTCACCCGCGCCGCGCAGTACGGCTCGCTGGTGATCGCCTACCGCAACGGCGTGCCGATCCGCATCAGCGACCTGGGCACGGTGATCGACGGCGCCGAGGACGTGCGCCAGGCCGCCGGCCTGCAGGGCCGGCCGACGGTGATCGTCGACATCCACAAGCAGCCCGGCTACAACGTGCTGGCGGTGACCCAGGCGATCAAGAACCGCCTGCCGGCGCTGATCGCGCAACTGCCGCGCGACGTGAAAGTGAACCTGGTGGGCGACCGCACCCAGACCATCGACGCCTCCATCGACGAGGTGCAGTTCAACCTGCTGCTGTCCATCGTCCTGGTGGTGGCGGTGGTCTTCGTGTTCCTGCGCAACGTCAGCGCCACTGTGATCCCGGCGCTGACCATCCCGCTGTCGCTGGTGGCCACCTTCGCGGCCATGTACGTGCTGGGCTACAGCCTGGACAACCTGTCGATCATGGCCCTGAGCATCGCCGTGGGCTTCGTGGTGGACGACGCCATCGTGGTGATGGAGAACATCATTCGCCACCTGGAGATGCACAAGCCGCCGCTGCAGGCGGCCATCGAGGGCACCGCAGAGGTGGCCTTCACCATCGTCTCCATGACCGTCTCGCTGGTGGCGGTGTTCATCCCCATCCTGTTCATGGGCGGGGTGATCGGCCGCCTGCTGCGCGAGTTCGCGGTGACCGTAAGCGTGGCGGTGGTGATGTCCGGGGTGGTTTCGCTGACGGTCACGCCGATGCTCTGCGCCTGGTTCATCCGCCACGACCTGCACGGCGCGCAGAACCGCTTCCTGCAATGGAGCGAGCGCACCTTCGACGCCCTGCTCGACGGCTACCGGCGCAGCCTGCGCCGCGTGCTGCGCCACGAGCGCCTGACCCTGGCGGTGGCGCTGCTCACCCTGCTGGTCACCGCCGTGCTCTACGTCGAGGTGCCCAAGGGCTTCTTCCCGCAGCAGGACACCGGGGTGATCATGGGCGTGGCCGAGGCCAACGCGGACATTTCCTTCGCTGCGATGCGCGAACGCATGGCCGCGCTCAGCGAGGTGATCCAGCGCGACCCGGACGTGGCCAACGTCTACTACTGGATCGGCCCCAACCCCACCCTCAGCCAGGGCCGGGTGATGATCAACCTCAAGCCCTACGAGCAGCGCGCGGCCAAGGCCGACCAGGTGGTGGCGCGGCTCAAGCGCGAACTCGCCGTGGTGCCGGGCATCGCCCTGTACATGCAGATCCGCCAGGACGTGCAGATCGGCGGGCGGCCGAGCAAGACGCAGTTCCAGTACACCCTGCAGGACCCGGACAGCCACGAGCTGGACCACTGGGCCGCGGTGCTGCTGGCGCGCCTGAAGCAGCTGCCGCAACTGCGCGACGTGGCCACCGACCAGCAGCAGGCGGCGCCGCGCGCCACCCTGCACATCGACCGCGACAGCGCCGCGCGCCTGGGCGTGAACGTGCAGGCCATCGACGACGTGCTCTACGACGCCTTCGGCCAGCGTCAGGTGGCGACGCTGTTCACCGCGCTGGACCAGTACCACGTGATCCTCGAACTGGACCCGCGCTGGCAGGTGTCGGAGGAAAGCCTCAAGCACCTCTACGCGCGCTCCAGCCTGACCGGCGAGCTGGTGCCGCTGAGCGTGCTCGGCCGCCTGGAGCCGGACCTGGCGCCCATCACCATCAACCACCAGGGGCTGTTCCCGGCGGTCACCCTGTCGTTCAACCTGGCGCCGGGCTACGCCCTGGGCGACGCGGTCGCCGCCATCCAGCAGGCCACCCGTCAGGCCGGCCTGCCGGACAGCGTCAGCGGCACCTTCCAGGGCACCGCCCAGGCCTTCCAGGACTCGCTGCGCAGCCAGCCATGGCTGATCCTGGCGGCGGTGGTCACGGTGTACATCGTCCTCGGCGTGCTCTACGAGAGCCCGCTGCTGCCGCTGTCGATCCTCTCCACCCTGCCCTCGGCCGGCCTCGGCGCGCTGCTGGCATTGCTGCTATGCGGCCAGGACCTGTCGCTGATGGGGATGATCGGCATCATCCTGCTGATCGGCATCGTCAAGAAAAACGCCATCATGATGATCGACTTCGCCCTGGTGGCCGAACGCGGCGGCATGACGCCGGAGCAGGCGACCATCGAGGGCAGCACCCTGCGCTTCCGGCCGATCCTCATGACCACCCTGGCGGCGCTGTTCGGCGCCCTGCCGCTGGCCCTGGGCACCGGCTCCGGCGCCGAACTGCGCCAGCCGCTGGGCATCGCCATCGTCGGCGGCCTGCTGGTGTCGCAGGTGCTGACGCTGTACACCACGCCAGTGATCTACCTGTGGTTCTCGCGCCTGGCCGCCAGCTTCCGCGCCTGGCGCCAGGCTCGCGGCGGCCTGCTGCTGCCGCCGCAGCGCTGAGCGCCGTTCAGGCGCCCTGCTCGAAGGCCCAGTACGGCTTCGACGAACCCAGCGCCGCCGCCGGCAAGGCCCATTGCAGCGGCGTGCCTTCCAGCAGCAATGGCGGGCGCAGGCGCTGCGCCGGGCCCCAGGCGGTGCTCTCGATGGCCGGGTCGAGGTCGGCCGGCGCCTCCCCGGCCAGCGCCGGCAGGGCATCGGCCTGCATCCCCTGCTCCACCAGGAACTGCGCGGTGCGCGCCAGCGACAGGCGCCAGGTGCTGCCGCGCCCGCTGGCCAGGCGCCGGCCCAGGCCGCAGAGCGCGGCGGCGGCCATCAGGTAGCCGGTGGCGTGGTCCAGGGCCTGCACCGGCAGCGGCACCGGCTTGTCGGCCTGGCGCCAGCGCATGCCGGCCTCGGCGATGCCGGTGCTCATCTGCACCAGGCTGTCGAAGCCCCGGCGGTTGCGCCAGGGGCCGCTCCAGCCGTAGGCGTTCAGGCTCACGTCGACCAGCCCCGGGGCCAGGTCCTGGCGCACTTCGGCGTCGAAGCCGAGGTTTTCCAGGGCGTCGCCGCGGTAGCCGTGGATCAGTACGTCGGCGTGGCGCAGCAGTTCCTCGAAGCGCTCGCGCCCGGGCGGGTCCTTCAGGTCCAGGCGCGCGCAGCGCTTGCCCAGGCAGACCTCGGGGATCACCCCCGGCTCGTCCCAGCCCGGCGGATCGATGCGCAGCACCTCGGCACCGAGCCCGGCGAGGAAGCGGCTGGCCACCGGCCCGGCGAGCACCCGGGTGAGGTCCAGTACCCGCACCCCGGCCAACGGCCGCTCCGCCGTCAGAGCCCAGGCCGGCGCGGGGGCGATGGCCTGGTCCTGGCTCCAGATCAGGTCCTGTTCGGCCAGGGCCTGGCCCTGGGGGTGCGCCTTCCATTCGTCGATGGAGCGCATTTCGGCGGCGCAACCGCCAGTGGCCACCACCGCGTGTTCCAGCTCGGTCTTGTTCCAGGTGGCGACGCGGGCCGCCGCCTCTTCGCGGTTGGCAACCGGGCCCAGCACCCGCACCACGGCGGCACGGTGGTGCGGGGCGTTGGTGTGCAGGCGGATCCAGCCGTCGCGGGTGGCGTAGTCGCCGGCGATGTCGCCCCACATGGGCGGCAGCGCCCAGCCCTGGGGGCGCAGCGTCCAGGCGAACCAGAAGGACGCCAGGCGGCGGTCCACCTGCAGCGCCCCCGGCGCCAGGCCGGCGCGCTTGAGCAAGGCCGCGGCGGCCAGGCCGGCCGTGGCGATGGAGGCGCCAGCGAGGTCGGTGACGGCGAAGGTCGAGGGCAGCCCGCCCTCGGCCTGGAAGGACAGGGACGCGGGCAGGGCCGCGTTCTCTTCCAGGGCCTGCCACAGGGCCCTGGTCATCTGGCTGGCGAGCATGCTGCACCTCGTCTGAAGAAGTCCGTGAAACGGACCCGCCAGGCAACCTTAGCCCGCCCGCCGCGCCGCCGCGAGCCGCCTTTCGCCGCAGAGGAATCGCGGGCAATAAAAAACCCGCCTATGGCGGGTTCTTTATTGGGGCGCTAGTCCTTTAGCAATGTGCCTACCATCGCCCCACGCGCGTGAAAATTTCGTGAAGAAACTCGGGCTCAGCCGGAATAATCCAGCGCCGTCCAGGCACGGCTGAGGTCGTCGCGGATGCGGCAGGCGGACAGGTCGCCGCCCTCCTCGCCCACGCTCAGCAGGCGGGTGGCGCCGGTGCCGTCGTCGTGCACCTCGGTCAGCGTCTGCAGGCGCCCGCAGTTGGGCGTGTCGATCACATAGCTGGCCACCATCGCCGAGCGCGAGCGCGGCACGCGAATGGCGTCGCGCACGATGCCGTGTTCCTCCACGCGCTTGCCGTCGGCCACCAGCACCGCCCAGGCCTCACGGCCGTCGATCACCAGGTAGGCGCCATTGGCCTTGGGGCCTTCCGCCGGCGGCTGGGCGCAGCCGCCGAGCAGGGCCAGGAGGGCGAGCACCAGCAGGGCTTTGACTTGCTTCATCACGCGTTCCTCTTCTTCGTCGTCGCCGCGGGGCGGGGCCCGGTTTCGCGGCGGCCATGGATTCTGTGAGCCAGCGAAACCATGGTAGCCACAAAATACTGTTCATGCATACAGTATTTTTCGATTATGCTTCTGTCATCGACGAAAGGCACCCTGGCAACAGGTGGCAGGCAAGGACCCGAACAGGAGCGAAAGCGATGGTGGACATCCGCCAGATGAAATACACCGTGAACCACATGGGCGTGGAGGAAGTCAGCGAGGCGGTCGCCGAGCTGCACCTCGAGGGCCTGGTCACCGAGGGCAAGACGCCCTTCTCGCGCACCCACTTCAACACCTGCTTCGCCGAGATCGAGGCGCTGCTGCAGCGCGCCGGCTACCACCGCCCGCTGGACGTGGTGGGCTACCAGGGCCAGGCCTACGCCATGTTCGACCCCACGCGCTGGGAGGCGGTGCAGGTGCTGCGCTGGCTGAAGGAATACGTGGAGGAGGCCCACAGCGAGGCGGCGGGGGCCTGAGGCCTCCCCCTCCGCGGAGATGGCAAAAGGCCGCAAAGGCTTGCCGCAGAGCGGCCGGACTTGCGCACAAGGGGTTCGGCCACTAATGTCCTTGGGGCAGTTTCGCACCAGCACGCTGAATCAAGGACGAGTCCATGAGCAAGACGCTCCCCAAGGACTGGCTGTGGGCCTACCACAAACTTCGCAGCCTCTCCGTCGGCCGCACCAGTTCCGCCTTCCTCGCCACCCTCTACCACCTGCGCGGCGACACCGGCCCCTTCTACTGCAAGGGCGGGCTGAGCAAGTCGCGCCTGGTGCGCAAGGAATCCTGAGCCTTCGCGGCACCGAGCCCCTTGCAGGAGCGCGCCCTGCACGCGAATCGCGGGCAGGGACCGTTCCGGTAGTCCTGCACCGGGCCCACTCCGTATGAGCGAACCTGGCTTTTCGTAGGATGGTGTTGAGCGAAGCGATACCCATCACCACCACCGCATGGGTTTCGCAAGCTCAACCCATCCTACGAAAAGCATCTCGGCACAGCCGGCAAGACAGTTGTCCTACAGGTAACCCCGCACCCTCCCCCTGTAGGAGCGCGCCCTGCGCGCGAATCGCAGGCAGGGACCGTTCCGGTAGTCCTGCACCGGACCCACTCCGTATGAGCGAACCTGGCTTTTCGTAGGATGGGTTGAGCGAAGCGATACCCATCACCGCGACCGCATGGGTTTCGCAAGCTCAACCCATCCTACGAAAAGCATCTCGGCACAGCCGGCAAGACAGTTGTCCTACAGGTAACCCCGCACCCTCCCCCTGTAGGAGCGCGCCCTGCGCGCGAATCGCGGGCAGGGACCGTTCCGGTAGTCCTGCACCGGACCCACTCCGTATGAGCGAACCTGGCTTTTCGTAGGATGGTGTTGAGCGAAGCGATACCCATCACCGCGACCGCATGGGTTTCGCAAGCTCAACCCATCCTACAAAAGGCACCTCGGCGCAGCCGGCAACGTAGGAGCGGATTCATCCGCGATCCGGCCGCCAGGCCGGCCATGCCCCGCGAACGCCACACCCTCAGGGATACGACCGCCGCTGCCCGTTCGAACGCGTCGTCCCCGGGGTGACGTCGAACTGCACGCCATTGGGGTATTCGATGCTCTGGCGGATGCCACCGTTGGTGCCACCGCCGCTGTTGTCGATGATCACCCGGCTGGAGCCCTGTTCGTAGCTGCGCGGAACCTGGACGCCACCATAGCCGTCATAGCGCTGCACGCTGGACGAGCTGTCGATGCTGCCGCTGGCACCGGGGCTGACATAGATGCGCTCGATGCTGCGCACCGGCGGCTGGCCGGCCAGCGCCACCCCGGCCACCAGGCTGGCGAGCAGGCCGCAAAGCGCTCGGCTCTTCATGCGGGTCATGCTGGCTGAACCTCCGGTTAGGCTGGAAATGTTCCCAGTCTAACAACTCCAGTTTCCTACGCACCTGTTCCTTGCCATTCGATTGCCACGATTGGCAGATCGTTTCATATCAGTAAGATGCGACGATTTCTGAAAGAAGTTTCTGATGAATATTCGTCGCCCAGCCCTTTTCCTCCTGCTCGCGGTCCTGCCCCTGGCCGCCTCCGCCGCCGCCCCGCGCACCTTCCAGGAAGCCAAGAAGATCGGCTGGAAGCTCTATGCCCGCCAGTCGGTGGAGTTCTATTGCGGCTGCCGCTACAAGGGCAACCGCGTCGACCTGGCCAGTTGCGGCTACGTACCGCGCAAGAACGCCAAGCGCGCCGGGCGCATCGAGTGGGAGCACATAGTCCCGGCCTGGGTCATCGGCCACCAGCGCCAGTGCTGGCAGAGCGGCGGGCGCAGCAACTGCTCGCGGCACGACCCGGTGTACCAGCGCGCCGAGGCCGACCTGTTCAACCTGGTGCCGAGCATCGGCGAGGTCAACGGCGACCGCAACAACTTCGGCTACGGCTGGCTGCCGCAGCAGGCGCCGCAGTATGGCGCCTGCCCGATGGTCATCGACTTCAAGGCGAAGAAGGCCATGCCGCGCCCACAGATCCGCGGGATGATCGCCCGCACCTACTTCTACATGAGCGACCGCTACGGCCTGAGGCTGTCCAGGCAGGACCGCCAGCTGTACCAGGCCTGGAGCAAGCAGTACCCGGTGGAAACCTGGGAGCGCCAGCGCAACCAGATGGTCGGCTGCGTGATGGGCTGGGGCAACCCCTACGTGGGCAAGATCGACCTGCAGGGCTGCGGCAGCGCGGGCAGCGTCGCCGGGCGCTGAAAGCCAGGCGACGGCCGCCGCGCCCGGCAGTAGACTCAGCGGGTGCGCCCTGTCGCGCAGGCCTCATTTTCCCTGTCTGGAGTACCTCGCATGTCCCTGTCGATCTACCAGATCTCCGTTCCGGTGTTCATCCGCATGCTCGGCAACCTCTCGGCCATCCTGGCCAAGGCCGAGGCCCATGCCCAGGCCAGGTCCATCGAGCCGACGGTGCTGCTGAACGCCCGCCTGGCCCCGGACATGTTCCCGCTGGCGCGCCAGGTGCAGATCGCCAGCGACGCCGCCAAGGGCTGCGCCGCCCGCCTGGCCGGCGTGGAGATTCCCAGCTACGCCGACGACGAACAGAGCTTCGCCGACCTGCAGGCGCGCATCGCGAAGACCGTCGACTACCTCAAGGGCTTCAAGCCCGAGCAGTTCGAAGGCGCCGAAACCCGCGACATCCACATCAAGACGCCGAGCCGCGAGCTGCAGTTCAAGGGCCTGGACTTCCTGCTCGGCTTCGCCAACGCCAACTTCTACTTCCACGTCACCACCGCCTACGCCATCCTCCGCCACAACGGCGTGGAGCTGGGCAAGATGGACTTCCTCGGCGGCGCCTGAGCTCGCCCGCGGGCGCCGGCCAGGCCGGCGCCTTCCTCCCGTCAACGCCCCGGCAGCGGCAGGCTGGTGGTCGACTTGATCTCCGACAGCGCGACTATGGAGTTGATCTCCTGGATGCCCGGCACCTGCGACAGGCGCTCGAAGAAGAAGCGCTCGTAGGCCTCGATGTCCTCGGTGACGATGCGCAGCATGAAGTCCACCGCGCCCATCAGCACATGGCATTCCAGCACCTCGGGGAACTCGCGGATGGCCGCGGCGAACTCGGTGAGGTTGTTGCGGCCGTGGGTGTTCAGCTTCACCTGGGCGAATATCTGTGCGTTCAGGCCGATCTTCTTGCGGTCCAGCAGGGTCACCTGGCGGCGGATCACACCTTCTTCCTTCAGGCGCTGGATGCGCCGCCAGCACGGCGACTGCGACAGGCCGATGCGCTCGGCGATCTCGGCCGTGGAGAGGGTCGCCTCCTCCTGCAGCAGGGCGAGGATGCGCTTGTCATAGGCATCCAGCTCGATCGGCATGACTTATTCTCCAATCCATAAAATCACGCATAGTCTATTCCCAATCCACTCATCTTGGCGCCCATTTCGCAAAGCAAAACCCGGCCGGGCCACCGACAATGAGCCACCTCCCAGCCTTGCCGGTCACCCGCCATGAACCAAGCCGTTTCCCTGCCCAGCAGCACCGCCACCCTGCCCGCCAGCCTGTTCGACGCCGCTCCCGCCGAGCGCCCCGACGGCTGGACCCGCCGCCCGGCCGATATGGCGCGCCAGGCGCACTTCGCCATCCGCGCCGAAGCCGACGCCGACGTGCTGTGCAAGCTGCTGAACCTGTTCGCCGTGCAGGGCTGGCTGCCGGCCGAAGTACATGTCGTGCAGGCGGGCGAATGGCTGCAGGTGGACCTGCGCATCGCGGGCATGCCGGAGCAGCGTGGCGAGGTGATGGCCGAGCGCATGCGCTCGCTGGTCAGCGTGGCGGCGGTGGAGTTGGCGTTCAGCGGCTGCTGACGGAGCGATCTGTCCGTTCAGCGATACAGGCTGGCTTTCTCGCGTTAGCCGGAAGGTCGCCGCGGGCATAGAGTCGGAACCGTCGTCCGTCCTTCAGAGACGGCGACCGTATTCTTCGTACCTTGCCCGAGATGATCACCATGGCTCGTCCACGTCTGCTCCCCGACAACTTCACCCTGGCCCTGGTCGCCACCGTGGCCATCGCCAGCCTGCTGCCCTGCCAGGGGCAGGTGGCCACCGCCTTCGGCTGGATCACCAACCTGGCCATCGGCCTGCTGTTCTTCCTGCACGGCGCCAAGCTGTCGCGCCAGGCCATCATCGCCGGCGCCACCCACTGGCGCCTGCACCTGCTGGTGTTCGCCTGCACCTTCATCCTCTTCCCGATCCTCGGCCTGGCGCTCAAGCCGGTGCTCTCGCCGCTGGTGACCCCGGACCTGTACCTGGGCCTGCTGTACCTGTGCGCCCTGCCAGCCACCGTGCAGTCGTCCATCGCCTTCACCTCGCTGGCCCGCGGCAACATCCCGGCGGCGGTGTGCAGCGCCTCGGCGTCCAGCCTGATCGGCATCTTCCTCACCCCGCTGCTGGTCCAGCTGCTGCTGGGCGTGCATGGCGACACCGGCGTCTCCACCCTCGATGCCATCGGCAAGATCACCCTGCAACTGCTGGTGCCCTTCATCGCCGGCCAGGCCCTGCGCGGCGTGATCGGCGGCTGGGTGGACCGGCACAAGCCGGTGCTGCGCTACGTCGACCAGGGCTCGATCCTGCTGGTGGTCTACACCGCCTTCAGCGCCGCGGTGATCCAGGGCCTGTGGCACCAGGTGCCGCTGACCGCGCTGGCCGGCCTGGTGGTAGTGTGCTGCATCCTGCTGGCGATCGCCCTGTTCGCCACCAGCCAGCTCAGCCGGCGCCTGGGCTTCAACAAGGAGGACGAGATCACCATCGTCTTCTGCGGCTCGAAGAAGAGCCTGGCCACCGGCGTGCCCATGGCCCAGGTGCTGTTCGCCACCGGCAGCATCGGCGTGATCCTGCTGCCGCTGATGCTCTTCCACCAGATCCAGCTGATGGTCTGCGCGGTGCTGGCCCAGCGCTACGCCAGGCGCCAGCAGGAAAGCGCAGCGGCGGCGCAGGTGGCGCAGTCGCGCTGAGCCATTCGGTGCGACGTGTCTTGCCGGCTGCGCCGGGGCGCTTTTCGTAGGATGGGTTGAGCCTTGGCGAAACCCATGCGGCCACGGCGATGGGTATCGCTTCGCTCAACCCATCCTACGGGGCGTCATATTTGCCTGTAGGAGCGCGCCCTGCGCGCGAATCGCGGGCAGGGCCCGCTCCTACAGGTTGATGCCCCGCGAAGTCAGGCCACCGGCGAACGCATGGTGACGAACTCCTCGGCCGCCGTCGGGTGGATGCCGATGGTCTCGTCGAACACGCGCTTGGTGGCCCCGGCCTTGAGCGCCACAGCGATGCCCTGGAGGATCTCGCCGGCCTCCGGGCCGACCATGTGGCAGCCCAGCACCTGGTCGCTGTCGGCGTCGACGATCAGCTTCATCAGGGTCTTTTCCTGGGATTCGGTAAGGGTCAGCTTGAGCGCGCGGAAGCGGCTCTCGAACAGCTTGACGCGGTGCCCGGCGGCGCGCGCCTCGTCCTCGGTGAGGCCGACGGTGCCGATGTTCGGCAGGCTGAACACCGCCGTGGGGATCAGCTTGTAATCCACCGGCCGGTATTCCTCGGGGCGGAACAGGTGGCGCGCCACGGCCATGCCCTCGGCCAGGGCCACCGGGGTCAGCTGCACGCGGCCGATGACGTCGCCGATGGCGCGGATCGACGGCTCGCTGGTGCGGTAGGCCTCGTCGACCCTGACGAAGCCCTTGTCGTTCAAGGCTACATCGACGTTCTCCAGCCCCAGGCCATCGAGCATCGGCCGGCGGCCGGTGGCGTAGAACACGCAGTCGGCCTCCAACAGGCGGCCATCCTTGAGGGTCGCCAGCAGGCTGCCGTCGGCCTGCTTGTCGATGCGCGCGATGTCGGCGTTGAACTGCAGGTCCAGGCCCTTCTTCGTCAGTTCGTCGCGCAGGTGCTCGCGCACGCTGCGGTCGAAGCCGCGCAGGAACAGTTCGCGGCGGTACAGCAGGCTGGTCTGCGCGCCCAGGCCATGGAAGATGGAGGCGAACTCCACGGCGATGTAGCCACCGCCCACCACCAGCACCCGGCGCGGCAGCTGCGGCAGGAAGAAGGCCTCCTGGGAGGTGATGACGTGCTCCTTGCCGGGGATGTCCGGCACCTGGGGCCAGCCGCCGGTGGCGATGAGGATGTTGGCGGCACGCAAGCGCTGGCCATCGACTTCCACGGTGTGGGCGTCGACCAGGCTCGCATGGCCTTCGAGCAGGCTCACCCCGCTGTTCACCAGCAGGTTGCGGTAGATGCCGTTGAGGCGGTGGATCTCGCGGTTCTTGTTGGCGATCAGCGTCGGCCAGTCGAAGCGCGCTTCGCCCAGGCTCCAGCCGAAGCCGGCGGCCTGCTCGAAGTCCTCGTGGAAGTGCGCACCGTACACCAGCAGCTTCTTCGGCACGCAGCCGACGTTCACGCAGGTGCCGCCCAGGTAGCGGCTCTCGGCCACCGCCACGCGCGCGCCGAACCCCGCGGCGAACCGCGCGGCGCGCACGCCGCCGGAACCCGCACCAATCACGAACAGGTCGAAATCGAAAGCCATCGTCGTTCTCCACTGGCAGATGCCCGGCAGCATACCTCATCGCCGCTGGCCTATCCTGCCAGCAGAGCCCACAGGAGGAAGCCGCCATGCGCCCGACTCTGACCCACCTGGCCCTGCACGTACCGGACCTGGAGGCCTGCATCGCCTTCTACGAACGCTTCTGCGGCATGCGCGTGATCCACCAGCGCGAGGGCAAGGGCTCGCGCATCGTGTGGATGGCCGAGCCGGGCAAGGAGCACCAGTTCATCTTCGTCATCATGCCGGGCGGCGAGGCCCGCCACCTGGCCAGCGACGACTACAGCCACTTCGGCTTCGCGGTGGACAGCCACGAGAAGGTCGACGCCATCGCCGCCGAGGCCGAACGCGCCGGCTGCCTGATCTGGGCGCCACGCCAGGAGCCCTACCCTGTTGGCTATTACTGTGGCCTCAGGGATCCAGCAGGCAATTACGTCGAGTTCAGCTACGGCCAACCCCTGGGACCAGGCTCGGAAGACATGCCGATCCCGCAGGCGCTATAGCTTTGCAGCGTTTTTTGTAGGAGCGAGCTTGCTCGCGAACCGCCCACGCACCGGAAACAGTGTTCGCGAGCAAGAACCAGGCGTCCCCCTCGCTCCTACGAAAAGCGTGTGGATCGTGCGGGCGCCGGAAACGAAGAAGCCACCCGCGGGTGGCTTCTTCGACGGACCGGGAACGCGCTGGGGTTACCAGGCCTTGCCGGTCTTGTAGAGGTTCTCGTAGCAGAAGTTGGTCGCCTCGATGTAGCCCTCGGCGCTACCGCAGTCGAAACGCTTGCCCTTGAACTTGTAGGCCAGCACGCAGCCGTCCTGGGCCTGCTTCATCAGGGCGTCGGTGATCTGGATCTCGCCACCCTTGCCCGGCTCGGTCTGCTCGATCAGCTCGAAGATGTCCGGGGTCAGGATGTAGCGGCCGATGATCGCCAGGTTCGACGGCGCTTCTTCCGGCTTGGGCTTCTCGACCATGTTGTTCACGCGGTAGATGTCGTCGCGGATCATCTCGCCGGCGATCACGCCGTACTTGTTGGTCTCTTCCGGCGGCACTTCCTGGATGGCCACGATGGAGCAGCGGAACTGGTTGTACAGCTTAACCATCTGCTTCAGGACGCTGTCGCCCTCCAGGTTCAGGCAGAGGTCGTCGGCCAGGACCACGGCGAAGGGTTCGTCGCCGATCAGCGGGCGGCCGGTGAGGATGGCGTGGCCCAGGCCCTTCATCTCGATCTGACGGGTGTAGGAGAAGGTGCACTCATCGATCAGGCGGCGGATACCGACCAGGTACTTTTCCTTGTCGGTGTTGCGGATCTGGGTTTCCAGCTCGTAGCTGATGTCGAAATGGTCTTCCAGCGAACGCTTGCCGCGGCCGGTGACGATGCCGATCTCCGACAGCCCGGCTTCCAGCGCCTCTTCGACGCCGTACTGGATCAGCGGCTTGTTGACGATCGGCAGCATTTCCTTGGGCATGGCCTTGGTGGCCGGGAGGAAGCGGGTGCCGTAGCCGGCAGCCGGGAACAGACATTTCTTGATCATGGAAGTCCTTCGACATGAACGAGGGTGTGAATGGCGCGCAGTCTAATGAGCCCGCGTGCGGCTTACAATGCCCACGCTGCGCGCCCGCCAGCGGAGGCGCAGGCCCGTCGGGAGATGGGCAACGGCTAGTCAGACCGCCGCGGCGCCGGCAAGTTCGGCCGATACTGGCAAAAAGTCAGCACCGGCTGCCCTCGGCGACCGTCTGTCGGCCTCGACCTACACACTCTGAAGGACACCGCCACGCCCCGGGCTGACCTGGCTCAGCCTTCCGGCGGATCGTCGCGGCGGAGCGATCCGGCCGTATTGACCGGATAGGGACGAGACCGGATACTGTATTTACATACAGCACTCTAGGATTCCATCTTGCGTCGCTTCTGCCTTCCCCACCACCGGTGCCGACCATGGGCCTCGCCGTAGACCTGGGCGCGCTGCTCGACCAGCGACGCGTCTGGAAAGGCCAGGCCGGCACCGCGCCCAGCGCGGCCCAGCCCACCGGCCACGCCCGTCTGGACGCCCTGCTGCCCGGCGGCGGCTGGCCGGAGTCGGCGCTGAGCGAGATCCTCCATGGCGCCGAGGGCATTGGTGAGCTGCAGCTGCTCTGGCCGACCCTGGCGCGCTTGAGCCGCGCCGGCGAGCGCGTGGTGCTGGTGGCGCCGCCGCACATTCCCTACCCCCGCGCCTGGCTGGCGGCCGGCGTCGACTTGCAACACCTGGTGTGGGTCGAGGCCAGTGGCCGCGATGCGCTCTGGGCGACCGAGCAATGCCTGCGTTCGGGTTGCTGCGGCGCCGTGCTGTGCTGGCCGCAGCAGGCCGACGACCGCGCCCTGCGCCGCCTGCAGGTGGCGGCGGAAAGCGGCCAGACGCTGGCCTTCGCCTTTCGCCCGCTGCGCGAGGCGCTCAACCCCTCGCCGGCAGCCCTGCGCCTGGCCCTCGAAGCCCGCCCGGCACAGCTGCGGGTGCTCAAGTGCCGTGGCGGCCTCGCCCCGGCCAGCCCCCTGCCGCTGGCTGCCCTGAACTGAGGTCGCCATGCTCTGGGCCTGCATTCTCTTGCCACAACTGGCCATGGACGCCGCCCTGCGCCAGCGCAGCGATCCCGAGGCGCCCCTCGCCCTGCTCGCCGGCCCGCCGCAGCGGCGCGTGCTGCAGGCGGTCAACCCGGCGGCCCGCCGGCTCGGCCTGCGCCCCGGCCTGTCGCTGACCGCGGCGCGCGCCCTGTGCCGCGATTTCGACTGCGCCGAGTACGACCAGGCGGCCATCCAGCGCAGCCAGGACCTGCTCGCCGCCTGGGCCTACGGCTTCAGCTCCCAGGTCAGCCAGCATTACCCGCGCGCGCTGCTGCTGGAGGTCGCCTCCAGCCTGGCGCTGTTCGGCCCCTGGCCGCGCTTCGAGGCCCGCCTGCGCGAGGAACTGCGGGCCCTGGGCTTCAGCCACCGCATCGGCGTGGCGCCCAATCCCGCCGCCGCGCGGGTACTGGTCAACGTCGGCGACGGCCTGCTGGTGGAACGGCCGCAAGCCCTACGCAGCGCCCTCGGCCGTCTGCCCCTGGAGCGCTGCGGGCTGCCCCGGGAAAGCGTGGCCAGCCTGGCGCGCATGGGCCTGCGCAGCCTGCAGCAACTGCTCGCCCTGCCCCGCGATGGCCTGGCCCGGCGCTTTCCGGCGGAACTGCTGCGGCAGGTCGACAGCCTGCTCGGCCAGCGGCCGCTGGCCCTGGACTTCTACCGGCCGCCGGAGCGCTTCGAAAGCCGC
Source organism: Pseudomonas sp. NBRC 100443 (assembly GCF_030268185.1). Lineage (NCBI taxonomy): Bacteria > Pseudomonadati > Pseudomonadota > Gammaproteobacteria > Pseudomonadales > Pseudomonadaceae > Pseudomonas > Pseudomonas sp. NBRC 100443. The sequence goes on from NZ_BSQE01000015.1 coordinate 142,607, forward strand.
ATCGAGCTGAACTTCGACGTCGAATCGACCCAGGCCCTGCTCTTCCCCCTGCGCCGCCTGACCGGCGACCTCGCCGCCTTCCTCGCCGGGCGCGACAGCGGCGTGCAGCGCTTCGAGCTGTACCTGGAGCACCACGGCCGCGGTGACACCTGCATGCCGGTCGGCCTGCTCAGCGCCGAACGCGAGCCGGCCATGCTCTTCGAGCTGAGCCGCGGCCGCCTGGAACATTTGCAGTTGCCCGCCGCGGTACACGCCGTGCGCCTGCAGGCCGACGACCTGCCACCCTTCGCCCCCGAACGGCGCCAGCTGTTCGACGAGCGCCCCCAGCAGACGCAGCCCTGGGAGCAGTTGCGCGAACGCCTGCGCGCGCGCCTCGGCGACGAGGCCGTGCATGGCCTGGGCGCCCTCGCCGAGCACCGCCCGGAGCAGGCCTGGCAACCCTGGGAAAGCCCGCGCGCCCTGCCCTTGCCGCCCTGCGGGCCGCGCCCCGGGTGGCTGCTGTTGCAGCCACAGGCGCTGCGCGAAAGCCTGCCCAGGGTGCTCGCCGGGCCGGAACGCATCGAGTCCGGCTGGTGGGACGGCGCCGACCTGCGCCGCGACTACTACCGGGTGCAGACCCGCGCCGGCCAGCAGGCCTGGGTCTACCGCGAGGTCGGCAGCGAGGGGCCGTGGCTGATCCACGGCTGGTTCGCATGACTCCCGCCTACGCCGAGCTGCACTGCCTGTCGAACTTCAGTTTCCAGCGCGGCGCCTCCAGCGCCGGGGAACTCTTCGAACGCGCCGCGCGTCTGGGCTACCGCGCCCTGGCGATCACCGACGAATGCAGCCTGGCCGGCATCGTCCGCGCCTGGCAGGCGGCGAAGGAATGCAAGCTGGCGCTGATCGTCGGCAGCGAAGTACGCATCGAGGCCGGCCCCAAGCTGGTGCTGCTGGCCGAGAACCTCGCCGGCTACCAGAACCTCTGCCGGCTCATCACCCACGCCCGGCGCCGGGCCGAAAAGGGCAGCTACCGCCTGTTGCGCGAAGACCTGGAAACCGAGCTGGATGGCCTGTTGGCGATCTGGCTGCCCGACGCGCCAACGGATACCGACGGAACCTGGCTGCGCGAACGCTTCCCGCAACGCCTCTGGCTAGGCGTCGAGCTGCACCGCGGCGCGGATGACAGCGCCCGCCTGCAAGCCCTGCTGGCCCAGGCCGCCCGCCATGGCATCGCCGCCGTGGCCTGCGGCGACGTGCACATGCACAGCCGCGGCCGCCGCGCCCTGCAGGACTGCATGACGGCCATCCGTCAGCACCTGCCGGTCAGCGAAGCCGGCGCCTATCTGTTTCCCAACGGCGAACGCCACCTGCGCCCGCGGGAAGTGTTGGCCGGGCTGTATCCACCGCCGTTGCTGGAGGAGACGTTGCGGATCGCGGGGCGCTGCAGTTTCGATTTCGAACAACTGCGCTACCAGTATCCCCGCGAACTGGTGCCCGAGGGGCACACGCCGAAGTCCTGGCTGTGCCAGATGACCTATGCCGGCATCCGCAGGCGCTGGCCTGAGGGGGCGCGGAAGAAGGTGCTCAAGCGCATCGGCAAGGAACTGCTGCTGATCGCCGAACTGGAGTACGAGAACTACTTCCTCACGGTCCACGACATCGTCCAGTTCGCCCGCAGCCAGGGCATTCTCTGCCAGGGGCGTGGCTCGGCCGCCAACTCCGCGGTGTGCTTCGCCCTGGGCATCACCGAACTGGACCCATCGCGCAGCAAGCTGCTTTTCGGCCGCTTCATCTCCCGCGAACGCAACGAGCCGCCGGACATCGACGTCGACTTCGAGCACGAGCGGCGCGAAGAGGTCATCCAGTACGTCTTCCGTCGCTATGGCCGCCAGCGTGCAGCCCTGACCGCCGTGGTCAGCAGCTACCGCGGCGCAGGCGCCATGCGCGACATAGCCAAGGCCCTGGGCTTGCCGCCCGACCAGGTGGACGCCCTGGCCGGATGCTGCGGGCGCTGGAGCGAGCAAACGCCACCCGAAGAGCAACTGCGCGAAGCGGGCTTCGATCCACAGAGCCCGGTCATGCGCAGGGTGCTGGCGCTCACCGCCGAGCTGATCGGCTTTCCCCGCCACCTGTCGCAACATCCCGGCGGCTTCGTCATTTCCGAGCAGCCATTGACCAGCCTGGTCCCGGTCGAGAACGCGTCCATGCCCGAGCGCACCGTGATCCAGTGGGACAAGGACGATATCGACGCAGTGAAGCTGCTCAAGGTCGACGTACTCGCCCTCGGGATGCTCAGTGCCCTGCGCCGCTGTTTCGACCTGGTGCATAGACTGCGCGGCACGCCAATGAGCATTGCCAACATCCCCCCGGAAGACGCGGCCACCTACGAAATGATCAGCCGCGCCGACGCCATAGGCGTGTTCCAGATCGAGTCCCGCGCACAGATGGCCATGCTGCCGCGGCTGCGGCCGAAGACCTTCTACGACCTGGTGATCGAGGTCGCCATCGTCCGCCCGGGTCCGATACAGGGCGACATGGTCCACCCCTACCTGCGACGGCGTAATGGAGAGGAGCCGATCACCTATCCCTCGCCGGCCCTGGAACAGGTGTTCCGGCGCACCCTGGGCGTGCCGCTGTTCCAGGAACAGGTCATGGAGGTCGCGGTGGTGGCCGCCGACTACACCGCCGGCGAAGCCGACGACCTGCGCCGCTCCATGGCCGCCTGGAAACGCCACGGCGGCCTGGAAAAACACCGCCTGCGCCTGACCGCAGGCATGTTGAAGAATGGCTATACCGCCGAATTCGCCGCGCGCATCTTCGAACAGATCAAAGGCTTCGGCAGCTATGGCTTCCCCGAGTCCCACGCCGCCAGTTTCGCCCTGCTCACCTACGCCAGCAGCTGGCTGAAATGCCACGAGCCGGCAGCCTTCGCCTGCGCCCTGGTCAACAGTTGGCCGATGGGCTTCTACAGCCCCGACCAGGTCCTGCAGGATGCCCGCCGCCACGGCGTCGAGGTGCGCCCGGTGGACGTGCGCTACAGCCACTGGGACTGCGGCCTGGAGGACAAGGGCGAGGCGCAACCGGCGATCCGCCTGGGGCTGCGCATGGTCCGCGGCTTCCGCGAGGAGCTGGCCCTGCGCATCGTCCAGGCCCGCGGGCGACGGGCCTTCGAAAGCGTCGAGGACCTCAGCTACCGGGCCGGCCTGGACGCCGCGGCCCGCGAACGCCTGGCCGACGCCGGCGCCCTGCGCGGCCTGGCCGGGCACCGCCACCGGGCGCGCTGGGCCGTGGCCGGGGTGGAGCCGCAGCTACCGCTGTTCGCCGGCCAGGATGTGATGGCGGAGACCGCGGTGAGCCTGCCGCTGCCCAGCCTGGGCGAAGAAATGCTCACAGACTACGCCAGCCTGGGCACCACCCTCGGCCCGCACCCGCTGAACCTGCTGCGCGGCCAGTTGAAGGCGCTGCGCTGCCGCAGCTCCCGCGAGTTGCCCGGCCTGGAGCACGGCCGGCCGGTCAGCGTCGCCGGGCTGGTCATCGGCCGGCAGCGGCCGCAGACCGCCAGCGGCGTTACCTTCGTCACCCTGGAAGACGAGTTCGGCCTGGTCAACGTGGTGGTCTGGCGCGACCTGGCCGAGCGCCAGCGCCGCGTCTTCCTGCAAGCGCAACTGCTGCAGGTGCGCGGCCGGCTGGAAAGCGAGAGCGGCGTGCGCCACGTGATCGCCGAGCAACTGGTCGACCTGACGCCCCTGCTCAGCGGCCTGGACGTGCCCAGCCGCGATTTCCGCTAGTGGCTCAGCTGGCCAGGCGGTGCAGGTTCCAGCGCACCACGCCCCAGATCGCCAGCTCGTCGCCCTCGCCGATGCGGATCGGCGGGTAGCGGTCGTTGGCCGGCAGCAGCGCGTAGCCGCCATCGATGATGTCCAGGCGGCGGATCAGCGGCTCGCCGTTCACCGCGGCCACCACCACCTCGCCGGAGCTGGCCAGGCAGGCGCGGTCCACCACCAGTAGGTCGTTGTCGTGGATGCCGGCGCCGGTCATACCGTCGCCATGTGCGCGGACTATGTAGGTATGGGGGGTGTGCAGCTCGAGCAGGTCATCCAGCGACCGCGGCTGCGCCTGAAGGAACGCCGACGGATCGGCGGCGGCAGGAAGGAAAGCGGTGTGAGACATGACGGGGCATCCTCGGAATACTGTACATACATACAGATACCAGAAACAATGTGAACCCGGCAAGCCATTCCCTACTCCATTGACAGCCACCGGCAAGCGCGCCGGCGTGGTCTATCCTTCGTGTGGGGGCGAGGAGTTTCAGCATGAATCCTGGCACGTTCGTCACACTCATGATTTTCGGCTGGCTGCTGCTGGCGGGCGTCACCCTGTGGGCCTTCCTGCGCGTGCCCATGCGCCGGGCCCGGCTGCATTCGCACAGCGAGGCCCAGGCCCACTCCCACGAGGCGCCGGCACCCCAGGCGCAGCCGCAGGCGGCCCCGCGCAGGCGCCATGCCGGCTGGCTAACGTGGAGTCATCGCTGAGGCGGCAGCAGGCCGCCGTCATTCAGGCTTTTCGGAAACCCCGCACAGGCCCCTCCCCCGGCTTTCTCGCCCGACGGGCGAGGCTGGACAGCCCCGGAGCAGGCCGGCTCCCCCGGCTACCCGACCTCAGGCCAGGCGAATGTCCGCGCCGGTGACCTCGTCGCGCAGGGCGCGCAATTCGGCTGCATCCTGGTTCAGGTGGTGGATGGCCTTGAGCAACCGCTGGCGCAGCAGTTCGTCGGGCACTTGCTCCACGGCGCGCATCACTTCGATGGCAGTGGCTTCGTTGTTGCTGGCTACCGAGTCCAGCACCTTGCGGATGTTGCGGGCTGCACGTTGCACGTCAGGTCCTCATGACAAAGTGCGAGCACCCTAGGACAACAATATTTCTCAAAGATTTCAGCGAGTTGCATTCTGACCAATGGTCAAGCGCAGGCCCCGTGCGCAAGCCGGCGGATGACGCGGCGGCAAGCATCGGCGGCGCGGCCGATTGTCACGCTGCCGAATCGGGAAGCTGGGAATGCAGAGGGGGGATTCTGGTGCTCGGAGCGGGACTCGAACCCGCAAGACCGTGAGGCCGGCGCATTTTAAGTGCGCTGTGTCTACCAATTTCACCATCCGAGCCGGGCGGGCATTGCCGAGGCCGGAAGAGCGCGGCCACCGGGCAATGTGGAAGGGCCGAGACTATACCGAGTCGACTCGTTGCGGTAAAGCCGGGACCACGGGCGTAAGCGCTTGATGGCACAGCCGATTCCTTTCTTTCCGAGCGCCCTGCACAAGGGACTAGTCGGAATTACCGGCTTTTTGCCATCTCCCCTGTCGCATAAGCTGCCCACCCACGGGGCGGAAGGGAAGCCGACTCCGTCTTGGGCCGCATTACCCCGGATGCGGCCGCTTTTTCTTCCGCCACCTTCCCTGGACAGCCGAGCAGCGTGAACCCAATCACATAACCGTCGAAAAGCCAGCACAGAGCCATCATCGGTACAAGACTTTGACGTTCAGTGGATCACGAAACGCCAAACAGGAGAGGTCCGATGAGGCAACGTATTGCCACCCGCGTGGGCAGGTCCCTGGTCGTCATCGAAACCAAGGACATCACGCATTTCAGCGCGGAAGAAAAGTATGTGACGGCCTTCACCGCCAAGGGACGCATCCATTTCGACGCCACCCTGAAGGCCCTGGAAATCGAGTTCGCGGAGGAGTTCATCCGCATCCATCGCAGCCACCTGGTGCGCCGCAGCCTGGTCAGCAACCTGCGCTGGGACGCCTATTCAGCCAGCATCGGCATCGACGGCACGGAAACCCGCCTGCCCCTGAGCCGCCAGCGCGTCGGCGTGGTTCGCAACCTGCTGCGGGCCCGCGACGGAGCGACCGTGATCGCCACCCTGGACGGGTCGCTGCCACCTTCCATGCTGGCCAGCCCGCAGACAGCCCCTGCCCTGCGGGCTGGCTGACGAAAGAGCGTATCGCTCGACCGCCTGCAATATCAAAGCAACATCACGCTTCTATACTGCATGAAGGCTGACGGACCAGCCCCCATCGGTAGTACGAAGAAGCCTCGCCTCGCCGCGGGGCTTTTTCCTTTCCGCTATCCATCGTTCGAGTGAAAACCTGCATCAGCTCAAGGTATGAGCGATTCGCATACATGCAATCGAGGATGTATGTTTATTTCGCTGTCGCGTAATGGCAATATGCCTGGCCCTCTTGCTGAGGACATGGCCGGCCGAGCAGGGACGCGACGGCCAGCCACTCGCCCTTCTCAGCGCGCCACCCTGCCGCGCAATCCCCAGAGCAGCAGTCCGATGGCGACGATGATCGCCTGGCCGACGCTGACGAAACCAAGGGTCACCAGTAGCTCCTGCCAGGGCTCCCCGCTATGCCCAGCGGCGGTGACGGGCGACATGGCCGCGGTGCCGAAAACCGCGGCGAGCAACGTAAAGGCCCAATTGGCATAGGCGCCGTAGAGCAATGCGCAGAAAGTGACACCCAGCCACCTGCGCGACAGTGCCACCTCATCCCAGATCGCCCCCAGCGCCAGCAACAGCAGGCCATTGAGGATGCCCTCCAGGTGGGCCGCCAGGGCCATGCGCGGATTGCTCAGCTGCGCCTCGACCAGCCCGGTGAGCAGCCCGAGCAACAGCAGCAGCAAGCCGTGCCAGAGCAACCGCCGATTCACGCCAGCCATACCGGGCCCCTCCGCGATCGGGCTTTCCCTTCACTCTAGACGGCGCGGCCTAGCGCAGCGGCAGCCAGCCGGGCGCGATGTTTTCGTATGGGAGCAGCAGATAGGCCGCCAGATAGCAGACGATGAAAAGACAGGCGGCGGCCACGACGAGCCATTCGAAGCGCGACATCTCTCATCCTTGAGCAGCGCAATTCCAAAGTGCCAGTATGCCACGGCGAACCATGGATGGCATCCGGCATTCAGCGGCAGGCAAGGAAACGAGCGGCGCAGCGCCGGGCCCGGTAGAATTCCGCCGCCCCGGGAACCGGAACGGCTACGGCCGGTCTGACACCGCCAGCGAATTCACATTGCGGATCGCCCTGCGATCCGGACGCTCCATCGACCATCCCGGGCGGCAAGCCTGCCGCCCTTCATCCCTCGAGGTTAGCAATATGCGCAAAGCACTCCCCGCCCTGGCCCTGAGCCTGCTCTTCGCCCAAGCCGCCATGGCCGGCGGCGGTACCCAGGCAGCCGTCGGCGGTGGCCTGGGTGGCGCCCTGGGCAACGTCGTCGGCCAGCAACTGGGCGGCAGCACCGGTGCCGCGATCGGCGCCGGCGTCGGCGGCGCGGCAGGTAGCGCGGCCACCGCCAAGAAAGGCAGGAAGACCAAGGCCGCCATCGGTGGCGGCCTGGGCGCCGCCGGTGGCTCGCTCATCGGCAACAAGCTCGGCGGCAGCACCGGCGCGGCCATCGGCGCCGGCCTGGGCGGCGCGGCGGGCGGCGCCCTCGGCGGCAAGAAGTAAATCCAGCGCCGCACTGGAATGCCGAAGCCCCGTGGGTGCGAACCCACGGGGCTTTTTCGTGTGCGCCGCAAGGGCAGCACGCCTGCTCCGAGGAGACGAAGCCGTGTTCTCTCCAGTGGCCTGATTTTCTGCATCGATCCCAGGTAGCGGATCATTTCACCCAGCGCTGACTCTTGAAGCAGGATTCCCTGTGCGGCTTTTGCGACATGGGAAGACAGCGATGCCCAGACAAGGCCGCACCATCGAGTACGGCCGTTTCATTTCTGCTTCTCCCTACTGGTCGTGACGCGATGAGGCGTACCGTGCCAGCGGCAGTCTGTTCTATCACTACGACGCCAAGGTTTAGGGGCAACTCGGCTCGAACGGCCGTGGCAACGATTGCGACACGGGGGCCCGCAGCTTCGACTGCATTCGCGATTAATCAGTAGGAACCGATCCCCTAGTCCAGCCAGCAGCAAGACACACAGAACGCTACGGGAAGATGATCCGAATGATGCTACTGGCCTCGTAGACAAAGCGCCCTGCGACAAGGAGCAATCCAAGTATCACCGCAGCCCTCGCCGAATATCCAAAGATCTCCCTACTGGTATTTCTAGAGCACCGCCAGGCGATCTTAATTATCCATGGAAAGAAAACAGCGAATGGAGCTGCTCTGAGCATCAGGGACGACAAGAGAAGACCAGGGTGCAAGGCAAACCCCATCTGAATAAGGGATGCCTTCGCTACATAAACTTGATAGGCGACCCATGCCATCCAGAATCCCTCCTTGAGGAGGTGCGACAGGAACAGCGTGAGTAGAAACCCTGGAAGGTAGATCAGCCAAAAAACCTTCCACAGTGGACGACTCTCATGAGCGGCTGGCAATCCTTTGATGCTGCTAAGCGGCGGGGTATACGGCGATTTCATTTTGGTGCCTTACCTGGCGATATTTCGGCGGGTTCCAACGATGAACTCATATCTACTTTCCCTGTAATTCGCAATCCCCCCCCTGACCTCCCTGGCAAGTACGCCACCCTCCTCGCCCGGCTCCGTCCGGGCCTTTTGTCGCCCTCTTTCGCATACCGACGCATCGCCGGCAGCCCGACACGTTGACGCGCGGATAGTGGAAATGATTCTGAAATAGTGGAAATCGCCGGGCTTACAGCGGGCAAAGAAAAAGCCCCGTAGACCTTGATCTACGGGGCTTTTCTGTTGGAGGCTGAGGTCGGAATCGAACCGGCGTTCACGGATTTGCAATCCGCTGCATAACCACTCTGCTACTCAGCCTTTGAACCTGGCAAACCGCGCTGCGGTTCGCTGCAATTCTGTTCGGCTTGGCTTTCTTTCAAGCTCTAACCTATTGATTACACAGAGTTTTCATCGCCCTGCGCTTTCGATGGCCGGGATTATGGACTAATGGGACAAGGCTGGCAACACCTGAGATTAAATTTCTTCATTCGCCTCTGAAGACTCACCTGCCAGCCTCAGGGCTCTCGATCGGCATCTTCCTCAAGGCCGTCGCCCACCCGTTCTGAAATCACTTGCGGCAGGCCGGGCCAACTGTTGGCCCGCCGACAGCGCCCCAACAGAACAGTTGGAAGAACAACAGTAAAAGCCTGGCAGAAAGCCACAACCCCCGAAATCACTGAGGTATGCCAGTGGCACAGGGATTGCCTCGGGGCATCACCGCTTATTTCGGGAACACCTCCCATGGCCCCCTTCCCTGCCAGGTGAACGGCGCCAACCGATGCCAACGAGGACAGCAACATGAGTCTGGACGCTTTCCGCGCCCCACCCTCTTCCAGCGACAACCGCCAGCCAAGCCTCTCCCGCGGCGACCGGAAACAGGAGCACGGCGCATGAAGATCATCGACATGCGCTGCCGCCCGGCCTTCCTGCATCCGTTCTTCGGCGCCGTGCCCGGCTCGGCCGAGCACGCCACGGCGCGCTGGCTGAACCGGCGCGTCGGCACCCGCGGCGACGACGCCCACTTCGAGCGCTCGCTGACCCAGGAAGGCTTCCTCGCCGAGGTGCGCGACGCCGGCCTGCACAAGGCCGTGGTGGTCGGCCGGCACACGCCGGCGCAACACCTGCCCAACGAGCGGATCCACGCCATCGTCGACGGCCACGCGCAATTGCTCGGCATCGGCTCGGTGGACCCGGCGCTGCAGGGCGTGGAAGGCGCGCTCGCGGAGATCGACCATGCGATCGACGACTTGGGCCTGGCCGGCATCGACCTGGAGCCCGGTTTCGGCGAACCGGCCCGACACCCGGACGACGCGCTGTACTGGCCGATCTACGAGCACCTGCAGAAGCGCGCCATCCCGTTGTTCCTGATGAGCGGGCCGACCACACCCGACCCGGCCTACAACGACCCCGGCCGCCTGGCGGCAGTGGCCCGGGCCTTCCCCGACCTGCGGATCGTCGTCTACCACGGCTTCTGGCCCAACGTGCAGCAGGCCATCGGCCTGGCGTTCCGCTACGAGAACGTCCACCTGGTACCGGACATGTACCTGTTCCTGCCCGGCAGCGAAGCCTACGTGCAGGCCGCCAACGGCTTCCTCGCCGACCAGTTGCTGTTCGGCTCCTCCTACACCTTCAGGCCCATTCGCCAGAGCATCGAGGACGCCCAGCGCCTGGGCTTGAGCGGACACGCCCTGGAGCGCTTCTTCCATGGCAACGCCGCGCGCCTGTTCGGGCTCGACTGAGTAGCGCGAAGCCCGCCGGGGAGCCCGCTCGGCAGCGGGCCCCCGGCGGGCGACGATAGGAAGGCCGCCGGCCAGGGCCGCACCGTGGCCCGCCTCAGATCGTGCGCGAGAAACGCTCCTGCTGCTCGCCGCCCAGGTAGGCATCGAAGGCCATCGCCACGCTGCGCATCATCAGCTGGCCCTGGGGCAGCAGGATCAGCGCGTCGTCGCGCAGCTCCACCAGCCCGTCGTCGACCTGCTCCCGCAACTGCCGCAGCGAGCCTGCGAAATACTCGCTGAAGCGGATGCCATGGCGCGCCTCCAGCGGCGCGTAGTCCACGCGGCCATGGCACATCAGCGCGCCTATCACCTCGCGGCGCAGGCGGTCGTCGTCGGTCAGCCGGTAGCCCTTGTGCACCGGCAGCAGGCCCTCGTCGAGGCGCGCGTAGTACTGCGACAGCTCCTTCACGTTCTGCCCGTAGGTGTCGCCGACCTTGCTGATCGACGACACGCCCAGCGCGATCAGGTCGCAGTCGGCATGCGTCGAATAGCCCTGGAAGTTGCGTTGCAGCGTGCCCCTGGCGCGGGCCACGGTGAGTTCGTCGTCGGGCAGCGCGAAGTGGTCCATGCCGATGTACGCATAGCCCTCCCCCGTCAGCCGCCGGATGGTCAGCTCCAGCAGCTCCAGCTTGCGTTCGGGCGGCGGCATGTCCTCGCGGCGGATCAGCCGCTGCGCGCGCACCCGCTCGGGCAGGTGGGCGTAGCTGTAGGCGGCGATGCGGTCCGGGCGCAGCGCGATGATCTTGCCCAGGGTGGCGTCGAAGCTCTCCACCGTCTGCAGCGGCAGGCCGTAGATCAGGTCCACCGAGACCGACTTGAAGCGCGCCTCGCGGGCGGCCTGGACCAGGTCGAAGATCTGCTGCTCGCTCTGCACGCGGTTGACCGCGGCCTGGACCTTCTCGTCGAAGTCCTGCACGCCGAAGCTGAGGCGGTTGAAGCCCTGGGCGCGCAACTCGGCGATGCGCTCGCGGCTGATGGTGCGCGGGTCGACCTCGATGGAGAACTCGTGGTCGTCGCTCTCGTCCAGGTTGAAGTGCTCGCGCAGGCTGTCCATCAGATCCGACAACTGTTCGCTGGTCAGGTAGGTCGGCGTACCGCCGCCCAGGTGCAGCTGGGTGAGCTTGCGCGAACCCTCGAACAGCGCCGCCTGCATGGCGATCTCGCGCTTGAGGTAGTCCAGGTACTCCACGGCGCGGTGGGTCTTCTGGGTGATGATCTTGTTGCAGGCGCAGTAGTAGCAGAGGCTCTTGCAGAACGGGATGTGGATGTAGACCGACAGCGGCTTGGCCGGCGCCCGGTTGCTCGACCGGGCGGCCTGGCGATAGTCGTCGGCGGCGAACGCGCCATGGAACTGCGGCGCGGTGGGATAGGAGGTATAGCGCGGGCCGGGGCGATCGTACTTCTCGACCAGCGCGCGGTTGAAACTCATCGACTCAGACATGGCACGGCTCCTCGGACGCTGGCAGTCTGTCGCTGCAAGTCGTCCGTCCAAAGATACACCCATGTGGGCGTTGCGCCTCCTGAGCGGGATCAAGAACTTCCGCCGGGCGCAGCTCGGCTTCGCGCATCCGGGGCGAGCTAGACTGTCCGTGCTGGCAGCGCCAGCGGTTAGCGCAACATCCTGAGGAGCCTGCACGATGACCAGGAGATTCGAGATCGGCGATCATGTGAGCTGGAATTCCGAGGCGGGCCGCGTGTCGGGGACGATCATCGCCATCCATACCCGCGACTTCGACTACAAGGGCCACCGCCATCACGCCTCGGAAGACGATCCGCAGTACGAGATCAAGAGCGACAGGACCGATCACATCGCGGCGCACAAGGGCAGCGCCCTTACCCTTGTGTGATGCGGGCGGCCCGTGAAGCTTCCGTTCTTCACCATCGGCCACTCCAACCGGAGCCTCGAGGCCTTCGTCGAGTTGCTGCGCGAGCCCGGCGTCGGGCTGCTCGTGGACATCCGCAAGGTTCCGCGCTCCGCGTCCAACCCGCAGTTCAATGCCGATACGCTTCCCGGGGCGCTGGCCGACTGCGGCATTGCCTACGAGCACCTTGCCGCGCTCGGCGGGCTGCGCGGCAAGGCCCGGGGCCTGCCGGCGCAGGTCAATGGATTCTGGGACAACCGCAGCTTCCACAACTATGCCGACTACGCGCTCTCGGAGCAGTTCCACGAGGGACTGGAGCACCTGCTGGAAGCCGGGCGCCAGCGCCGCTGCGCGATCATGTGCTCGGAAGCCGTGTGGTGGCGCTGCCACCGCCGCATCGTCAGCGACTACCTCATCGCCAGGGGCGAGACGGTCTTCCACATCATGGGGGAAGGCCGCCTGGAGCCGGCCCGGCTGACGCCCGGCGCCGTCGTCCAGGCGGATGGCTCGGTGGTCTATCCCGCGACTGGTTCGCCGCCGGCGTGAGCGGCTAGGTACCGCGCTTCAGCAGCATCCTCTCGATATGCCCGATGGCCGCCCGCGGCTTGAGCTTTTTCGGGCAGAAGGCGATGCAGTTGTAGATCGAGCGGCAACGAAACACGCTGAACGGGTCGTCCAGCGCCGCCAACCGCGCCTCGGTGGCCGTATCGCGGGAGTCGACGAGGAAGCGGTAGGCATTCAACAGGCCCGCCGGGCCGATGAAGCGCTCCGGGTTCCACCACCAGGAGGGGCACTGCGTCGAGCAGCAGGCGCACAGGATGCACTCGTACAAGCCATCCAGCCTGGCCCGCTCCTCCGGCGACTGCAGCCGCTCGATGGCCGGTGGCGGCTGGTCGTTGATGAGGTAGGGCTTTATCCGCTCGTACTGCCTGTAGAACGTCCGCATGTCGACGACCAGGTCCCGTATCACCGGCAGGCCGGGCAATGGCCGGATGACGATGTCCACCTCGCCGCGCAACGGCCTGATCGCCTGCCCGGATGGCAGCTGCCCGCCGTGGAGCAGGGTCGAGACGCTGGTGATGCAGGCCAGGCAATTGGCGCCGTTGATGTTCATGCCGTCGGAGCCGCAGACGCCTTCGCGGCAACTGCGCCGGTAGGTCAGCGTCTGGTCCTGGGTTTTCAGGTGCTCCAGCAGGTCGAGCACCATCATGTCCTCGCCCGGCTGCAGGTCGTAGGTGTAGTCCTGCAGGCGCGGCGCTGCATCCTGTTCCGGGAGATAACGGTAGATACGGACTTTCATCTCGCTCGCCTCCGGGCCGATCTCCAGTGTAGACCTTCCAGGCGATCTGGCCGGGCTGTCAAGCGAGAGTGGAGCTGGGCGTACTCGGGATAGCTCCACTCCACCTGGGTGATAAGCGTTTTGCTCGGTAATTTTGAACGGGGACGCTGCCTGGTGCGCGATAGGTACCAAGGGCTCTCCCATCGCCCGCATCAGTCCAGCTCCTGCTGGCGTTGATCAAGGCTCTACAACCCGCTTGCCAAAGAGCGCCTTGGGTGATTTGCCGTAGTACCGGGTAAAGGCGACGGTGAAGTTGTTGGCGTATTTGTAGCCCACCCGCCAGGCAACCTGGGAAACCTGCAGGCCGGTTTCCAACAGCGTGAGGGCCTTGGTCATGCGCAGTTCCAGCAGCAGTTCCGTCGGCGTAGCGTTGTACAGATAGATCATGCCGTCCTTGAGCTTGTTCTTGTTGATGCCGACGATGGTGGCCAGGTAATCGAGCGTCAGGGGCTTGTCGAGGCGCTCCTCCATCGTCTGCCGCGCCTGCTCGATACGCTCAATCTCAGCTGGCGAGAACGGGGATGCCGCGGCGCCATGTTGCGGCGCCAGCAGGCTGAATTGTTCGTTGAGCAGGCTGAGGGTGTGAATGTGCAGGTCCAGCCGCGAGAGCCGGCTCTGGCAGGGCAGCAGATGGCTGATCAGCGCATTGGCATGGGCCATCGCCGCCGGTGTACTGGCGCGGAACGCCAGACGACTGAGCTGCTGGTTTCCGAGAATCTCCGCCGCACGTTCGGAGCCCACGTATTTGCAGATCAGCGACTCATGCGCCACCACGCGCAGCTGCGACACGGTGTCATCGGCCTCATAACGCCTCTCGCCAGGAATGCCTCGAAACGAAGAGATGGTGGTATAGCCCTTCTGAAACTCCAGACAGGTGGCGTCCTGCCCTTGGTAGCAGGAGCGGCCTTTCATGCCGAGGGTGATGACCATGACCCGGCCTTCATGCGGTCCGTTGGTTTCCTCGATCAGCGGTACGCTTGGACGATAGTGCAGCCTGCCAAGACCAAGCCCTGGCTCCAGTTCGACGAAGTCATGGAAGCACTGACCGATTTCCTCGGGCAACTGCAGCCGGGTCTTGCCATCCCCCAGGACGGTGCGGGTGCGCGGCTCTTCCATTGTCAACCGACAGCAATTTTTCCGTTCGCTCACCTCTCGCCTCCCGTCCTTTCTCGGTCCCTGAAGTTTTCCGCATAGGAATTCGTGATTCTCGCATAGCAAAAATGCCAATGATTCTCATTAATGTAATGCATCATTTCCTAGGAGCCCAGACATTGCTTCTCTAGAAACAGAGAAAATCAAAGGAAAATCAATGCTTTATAAGCAATCCATCACCTGCGCGACAGAATCTGAAGAATGGGTTGCCACATGCAGAGCCCCCATGAACACAGCCAACTGCACCTATGTGATTCATGCGGTCGAGAGTTCCACCCATGGCGTCTAATCCTATTCAGAGCACCTGCTCTTCTCCGCTCGAACCACTTCCCCTTCAACCTTCCTGGGACGCGCAGTTGGCCGGCCTGGGGGCAGACGCCTTGCGCGTAGCCCTGGAGGCCAGGATGTTTGCCCAACTGGACGATTTCGTCAGCGCGTCGCAACTGGCTGAACACCTGTCATGGATACCTGCCAACACCGGCTATTTTCTTGAGCTGCTGTGGAGCATGGACGTGCTGGAGCGCCAACACCCGGGCAATGGCTGCGCGGCCTACCGCACCCGTGCAGAACTGAGGCCTTATCTGCATGCGGACTCGCCACGGTATTGCGGGGATGCCTTGCTCTATCGCCATAAGGTGCTGCGACAGGTCGGCACGCAGTTGGCCGATTTGCTGGGCGAAGGCGTCCCCTCCCCACCCTTGCCTGCCCCTGCCGCACAGCAGCGGGGCTGGGCCGAGGCGGCCAAAGTGCAGATCGCCCAAGAGCAGCGCGCAGTCACGGTCGATGTGGCCTGCGAGGTTCTTCGCCACCGGCCAGAATTTGCCCGCGCAAGGCGGATATTGGACCTGGGCGGCGGTCCCGGCCTGGTGGCGATTGCACTGGCCAAACAGCAGCCGGAACTGTCCGGCGTGGTATTCGAATACCCGGCCGTCGCCGAGGTAGCGCAGGAGAATATCGAGCGCGCTGGCCTCTCCGGTCGTTTCAGCGCACGGGGCGGCGATCTGCTGCAGGACGATTTCGGCGGTGACTACGACCTGATCTGGTGTTCGTCGGTACTGCATTTCGTGCCGGATATCCCAGCCATCCTGAACCGTCTGCATGCGGCATTGCGTCCTGGCGGGCTACTGGTCTGCTGTCATGCCGAGATCGCAGATGCCGCGCGCCAAGCCAGGCCGGTTCTGCAGTATTACCTGCACATGCGCATGCAGGGACGCCAGGTGCTGCCCGCCGGGCAACTGGCGATGCAGTTGCGACAAGCCGGCTTCGTTCGGGTCGAGCAACTGGATGAGGTCTGCTTTCCAGTCGCCCCCGTTGCCGTTCTGCTCGCCCACAAAGGAATGCCCCTGTCATGACCAGGTCCCGCCTGCTCGGCCTGCAACTGTTGTTTGGCTGGATGAATCT
This sequence comes from Pseudomonas sp. NBRC 100443, assembly GCF_030268185.1. NCBI lineage: Bacteria > Pseudomonadati > Pseudomonadota > Gammaproteobacteria > Pseudomonadales > Pseudomonadaceae > Pseudomonas > Pseudomonas sp. NBRC 100443. The sequence goes on from NZ_BSQE01000015.1 coordinate 158,565, forward strand.
GGTGCTGGCGGTACCAAGCATCTATCTGATGCTCGGCATGCCCCTGGTGATGCGCCAGCATGGCTGGAGCGGTACCGAGATAGGGTTGTTCCAGCTTGCCGCGCTACCGGCGATTTTCAAATTTCTCTTTGCCGTGCCAGTGCAGCGCGTGCGCCTGGGGCGCGGACACTTCGTGCACTGGTTGCTGTTGCTCAGTGCGCTGCTGCTGGCGTTGTACTGGCTGATCGGTCGGCACAACCTGATCGGCAATCGCATGACACTGTTCGCGTTGACCTTCGCCATCAGCATTGCCGCCACCTGGGCCGATATCCCGCTGAATGCGCTGGCGGTGCAGTGGCTGCCGCGCAACGAACAACTACGCGCCGGCAGCATTCGCTCCGCAGCGCTGTTCCTGGGGGCGATCGTCGGCGGCGGCGTCATGATCATGGTGCAGTCGCGCCTGGGCTGGCAGGCACCCTTCTGGCTGATGGGTGCCGGGCTGCTGATCGGCGCCTTGCCCTTCCTGCTGTTGCGTGCACAGGCCGCACTGCCTGAACAGGCCGCGCCCTGCAACGCTCCGGCCCTGGGTGTGATGGCGGACTGGGCAGGTTTCTTCCACCAGCCGGGGGCACGGCAATGGACGCTGTTACTGCTGACCAGTTTCCCCTTCATCGGCGCAGCGTGGCTGTACCTCAAGCCACTGATGCTGGATATGGGCATGCCGCTGGAGCGCGTGGCCTTCATCGTCGGCATCGGCGGCGGCGCCACCGGCGCACTGTTCAGCCTGCTCGGTGGACGCCTGGTACCGATACTGGGCATGGCGCGGGCCATCGCCCTGTACCTGCTGGCGGCGCTGGGTGCGCTGGCGCTGTTGACGCTCACCGTATGGGCCGAACTGGGGTCGGCCTGGCTGATCGCCAGCACCATCTGCGTGGCAGCCAGCATGGGGGCGGTCTCGGCGCTGATGTTCGGGTTGACGATGTTCTTCACCCGGCGCCAGCGCAACGCCTCGGACTATGGTCTGCAAACCACGGTGTTTACCTTGGCACGCCTGGCGGTGCCGATCGCCGCCGGGGTGTCGCTCGACCGCCTGGGCTACACCGGCATGCTCCTGGTATTGACCTTGGCGGTGCTGTTTTCCTTCGCACTGGCCTGGCGGGTACGCGGAAAAGTGGAGCGCTCGACACAGTCAATACTGGAAGGCGAACGGGTTTGAAGCGCGTGGAAACGGACAGGTGCCCTTTCGGCATCATCCGAAAGCCGGGGTTCTTTCGCATAGTTTTTTGTGCCCATGCCATAGGAAGTCACAGCCAACGCCGGTTGTCATAGCCAATACCAGTAATGATAATGATTATATTTCTTATATCCACTGAATAGGAAAAGCGATATGACCCTATCTGCTCTGGTCGAGCCGGCTTCGGAATTGAGCCGTGCTGAGATCAACCGCTACAGCCGCCATCTGCTGATTCCCAGCGTGGGCGTGATCGGGCAACGTCGGTTGAAAAACGCCAAGGTGTTGGTCATCGGTGCCGGTGGTCTTGGCTCTCCAACCCTGCTTTACCTGGCCGCAGCCGGTGTGGGCACCATCGGGATAATCGACTTCGACCGGGTCGATGACTCCAACCTGCAGCGCCAGGTCATCCACGGCGTGGATAGCGTGGGTGAACTCAAGGTGGACAGCGCCAAGAAAGCCATTGCGCGGCTGAATCCCTTTGTCCAGGTGGAGACCTACACGGATCGCCTGGAACGGGACATGGCGATCGAGTTGTTCTCGCGCTTCGACCTGATCATGGACGGCACCGACAATTTCGCAACCCGCTACCTGGTCAATGACGCCTGCGTGCTGGCCAACAAGCCATACGTGTGGGGCTCGATCTTCCGTTTCGAAGGACAGGCTTCCGTATTCTGGGAGAACGCCCCGAACGGTCTGGGCCTGAACTACCGCGACCTGTATCCGGAACCCCCGCCACCCGAGATGGCTCCGTCGTGCTCCGAGGGCGGTGTATTCGGCGTGCTCTGCGCATCCATCGCCTCCATCATGGCCACTGAAGCGGTGAAGCTCATCACGGGCATCGGTGAGCCGCTACTGGGACGGCTCGTGGTGTATGACGCGTTGGAGATGCGCTATCGCGAACTTCCCGTGCGCCGGTTGCATAACCGACAGCCGATCACCGAACTGGCCGAGGACTACCAAGTGTTCTGCGGCCTGGGGTTGCCGAATGGCAGCGCAGCGGCCTCCGTGCCGGGCATCAGCGCGACGCAACTCAAGGAACTGATGGATCGGAACGAAATGCCCGTGCTGATCGATGTCCGCGAACCCACCGAGTGGGACATCGCCCATATTCCGGGAGCGATGCTGGTGACCAAATCACCCACAGCGGCCCAGACACTCAGGCAGCGATACGGGGCAGATGCCAACCTGGTGATCGTCTGCAAGTCCGGCCGGCGCTCCGCCGACGTGACCATCGAGATGCTGAAACTGGGCATGCGCAATGTGCGCAACCTGGAAGGTGGTGTGTTGGCCTGGGTGAAGGACGTAGATCCTTCGCTGCCCAGCTACTGATAAGGAGGCCAAGGAGATGGCATTGCATATCAAGCGTCGGGCGTTGGAGCAGGTTCTGGCTCATGCACGCCGCGATCACCCAATCGAAACCTGCGGCATCGTTGCGTCTTCACTGGCAGGCCAGGTAGCGACCCGGGTAGTCCCGATGCGCAACCAGGCGGCTTCAACAACCTTCTTCCAGTTCGACTCGCGGGAGCAACTCCAGGTGTTTCGCAGCCTGGAAGAACGCAACGAGTTCCACCAGGCGATCTACCACTCCCATACCGCGAGTGAAGCCTATCCGAGCCAGGATGATGTTGAGTATGCGGGCTACCCGGAGGCGCATCACCTGATCGTGTCCACCTGGGAAAGGACCAAAGAGCCTGTCCGGAGTTTCCGGGTTCTTCATGGAAAGGTCATCGAAGAGAGCATCTCCATTCTGGAGTAGCGACTTTTCCAACATTTCAACAAGGAATGCCCCAGCCGTTATTGGGGGCAAAGGAGTTCTGCATGTCGATTTCAGTGATTGTCCCCACATTGCTGCGGCCCCTGACCAATGGGGAAAAAAGAGTTTCCACCCACGGTAACTCGGTGGCAGAGGCCATCGACAATCTTGAGCGCCAGTTCCCTGGCATCAAGGCCCGGCTGGTCAACGCGGAACAGGTGCACCGCTTCGTCAATATCTACGTCAACGAAGACGACATTCGCTTTGCCGATGGACTCAACACGCCGATCAAGGCCGGTGACAGTCTGACCGTATTGCCTGCCGTCGCAGGTGGTTGATTCGTACGCCAGGACACTGCTGAAAGAATGACCCCTGGCGATTCAAAGCCAGGGGCAAGTGCAACGCTTTTGTCTCTTGGTCTTGAATATGCCGACACTCTTGAATGAATTCTCCCTGTTGCATTCAAACACAGCGTCTCTGCCGAAATGGAATGCATTGCAACTTTGCCTGATGGAACAGGCCAGATTGTTGGGTATTCAGCAGTTGTCGATTTCCCCCCCAGTGGATATGGGCAGTACTGCGTTCGTACTGCAACATCCGGCGATCTCACCCATCCAGGGCCATTACGCTTCTCCAGCCGGCTGGCTACCGAATCGACACCTCTCGGAGCTGCTACTGCAGGCGGGCAGCGGCCTCATGTCCGTGCATGGCCGTGCCAGCGGCAACGCGCAACCGCTGGGCGTGGACTATCTCTCGGCGTTGACCGCTGCCATGACGCTGCACGGCACGCTGGCCGCTGCCGTTGGACAGCTGCGCGGGGGCGTGTTCCATCAGGTTCGGATATCGCCACTTGGCTGCGGGCTACTCAGTATCGGGCAATATCTGGCAGGGGCCACGGCACCGGAAGACCGTGAGGAGTTCCAGCCTGGCTGCTCCGATCCGCAGTTGAGGCCGCCATTTCGTTCCTCTGACGGCATCACGTTCGAGCTGGAAACGCTCGACAGCTCACCATGGCGAAACTTCTGGACATCCGTTGGCATTGCATCGGAATTGGCTGGAACGGCCTGGAAAGGATTTTTGCTTCGCTATGCCAGGGCCATATCACCGCTGCCTGCTGCATGTCCCATGGCTCTGGCACGCCTGCGTTACGCAAAGATCCAGCAATTGGCAGCGCAAGCGGGCGTTGCGGTGGTTCCTGTTCGCTCCATTGCGCAACGCCATGAGGATATGGATTACCAGCAGACACTGGGTGCGCCATGGCAGTTCGAGCTTTCCCCTACGCCCTCCCGAAAGCACCGGGACATCGCAGCTCCGCCACATCTACCACTACAGGGCCTGCGCGTCATCGAATCCTGTCGGCGCATTCAGGGACCACTAGCCGGGCATCTGCTGGCACTGCTGGGCGCGGAAGTCATTCGTCTGGAGCCTCCAGGTGGCGACCCACTACGTGCCATGCCGCCCTGCGCGGCAGGCTGTTCGGTGCGCTTCGATGCGTTGAACCACCTCAAGTCCATTCTCGAGGTCGATATCAAATCCACCCAGGGACGGCAGTTGGTCTACGAGTTGGCCCGTGAGGCGGATGTCTTTCTGCATAACTGGGCTCCCGGCAAGGCCCAGGAGATGCAACTGAATGCCGAACACCTGCGCAGAGTTCAGCCACATCTGGTTTATGCCTACGCCGGTGGCTGGGGCGAGGCACCCGTCAATGCCCCCGGTACCGACTTCACCGTCCAGGCTTGGTCGGGTGTCGCCGACGCCACTGCAACGAAATGCAGTACCCGCGGCGGCTCGCTGTTCACGGTGCTGGATGTACTGGGCGGTGCGGTCGCGGCGCTGGGTGTGACGGCCGCCTTGCTCAATCGTGCGGTCACGGGCATAGGCGCTCATGTCGAAAGCTCGTTGCTGGGAGCCGCCGATCTACTGATGCAAGGCAGCGGTAAGACGTCGAGGGGTGTCCTGTCCGGCGTGTATCCCACGCAATCCGGACTGATCGCCATCGACTGCCAACACCCTGATCAACTCCAGTCGCTGGCCATGCTGCTGGATATACCTCCCGACGTGGACACCTGCCAGGAGCCATTGGCGGAGCACCTACGCACACGACCCGCTCTGGAGTGGGAAACGATGCTCAACGAACACGGTATCGGCGCCTGCGTGGTCATCGAAGACCTCAAGCAACTCGCTACCGACACCCGCATTGCCGAATGCCTGGGCCACAAGGCCTATTCCTCTGTCAACGCCCCCTGGAGCTTCCTATGAACAACGCCGGCATCATCGACTTGGTTCCCGCTGAGGTACGCAAACGTTGGGCGCGGGACGGTACCTATCCCAACCAGCCTGTATTCACGCTGTTCGCCACCCAGGCCAAAGCACATCCCGACAAGGAAGCAGTGCTGTCGCCGCAAGGTAACGTGACCTATGGCGAACTCCTGAATGCAGCCTTGCGGTTGGCCCACAGCCTTCGCGATTCAGGCATCGTGGCCGGTGACGTGGTCGCCTACCAGTTGACCAACCATTGGTTGTGCTGCGCCATCGACCTGGCGGTGGCAGCGCTGGGCGCCATCGTCGCGCCATTCCCGCCGGGACGCGGCAAGCTGGATATCCAGTCATTGGTTCGTCGCTGCGACGCTCGGGCGGTGATCGTCCCCGAAGAATACGAAGGCATCAATCTTTGCGAGGTCATTGAATCACTGCGGCCCACCCTGCTGTCCATGCGTCGGCTGATTGTTCAGGGGAAGCCCCGTGAAGGATGGGTCACGCTGGATGAGCTGTTGAGCGCCGAGCCGCTGGACCTCGACAGCCTGCCCAGAGTGTGCCCCGACTCACCGGTACGTCTGCTAGTGTCTTCCGGTACCGAGTCGGAGCCCAAGCTGGTGGCGTACTCGCACAATGCCCTGGTTGGTGGACGCGGGCGCTTCCTGCAACGCATAGCTCCGGACGGCGAAGAATTTCGCGGCATGTACCTCGTTCCGCTGGGTTCATCCTTCGGATCTACCGCCACCTTCGGCGTGCTGTGCTGGCTGGGCGGTTCACTGGTCGTACTGCCCAAATTCGACGTGGACGAAGCAATCAAGGCGATTGCAGGATTCCGGCCGAGCTTCATTCTCGGCGTACCAACCATGCTGCAGCGCATCGCCGCTCAACCGGCACTGGGTAGCATCGACAAATCCAGCCTGCGCGGTTTGATCGTCGGCGGTTCGGTCATCGACGAAGCCACTGTACGCAAATGCTGCGATGCCTTTGGCTGCGGCTTCATTAGCCTCTATGGTTCCGCCGACGGTGTTAACTGCCATAACACCCTGGACGACCCCATCGAGGTGGTGCTGACCAGCGTCGGCACGCCCAACCCAGCGGTCTGCGAGATTCGGCTGGTGAACGACGACGGCCTCGAGGTACCGCAAGGCGAGGTTGGCGAAATCACCGCCCGCGGACCATTGAGCCCGATGCAGTATGTCAACGCGCCGGAACTGGACGAGCGTTACCGCGACCCGCAAGGTTGGGTGAAGACCGGAGATCTGGGCTTTATCAACGACAAGGGTTATCTGGTACTGGCCGGTCGCAAGAAGGACATCATCATTCGTGGGGGCGCCAACATCAGCCCGATCCAGATTGAAGGTCTGGCCATGGCGCATCCCGATGTCGTCACCGTGGCTTGCGTCCCTGTTCCCGACACTGATCTCGGACAGCGGGTGTGCCTTTGCGTCACCTTGCGCGAGGGTGCGGCGAAGTTTTCCCTGAAAGCAATCACCGACTTCCTGCGCGAACAGGGGCTGGAGGTGAACAAGCTACCCGAGTACCTGCGCTTCTACCGCACTCTGCCGCTGACTCCAGCCGGAAAGATTGACAAAAAGGCACTGGCCGAAGAAGCACGCGAGTTGGGCATTCCGGGCCCTTATCCCCCTGAGCCGGAGCGATCGACGCTCGAACTGAACCACAGCTCAAGGGAACACGCATGAAGAAATCAGCACGCCCCCCTCTCGGAGATACTCTTGGCCAGTTGACCATGGTGGCCTCGGTTTTGATCTCTGCGTTATCGCCTGGATCGCAGTTGGCATTTGCAGCGCAAGGCACGGATGTGGAGTCGGAGCCCAGGACTCTGCCGGAGATCACCATCACGGCAGAAAAAATCGAACAGCCGCTGGAAAAGGTACCCGCCAGTGTAGCGGTGATCGATGGCTGGGACGCCGAGCAGTCAGGCATCACCAGCCTGAAGCAACTTGAAGGACGAATTCCCGGTCTGTCATTCCAGCCGTTCGGGCAAGCGGGTATGAATTCACCCGTCATGCGCGGGCTGACGGCCAACTTCAATAGCTTCTCCACTTCGACACTGCTGCTGGTCGATGGCGTTCCCACGCTGACAGCGCAGGGATTCGAGAATGGCATGCTGGACCTGGATCGCATCGAGGTCATTCGCGGTCCACAATCCACGCTGTATGGCCGCAACGCCGAGGCCGGCGTGATTGCCATCCACAGCCTGCCGATGGACGCCACGCCAAGAGCCAGCGTGTCAGCGGAAGCAGGCAGCCGGGATAAGCGGGTCACGCGCTTTGCGCTCAGCCAGCCGCTGGTGGACAACCTTTTATATGCCAGCGTATCGGGCAACTGGTCGAGCCAGGACGGCTTCATCGACAACACCCATACGGGACACGAAGAGGACGATCGCGAGCAGAAAAACCTCAACCTGGGGCTGCGCTGGACGCCGACGGTGTCAACGGACGTGGTCATGCGCTACGCGCGTCAGGCATACGACGATGGCGCTTCCCTCTGGGGCTCGCCCAGCGCGCCAAGAACGCATGTTGCTTCCGGAACGCCGAGTTGGAATCACTCCGAAGGGCAGACATTGTCCCTCAACGTCCAGCATGAGCTCGCTTCCGGCCTGCAGTTGCATTCGGTGACGGCCTGGAACGACTTCGAGGACCGGATTCAGCAGGACACGGACTTCATGCCAATCGACGCCCTGCACGTCGGTCGCGACAATCACCTGCGCACGTTATCCCAGGAGCTCCGCCTGGAAGGACTGCTTGGCGAGTCCAGTTGGCTAGTTGGCGTCTATGGAGATCACAGCGACAACGATCTGCACAGTACCAGCAAGACCATGATGGGGCTGTCGGACGTGCGCGCAGATCAGGAAAGCAATACCGCTGCCCTGTTCACCCACTGGAACATCCCTCTGTCAGCCAACTGGTCCCTGGCTACCGGAGCGCGTATCGAACGCAACGAAGTGGAACTGCGCCCGCAAGGATCCGCAAGCCAGAAAAAGGGCTGGACGCACGTATCACCCAAACTCGCATTGCAATACCAGATAACCGCCAATCACCAATGGTATGTGAGTGCCAGCCGAGGCGTTCGCACAGGCGGCTTCAATGTTCTGGCCCCCACCCTGGGTTATCTGCCCTACGACCCGGAGAAGAACTGGTCCTATGAAACCGGCCTCAAGGGCTGGCTTCTCGACAGGCGTATTCGCTACTCGCTGGCCGCCTACATCATGGACATCGATGACATGCAGGTCATGCAGATGCCCACCGTGGGCATGATGTACATCACCAGTGCCGCAACGGCGACGTCCAAAGGTGTCGAGCTGGATATGGACTACCTGCTCGGCGTTGGCTGGCAATTCAAGAGCGGGCTGGCCTGGAACCGCACGCGCTTCGACCACTTCCGGGATGGTGCTGCCGATTACGACGGCAAGCACAACCCGTTCGCCCCGGATCTGACTGGGTACATCGGCATCCGCTACGACGCGCCACAGGGCTGGTATGCGCAAGCCAGCGTGACAGGCAGCAGCAAGGTCTATCTGGATGCAGCCAACCAGTACGAACGCAACGGTTATGCCCTGGTGAACCTGGTGGCCGGCTACCAGCGCGGCAGCTGGGAAATCGCGGCCTATACCGACAACGCTACCGATCAGCGCTACGACGCAGTGGGCTACCAGAACGGCTTCGTCACCGTCTACAGCCCACCGCGTGAAGCGGGCCTGCGATTGACATGGCGTCTGTAAACGGAACGGTCGGAAGCCCACCGGATGGGGCAGTGGCACCAAGCCAGAGAGGACGCGGGCATATGCAGCAAGAGAGACGGAAGATCGGAGTTTTCCTGGTCAGCCAGGATAAAAAATTGGCACTGGACTTGGACATGGTATTGGAAAGCGTGAACGGTCTGCTCAATGGCAATACCGACACGCCATACGATGTGCCATCGGACGACGAGTGCTTCCCCTATTGCCAGATTTTCGCGCAGGCGTGCCGATACTTGCGCTCACAACGCAAAGACAAGCTTCCCACCTTGTTTTCGCGGTGTTTCAGTTCGATGGCAACGGCCTGCCAAGCCCTGTCGACTTACGACCGGACGTTATCTCCAGTCGAGTGCGTGTTGCTGGATACGCGACATGAAGAGCCGCTCGATGACGACCCCTTCCTTCCGCTTACGCTGCAACAGCCACCGACCCGGCCCTCCCCTTGCTCCGCAATGCTGCTGTGCGAGGAAAAGGTCCTGGGCAAGTGGATGTGCCGGCTGGGAGGCAACCGACTGGTGCGAGTGCCTCATTCCAATCCGTGGCAACGCCGTGCCGATATCCTCCGGCTGATTCTGGATCATCTGGAGCATGCCCATTTCAACCGCATGCTTGCGCGCGCGAACCATAAAACCAACGGTCATGTGACGCTGGCACACCAGATTCATCACCTGATGACTGAACGCTGGGGTAATCAATGGGATTTCCACTTCTACACGGGTTCCATGGTCGCCGGCTTCATCGACTCGATGAAGACCCTGCTGCAGGGGACGGAAAACCGCTGCCTGACCGGTAACAACGAACACTCGTTAGCCGTGAGCGCGCTGGCCGGCTGGCAGTTGTATGGCCGTGCCTATGTCATGGCCATGACCTCCGGCATGATCGACGAAGCACGTGGCACCCTGGCAAACCTCAAGCGTGCGGCGGCCCCCGGGATCATCGTCTGCGCCGACTCTCCGGAAACGGTCTGGTATCCATTCCAGGGTACGCTCGATGCCGACGGCGACGGACATGCAGTTATCGCAGCACGCGGCTTATGGCATGGGTTCATGCGCACACCCGATGACATGCCAACTTGCCTTGTGAATGCTTTCCAGACGCTCGACGAGCGCCCGGCCCCAACGTTTGTCCTGGCGACTCAGAACGTGCTGGAATCGCAGTCGAAAATCCCAGCAATCGTGACGCAACGCCCCTCCCCCAAGATAGCCATGCTTTCTTCCGCGCAATGCGAACGGCTGGATCAGGCGGTGGCCGCAATCAACCACGACAATGCTCGGATGCTGTGGCATTGCGGCCGGCTCACGTCGGACGAGCGGAAGCAGATTCTTCGCCTGGCTGAAAAGGCCGGCATCGCCCTGGTGGACAGCATCATTCATCCGGGAAGCGTGCCCGCTTTCCGCGATGGCGTGCCCGTACCGAACTATCTGGGACCGCTTTCCATGTATGGATTCAATCGTGCGGTCTATGAGTTCCTGGAAGCACAAAGTTCTGACGAGGAAGGCATGCCCTGGCTCTTTTTCCTCAAGGGCAAAGTGGAACAATCCGCTACCCCGTATTCGGAAGGCAAACTCAAGCGCAACTTCCGCATTGGCCAGGTCAACTGCAATAAGGCGCATCTCTCGCCATTCACACTGCTGGGGCTGGACGTTCGGTTGGCGGACTTCCTGAACTATCTCGAACCACGTCTAAACGTAGCCGACGCAGTACTGCGTCAGCGTCGGGCGCGACTCGAACAATTGCGAAAGCTGCCGGCAGCTCAGCCAAGCGACCTGATCGAGACAATGCCGATGACCCCCAATTATTTCTTCCATCAGTTGGGACAGTTGGTGGTCGACCTGATCGAGTCGCAAGGCTATCGCTATACCGGGATCTACGACGTTGGTCGTTGTGGTTTGTCGGCACTGCGCAACGTGGCACGCACCGATCCCGGTTTCTCCGGTTGGTATGGCCGGGCCTTGATGGGAGACGGCCTGATGTCGCTGCCCTACATCTCCCTGAAGAACGAACGCAATGTGCTGGCGTTCATCGGTGACGGTGCTCGCGCAGTGGTGCCGAATGTGGAGCAGCGCCTGGTTAGCTCGTCGATCCGTGGCGTGGCTGGGCGTGGTGGCAATGTCACCGTTTTCTATCTGAGCAACGGCGTGCTCTCCATGATTCAGACCTATCTGGACAAACGCTACACGCTGAACGGCTGCAGCCAGGTCAACGTGCCATTGACGGAGTGGAAGGACGAGTCCGTCGAGCACGTTGGAGGCGGTGTGAGGGTTCATCGCCGCGTTATCCGACGGTTCTGCCCGGAACTTCTAGGCGAGGCCTTGGTGTCTCCGCGCCGCGTCAATTTCTTCGATGTCTGGCTTGGGCACAACTCGGAGGGCGATGGCTTGAGCCTGATCTCGGAAGAGTCTTGGAGTCGCCTGCGTACTCATGGGGAGTGAACACATTATGAAATTCGGATTTATCGCCCATCCTACCACCCGGGACTTGCTGCATCAGGTCAAGCTGATCGATATGGCGGGCCGCATGCTTGAAGATCAGGCCAATGGCTACGACGCCGATCACTGGCGTCGCCGCAATTTGGTTCCGTTCCTTGAGTTCACCCGCATCGTGAGTGCCAGCGGATCGCAATGTGAAGGCATCTTGCAGTTCATGCCATTGACGGCCGAGCAGATGTTGAGTCAGCCAAGGCGCATCGCCGAGCGTGTCGTCGAAGGTGTCAATGCGCTCAAGGACGAGGGGGCAGAACTTGTAGGACTGGGTGGCTTCACGTCCATCGTTGGCAATCGTGGCCTGCAGACACTGGAGCGCACGCAGATTCCGGTGACGACGGGCAACTCGTTGACCACGTATGCCACCTATAGGAATTTGCTGGACGTCCTATCCACGCTGGAAATCCCGCCAGAACAAGCAGAGATCGCCGTTCTCGGGTATCCCGGTTCGATCGCGCTGGCCATTGCTTGCCTGCTGGCACCATTGGGATGCCGGTTGCGACTGGTGCATCGCGGCGCAAAACAGCAGATCGATACGTTGCTGGAGCACCTGCCACCGCAATTCCATCGACAAGTCTCGTTGCATGCCGATCTGGAGGATTGCTATGACCAGGTCCGGCTGTTCGTTGCCGCCACCTCCAGCGGTGGGCTCATCGACTCCCGGCGACTGGCTTCCGGTAGCGTGGTTGTGGATGCCGCCCTGCCAAAGGACATGCAGCCGGGCTGGGAAAAACGCGACGATATCCTGGTCATTGATGGCGGACTGGTATCGGCGACCGATGCGGTCAGCTTTGGGACGATGGCTCTGGACCTGGGGCCCAAGCGCAACATCAACGGTTGCCTGGCCGAAACCATGATACTGGCCTTGGAGGGCCGCGCCGAGCCATTCTCCATCGGCCGTGAACTGCCCGCTGACAAGGTTCTCGAGATCGGCCGCATCGCAGAGAGACATGGCTTTCTGCCTCACCCCATGACGAGCCGTGGCGAAACGGTGGATGAAGCTCGGCTCCGTGACTTGCGGCTATTCCACGGCACCAGGCCGCCAGCGGCGGCATACGACTTGAATGCCGACTCCCAGGAACTTCGCTCAGAAGTACTGCGCTGCTTCGGCACGCACATCAACCCCGTTCTGCGTGAATTCTACGAGTTCAATCATGTCGAGCGCGTCTTCAACCATGGCCAAGGCTGTTGGCTGACGGATCTGGACGGCCGCCGTTATCTGGACTTTGTGGCGGGATACGGCTGCCTCAATACGGGCCATAACCATCCGGAGATATCAGCCAGACTGCAGGATTACCTTACACAGCAGCATCCCACCTTCGTGCAGTACCTGTCTGCGCCGCTGCACGCCAGCCTGCTGGCAAAACGTCTGGCCGAGTTGGCTCCAGCCGGGCTGGAGCGCGTTTTCCTGAGCAACTCGGGAACCGAGGCCGTGGAGGCGGCATTGAAGCTGGCCTTGGCCGCCAGCGACAAATCCACGCTGCTCTATTGCACCAATGGCTATCACGGCAAGACGTTGGGAGCCCTGTCCGTGACAGGACGAGACAAGCACCGCCAGGTGTTCGAACCACTGCTGCCGCGCTGCGAGGAGATTCCTTTCGCCGATGTTTCCGCATTGCGAAACCGGCTGCTCAGGGGGGACGTCGCGGCCTTCATCGTGGAGCCGATCCAGGGCGAAGGCGGCGTCAGCATGGCCCCGGATGGCTATCTCAAGGTCGTAAGGGACCTGTGCACCGAATATGGATGCCTTTGGATTCTCGACGAAATCCAGACCGGACTCGGCCGTACCGGCAAGATGTTCGCTTGCCAGTGGGAAAATGTCGCGCCCGATATTCTGGTGCTATCCAAATCCCTGTCGGGTGGTCTGGTGCCTATAGGCGCAACGCTGTCATCGAAAGACGTCTGGCAACGCGCATACGGCAATATCGATCGATTCGCATTGCACACCTCGACGTTTGGCGGTGGGAATTTTGCAGCAGCCGCTGCCCTGGCCGCACTGGACGTGATCGAGCACGAGGACCTTCCCGGCAATGCCGCCCTGGTTGGCGCACACCTGCGAAACGGACTGGAGGCACTGGCCCGCAAGCACTACTTCATCAAGGAGGTGCGTGGACGAGGCCTGATGATCGCTATTGAGTTCCAGAACGACGTCTCGGACGGCATTGAAGCTTTCGTGCGCGATATGACCAGCCGGATGCCCGCCAAAGCCGCAGCGACCTACCGAATGATGCCCATCAAGGCCCGTGAACACCTGGAAGCGGCCATGCGGGAGCTTGAGTCCACACTGGCAGACATGTTCGTGCTGCGCATCATGACCAAGCTCTCCCAGGAGCACGGCATCCTGACCTTCGTGACGGCTAACAACAATCGTGTCATGCGGATTCAGCCGCCTCTGGTTCTGTCATTGGCAGAGGCTGATCGCTTCATTCAAGCATTGAGTGAGGTCTGCAAGGATCTCTCGACTTTTGAGTCATGAGCTCATCCACCAGGAGTGCTTGCGGTATGCCGACTGGAACATTCCAAGAGATGGCACCGCCTATCAAGGGCATGACGCGCCGCCTGCGTGGTCGCAGTGGAATGTGCGCTGGACAGGCCGGCCAGCATCAACTTCGCTGCCGAAAAGACGAGCATCGAGTACAGCCCGAGCAGCACCACGCCACAACAACTGATCGAACGCATCCAACACGCCGGCTTCACCGTGCTCCGTTGAAAGCACGGGGCTTCATTTTGACTGACGGTCTGGTCAGCACCTTGCGACAAGATCACGGAGGTATTCGCCATGAACGACGTGGTAACAGCCGAATCGCCAGTGATGGCACTGGCACGTCGTGTGCGTCAGTTTGTTGATGAGCAAATATTGCCCCATGAAACTCGCCTGGCTGCGGAGAACGATGAAGCCAAGGCGCTGACGCGGGAGCTGTCGACGTTGGCCAGGGCTTCGGGCGTGTTCGGCATTTTTTATCCGCTGGAGCATGACGGGCGACTCGCCAGCCTGGTCGATTACATTCAGGTGGCAGAGCAGGAAGGGCGCTCGGAATATGCGCCGGGCATTCTGGGCGCCGATGCAACGCTCGATGCCTACATGCTCAAGCGCCACGCCAGCCCTGCGGTCAAGGAGCGCTTCCTCCAACCGCTGGTGCGGGGCGAAGCCATTTCCAGCTACGCCATGTCGGAGCCAGAAAGCATCGGCTCGATTCCCGCGACGATGACCTGTCGGGCCGAGCTGCGGGATGGGTGTTGGCATGTCAACGGACGCAAGTGGTTCATCTGCCGTTCGCAGGTCGCGAATTTCGCGACCGTGGTGGCACGCACTGCCGAAGGTCCAGTGACACAATCCCTCTCCATGATCGTGGTGCCGACCGAGACTCCAGGTTTCGAGGTGGTGCGACCGCTGTCTCTGCTCGGACGTTGGCAAGGCCAGGCCGAGCTGGCCTTCAATAACGTGCAACTCCCACAGGACCACGTCCTGGGCCTGCCCGGCCAGGGCATTGCCCTGATGCAGGAGCGATTGGGACTAGGGCGACTGCTGCGCTCGGCACATTGGCTCGGCCAGGCACAACGCTGCTTCGATCTGATGTGCCAGCGCATTCACTCTCCCAAAGGCCAACTGGCAAGGCTGGCGGACAAACAGCTGGCGCGGGCGCGGGTCTACAAGGTGTATCGCAGCATCGCAGCGGCACGCGGCCTCGTACTTGACGCCGCCTCCAAGTTCGATGCAGGCATCAGCAACAGCATTGAGGTCAACCTGGCCAAACTGGCCGCATCGGACGCCGTAAGCGAGGCCGCCGATAGCGCAATCCAGATCATGGGAGCCGAGGGGCTGGGCGACGGGACACCACTCTCCGGCATCTACCGGGGAGCCAAGACCACACATATTCTGGACGGGGCAGATGACGCTCTGATCAGTACCATCGGTCGACAGTTGCTGACAGCAACTGCGCCAGGAACTCCGTTCGATCCGTCCTCCCCTTCCCTGCACCTATCCAGGGCCTCGGAATGAACGCTGAGCCCCAACATCCTGCCTCGTTGGCTGGACTCCCCATGCTGCTGATGATGGCGATGGGCATGCCGATGATGATCTTCTATGCCATCGGTATCCTCGGCCCGTACCTGATTACCGACTTGGAAATCTCCCGCCAGCAGTTGGGCTGGTTGACCACCAGCACCTTCGGACTTGCCGCTATCCTGTCGCCGTGGGCGGGCGCATTGGTTCAACATATAGGAACGCGCACAGGACTGGTAAGCATATTCCTGTTGGTGGGCCTGTCCTTTTCGCTGATGGCAATCCTGCCCGGCTTCGGCGGATTGATCACTGCATTGTTGCTTTGCGGCATTGCCCAGTCATTGGCAAACCCGGCCACCAACCAGGCCATCGCCCAAGGCGTACCCGCCTCCCGCAAAGCCGGGGTCGTTGGCCTAAAGCAATCGGGCGTCCAAGCTTCCGCATTGCTAGCCGGTGTGGCGCTTCCCCCCTTGGTATTGATGTGGGGATGGCGTGGTGCGTTGGCAACCTGGGTGCCGGTGGCATTGGTTATGGCCGCATGGGTAGCCCGCCGGGTGCCTGTCAGACCAAGGGCAGCGCAACGCCGTTCCTTGCACGTGTATGTACCCAATGCCTGGCTGTCGATGCTAATGGCCATTCAACTTTGTGCTGGTCTGGCACTGTCCTCTTTCATGACCTTTCTCGGGGTATATGCCAACCAGGCGGGTGTGTCAGCCAGCGCCATCGGAGCCATGGTCGGCTGTTTCGGCGTCATGGGGATTCTGTCCCGGGTGCTGCTGACTCCCATCGCTGACAGATTGAAGGATGAAACCGTTCTGCTCGGTACGCTGTTCGTACTCGCTGCCCTGACGTTGGCGGTTATGCGCCAGGCCAACGCACAACAGCACTGGCCGCTCTGGCTGGGTGTTATAGGAATGGGCTTGACCGTGGTCGCCAGCAACGCGATTGCGATGAGTATGCTACTGCGGGATGAGCGATTCGGCGGAGCAGCCACCTCGGCGGGCATGCTATCGGTTGGGTTCTTCGGCGGTTTCGCTATCGGTCCTCCTGCATTCGGGTGGCTCTTGGCCCACACACAGGACTTCGCAGCCGCCTGGTTGAGCTTGATCGGTGTTTTGATCGCAGGCGGTGTTCTTTGCTTGCTGTTGCTGTGCATGCGCCATAGGGAATGATCCGATGCAAGGAGTCGATCTCTATCAAACTGCTATCCATGCCATCTTCAAGCGAATGGATGAGATTGCAGCGCAATGCGGCGACCGTTTCCCTTTGTTCCGCCCCGACGTTGCCACACAGTGGAAGCTATCCCGGCGAGGCTCCTGGCTAGGTGGCTTCTGGGCCGGGCTATGGTGGCGGCGCGCCGCCTATACGCGCAGTGCCGACGATCATGCAGTAGCAAGAACCTGGTCAGCGCAACTCCAACCATTGTTGAGTGAACCATCGATCAATCGCAGTTTCGTTTTCTGGTATGGCGCAGCTATCGGTCATCAGGTGTTCGCTAAAGACCAAGCGGCCCAGCAGCTTGCGGGCCACGCAGCTCTTGCCATCTCCGCAAGCTTTGACCCCGTATGGGGTTGCTGGACGTCTGGCCCAGGCATGGGTGCCGGTGAACCCGGAACACGCACGCTCAATGTCGACGCGCTGGCTCCGACGCTGGCATTACTCCATTCCTATGGAGGCCCGAAAGGAAGGGTACAGGCGCACCAGCATCTACAGACCTGCCTTCGCTATCTCGCAACCGAGCACGGCGCCTGGCGGGAGAATGTCGTTCCGGATATTGATGACGATATGCGGCAGGAAGAGGCCGGAACCTGGCCGCGCGGGCAGGCCTGGGCAATGCTGGGCATGGCTGAAGCGGTACGGCTGTATGGAGATGTCTATCGACAATCGGCGTTGCAGGCTTGCGCCTATTGGACCGAACACTGGGGAAGCTCTCACGAGAGTGCGGAACCAACAAAGCCGCCAATCCCCCAGCAGGATCTATCTGCGCGAGTGATCTCTGCATTGGCCATGCTGAAGCTGTCGCAGTGCGCTCCGGACCAACATTGGCTGTGCCAGCAGGCACATACGCAAATTTCTTCAGTACTCGATGCCAGTAATGTTGCTGAAGCAGGACAATTTGTTGGTCATCTTTATCGCGTTGGTCCGGATGACGAGCAACTGGTTGAGTCAGCCTGCGCGACCTTCTTCTTGCTTGAAAACCTACTCAGCCTGCAAAGCTCTGTGCTCATCGCCTCAGAGTGACTCACACCCGGGAAAAGCACCTGCCCGTCTCGGCCGTCCGCTACGGCTGGCGCAAGGGCGTGGCCTTGACTACCTGACCGACCAGGCCGACGAGGCCATGTAACGAACGATTTCAATCGCCTGAACAGACAGAGGCACGATGTAGGGTGGAATGATCCAGAGGCTACGCTCGAGGTCGAATTGGTCCGGGATCACAAGCCGCAATTCGCCAGAACGTAAAAGCAACCGAGCAAAACCTTGCCCGAGCGAGCAAACCGCAGCGCCGGCAGCGGCGCCGAGTTGCTGGCCAATGGCAAGCTATGTGATGATTAGTATCGATTCTCATTTACCAAAAGACTCTGATGGCCGCGGGACACCACCCGGCGGCGTGGTGACTGTCTGTGAGCTCATCTGCCTATGCCACTCCCCCATCGCTGGAGACGCTGTACTGCGACCATCACGGCTGGCTGCAGGCATGGCTGCGCAGGCGCCTGGGGCACGCCAGCGATGCCGCGGACCTGGCCCACGACACCTTCCTGCGGCTGATCGGCGGGGCCAGCCAGCCACGCTTCGCCAGCATGGCCGAAGTGCGCGCCTACCTGCGAACCACCGCCAAGAACCTGTGCATCAACCTGTGGCGGCGCCAGGAAATCGAACGCGCCTGGCTCGACACCTTGGCGGCGCTGCCGGAAGAGCAGTGCCCCTCCGCCGAGCGGCAGGCCGCGGTTCTGCAAGCCCTGGAGGAAATCAGCTGCATGCTGCAGACGCTGTCCGCCAAGGCGGCACGGGCCTTTACCCTCGCCGTGGTGTGCGAGATGACCGACGACGAGGTCGGCGCGCAGCTGGGGGTTTCCGGGCGCATGGTGCGCAAGTATGTGGCCCAGGCCATGCTCGCGTGCCTGACGTTGCGCGCCGGCGAGACGGCTGCCGCGTTGCGCCAGGAGCCGCTCTACTGATGGCGAACCCCGGTCACGAAAGCCCCCTGCCCTCGCACGCCGTGCTGGAGCAGGCGGCCTACTGGTACGCCACCCTGCGTGACGGCCAGGCCAGCGCCCAGCAGCGCGCCCACTGGCAGGCATGGCTGGGCGCGGATCAGATGCACGAGCAGGCCTGGCGTTATGTCGAAGGCGTCAGCCGCAACTTCGAGCCGCTGCGCGGCCGGCCCGACACGCACCTGGCCGCCGATGCGCTGGGTATCGCCGCCGAACGCATGCATTCGCGCCGCCGGCTGCTGACCGCAATGGCAGCCGTCAGCACTGGCACCCTGTGCGGCTGGCTGGGCTGGCGGGAAGCGCTGTTGCCGCCCGCCCTGATGGCCTGGGGCGCGGATTACCGCACCGCCACCGGCGAGCAACATGAAATAACCCTGGCCGATGGCTCCCGCGCCTGGCTCAACACCGCCAGCGCCATCGACCTGGCGTTCAGTGCCCGGGCTCGCCGCGTCACGCTGGTGCGCGGCGAGGTGTTCATCGCCACCGCCAAGGGCGCGCGCCCCTTCTACGTCGAGACCGGGCATGGGCGCCTGCAAGCGCTGGGCACACGCTTCAACGTGCGCTGCGAGGGTGAGCGAACCTGGCTGGCCGTCTATGAAGGCGCTGTGGAAATACGCACTGCCAAGGGCGCCGTCCGCGTGCTGAAGGCCGGCCAGCAGGCGCATTTCAGCGCCGGGCACATCGGTGACAGCCAGACCGCCGACGCGGCCCGTGAAGCCTGGACCCAGGGCTCGCTGCTGGCCGACAACATCTCCCTGCGCGAGGTGGTGCAGGAGTTGCGCCGCTATCGCCACGGCCACCTCGGCGTTGCCGATGAGGTGGCCGACCTGCGGGTGTACGGCAACTTCCCCATCCAGGACTCCGAGCGCGTGCTGCGCATGCTGGCCTCAGCGTTGCCGATCCGTATCGAACAGCCCCTGCCCTGGTGGGCGAGCATCGAAGCCCGGCGCTGAGCCGGGCGGGCAAAAAAAAATCGGAAAAAGGGTTCCGGGTTTCGCCCGCTCGCTGGTTTACCCAGTGAGAAGACGTGAAACATCGCCGCATCGGTGCCTCGAGGGGCCGTATGGCATCGGCGGTTGAGGGTCTTCGCTCATCAACCCTTGTCCCCAGAGGAATGCCGTCCATGTCCCTCCGCTGTCACCCGCGCGCTGCCCACCCGGGTGTTGTCGCACACGCTTTTGCCCTGCGCCCGCTGACCCTGGCGCTTCACCTGGCGCTATCGGGCAGCGCCGTGGGCCTGGCGGCCTGGTCGCCGGTCGCCATGGCCGGGGACGGCGTCGTGGCCAGCGCCGAGCGCAGCTACGACATTCCCGCCGGCCCGCTGGCCAGCGCGCTCACGCGTTTTTCCCGCGAGGCAGGCGTGTATCTGGTCGGTGCCGGCAGCGTGGCCGAGGGCGTGACCAGCCCGGGCCTGCAAGGCAGCTACACGGTGTCGGACGGCCTGGCCGCGCTGCTTTCCGGAACCGGCCTGGAAGCCGTTCGGCAGGCCGATGGCAGCTATGGACTGCAGAAGGCGCCAAGCGCGGAGCCCTATCGCCTCGCTCCCGTCATCGTCAACGCCCAGGCGGTAGCGGACGACCCCGCCGCCTCGGTGGTGACCCGGGAACTGTGGGTCGGCGGCAAGGTGGCGACCAACATCCAGAACACCCCGGCCTCGGTTTCCGTCGTGACCCAGAAGGAAATCGAGCAGCGCAGCGCCAGCACGACCGAGGAAATCCTGCAGTACACCCCGGGGACCATCACCGACTACTACGGCACCGATGACCGCAACGACTACTTCCTGATTCGCGGCTTCCAAGCCACCACCTACCGCGATGGCCTGACCCTGGGCTCGATGCGCGGTGTGCGCGAGGAGCCTTTCGCCTATGAGCGCGTCGAGGTGCTGCGCGGCGCCAACTCCACGCTGTTCGGCCCGGCCGACCCGGGCGGCTCGGTGAACTTCGTGACCAAGCAGCCGCGTTTCAACAGGTTCGGCCAGGTCTATGCGACCTACGGCTCGTTCAACCACATGGAGGCCGGCCTGGATACCGGCGATGCGAACGAAGAGAAGACCCTGGCCTACCGCTTCACCGGCAAGTTCCAGGACAGCGATCGCGAATACGACCACTCCCAGGACGACAACAACTTCCTCATGGGCGGCCTGACCTGGGCGCCGACGGCCTATACCTCCGCCACCCTGGTGGTGGACCACCTGCGCCAGGACAACACGCCCAACAGTGGCGGTTACCCGATGGATAGGGAGTATGACCGCGACAAGTTCTTCGGCGAGCCGAGCTACAACTTCCACGATGTCGAGCGCACCAACGTCAGCGCCAACTTCACCCATGATTTCGACAACGGTTTCACCCTGCGCAGCAACCTGCGCCACAGCGACCTGAGCGATGAATACGGCTATGCCTATATCAGCGACGCTGCCGGGCATACCGGAACCCTGGTCGACCGTGGCTACCTGGGTTCCGACAGCGACGCCAAGCAGTTCAACGGCAACCTGATGCTGCAGTACGACGCGCGCTTCGAGAACATCGACAGCAGCAGCATCGTCGGCGTGGAATATCTCGACTCCTCCGCCAAGAACGTCTCCGTCTACGGCTCCGCCGACCCGATAGACGTTGCCAACCCGGTATACCGCGGCGTTTCGCCGGCCATCGTCTACCAGGACAAGGACCAGGACAGCACCATCAAGTCGGTGTTCCTGCAGCAGAACCTGTCGTTCTTCGAGCGTTTCATCGTCACCGCCGGTATGCGCAACGACTCCATGGACGTTTCCGAAACCGACCACCTCTCCGGCATCAAGTCCTCGGACAATTTCTCGGAAAACTCTTTCCGCGGCGCGCTGACCTATATCGTCAACGACGAGGTTTCCACCTACGTCAGCATGGTGGAGTCGGTTTCCCCGCCCGAGGTCGGCGTCACTCCGGAGCGCGGCACCCAGTACGAAGTGGGTGTGAAGTATTCGCCGCAGGAGATGAACGCGCTGTTCTCCGCTGCCGTCTACCAGCTGACCCAGGACGATGTCGCCACCGCGGTCGTACAGCCGAACGGCGTCATCGACCAGCAGACCGTAGGCTCGCAGCGCGTGCGAGGCCTGGACCTGGAGGTCAAGGCCGAGCTGACGGATAACCTGAGCCTGGTCGGCGGCTACTCCTACATGGACACCGAGGTGCTTCGCGGTGCGCTGCAGGTATGGAGCGGGACGGGTTACGAGGTCGTGTCGATCAAGGGCAACCAGCTCGTCTCCGCACCCAGGCACTCGGCTTCGCTCTGGAGCTATTACAGCGTGCCGGGAACGGACGTCAGCGTCGGCCTGGGCGCCCGTTATACGGGGGCCTACTATTTCGGCGACTTCAACGACACCGGCAAGAGCGACGCCACCACGCTGTTCGATGCCGCGTTCAACTACCAGCTCCTCAAGGACACCGACCTGGCCATCAACGTCAGCAACCTGTTCGACGAGCAGCACGTGGTCGGTCGCGGTAGCGCGGACTACTACAACCCGGGCCGCGAGATCACGGCCAAGGTGAGCTACAACTGGTGAGGCGCGGGACGCGCGAGCCGATCGATTCCGCCCGGGTCGCGCGTCCGGCGGCGGCTTGCGCATGGGCGAGGCCGCCAATTGAAAAGACCGCCCAGGGCAACCCGGCGGTCTTTTCTGTCCGGGGCTCGGCGGAAGGGAGGGCTGGGCGGGATGATTTCCAGTAGTTTTCGCTGGAACGAAAAAAGGGCCTTTCGGCCCTTTTTTCAGTGACTTGCAAATGCCAGTGGACATTGGCGGCGATGACTTCGATGAGCACTTTTCCCCGCAGACCAATGTCTATCGCTGCACCTCGCCTCAGATCATCGGCTTGTCGTCGATTCGGTCCCGCGCGGCGCTTGCGGCCAGGGCGTCGAAGGTTTCCGCGCTCAGCGCCTCCTCGCCCTGCTCGTCGAGCAGCCGGCGGAACACCAGGTGCTCCGGGAAGCTGCGGCCGATCAGCGTCAGCAGGCGCACGCCACGCTCGGTCAGCTCGAAGTTGTTGCCGGTGCCGCCATGGTCTCGCGGCCGGTCCTGGATGAAGCCGCCGTCGAACAGCACGCCCTCCAGGTCGCCGGCCACGCGCTTGATGTGGTCGACGCTGCCGCCCAGCGGCTCGCCCTGGGCCAGGCGTTCCTCGGCCACCTCCTCGCCGTACTCGCGGGCCTTGTAGGGTTCGTCGGCGCATTGCTGGGCGTGTAGCAGCAGTTGTTCGATCAGGTCCCAGTCGTAGCTCATGGCGTGTCTCCCGCGCTGTTCGTTTCGTTGGCTTGCCGGTGTTTCGCGCCGGCCCTGCCTGTTGCGACTGCCCGGCCCGCCATGGGTTCGAACGCACCGAGCAGCGGCGCGCTGTTCCGTTGGGCAATTCTTTCGAACTCGCCGCCGCCACGGCTTCCAAAGCCTGGTGAGTGCCGCGCCGCGAGGCGTGGCCGGCCACTGCGCCCGCGTGGCGCTTCAGCGAAGGAGCCCGATCATGAGTGCGAACCTGCAAGGCAAGAAAGTCCTGATCATCACCGCCAACGCCGGCATCGAGCGCGACGAACTGCTGCGCCCGCTGCAGGCCCTGAAGGATCAGGGCGCCAGCGTCAGCCATGCCAGCATCCAGGGCGGCGAAGCCCAGACCTGGCTCAAGGACAGCGAGAAGGACGTAACGGTGAATTCCGATGCCCGGCTCCAGGGCCTGAGCGCCGCGGACTACGACGCCCTGGTGATACCCGGCGGCACGGTCAATGCCGACACCCTGCGCCAGGATGCCGATGCGCAGCGCCTGGTCCGCGAGTTCGCCGAGGCCGGCAAGACGGTCGCGGCGATCTGCCATGGCCCCTGGCTGCTGATCGATGCCGGCGTGGTCTCCGGCAAGACGCTGACCTCCTATTCCAGCGTGCGCACCGACCTGGCCAATGCCGGGGCCGAGTGGGTGGACGCGCAGGTCAAGGTCTGCCCGGCCCAGGGCTGGACGCTGATCACCTCGCGCAACCCCAGCGACCTGCCGGCCTTCAACGAGGCCATCGGCCAGGCCCTGGCGGCCTGAGGTCCATCCGCCCATGCAGACAGAGGGACAACAGATGAGTGCACAGAATCTGGGCCGCTGGGAGCGGCTGTTCTCGGTGGCCCTGGGCCTGGCCGGGATGCGCAACGGTTTTCGTCGCGGCGGCCTGCAGGGCTGGCTGGAAGTGGGCGCCTCGGCGCTGATGGTCAAGCGCGGCCTGACCGGCCATTGTCGGGTCAAGGCGGCGCTGCTCGGCCACGGGGACGGGCATGCCGAGGCAGCGCCTGGCGTCATCCCTGGGCCGGCTCGCGAAAGCCAGGAAAAGCGCGTGGACAACGCGCTGGAGGAAACCTTTCCGGCCAGCGACCCCATCTCGCCCTGAAGGGGCGCGCAAATGAGCGGCGTCCCGGCGCGGTCGAACGGCTGCGCCGGGTGCAATCAGAGTGGGGAAAAAGAAGCTTCATCCCTGAAGCGAGGCATCTGAACAAAGGAACCGAAGTGATTCTAGGTACAAGCCCAGGGCGCTTCCACATTCATTGAAAATACTGTTGAAACCCTTCACAAGCTCCTGATAAGGCGTGCATTTTGCCATGTAATCCGTGTAATTCGCCTGATATCCACTGGCTATCGCGGCGCTGCCATCGGCAACTTTTCTGCTTATAACCGGCAACTTTAAAAAACCTCGCCAAGGTTATATTCAAAATTTCTTCACGCCGATTTTCCGCCTTGAAACAGTCCGGGGCTTACCTTAGTTTTCCCTTCCGCAACCTGTCGGCGTCTTGCAGAAATCCAACCCCATATCGTGAAGTCGCCCGATGGAAAGATTGCTCTCCCCGCAACAGCAACAAGAGGCGGTCAACGTCTTTCTGCGCCTGGTGCCCACCCTGGCCAGAGAGATAGAACTTTCACAACTTGCAAGCGACGAGGATCTGGACTCCTATCGACTCAGGAAGGGCTGGGGCGAACTTTGCGCGCAAGCCAAGCATTCGGGGCTGGAGCCCTGGTTGTTCGCCCATATGTTGCTCGGCACGCCGAGCGAAGAATTGGAAAGACTCAAGGCGTTGCGCAGACATATGACCTTCCGCTGAAGCCGCTTCTCCGGTCCCGAAGAAGCCTGTTCAACCTGCTGCTGGTAATCGCTGCCCAGGGAGGTCACCGCCTGCTGGCCGACGATGGCCAGCACCGGCTGGTGCTCCTGCGCGCGTCGTACAGCCCGTTGAGCAGGTGGATGGCGGTGGCCAGGCAGACGCCGACCTCACCAATGCGCCGAAATGCATCGGCAAGGGCGTGAATGGATGCTTGAAAAAAGCACCCCGTCCCTGGGGCGTGCATATCAAGGGGAGTTCGCAATAACTATTCAGGCAGAGCCTGGCAGATGGCGCAATCGACATTGAAAAATCGAACCGATAAAGCCGATTCCCGCATATTGCATGAAGGATTGCCGGCCGATGACCGCATCATGCTGATATCCAAATGATGCTATCGCTTCTTCGCGCCCAGTGAATCCGCGGCATACGACGAATTGCTCGAAATTTGCGCGCAACGTCGTATCCATAATTTCAACTGATGGCCTTTTTCGCTTGAGCCACCGCACTTACAGGCGTACTTTTTCAGGTCTTCTGCTACATATTTCCCTGGATGTTCTCGGGGCCTTTCCCTTCACCAGGCTTTTCCTCCCCTCCTCATGCAAATCCTATTGAACTCCGCGCAGCGGCAGGCTGCCGTGGCGGAGTTTCTTCGCCGCGTTCCTGCCCTGGCCCGGGAGATAGAACTGTCCCGCCTCGAGGAAAACGAAGACGCACAGGCCTACCGCCTGCGCAAGGGCTGGGCCGAGCTGTGCATCCACGCCCGCGCCATGGGCGTCGAGCCCTGGCTGTTCGCCCACCTGCTGATCGGCACCCCGGCCGAACAGGTCGAGCGGTTGAAGAACACGCGCAACCCGCTGCTGCCCGACTGAACCTGCCCTGCCCGGGCCGCTCACTCGCCGTGCTCCCCCGAGCCCGGCGGCTGCGCCATGCCGCGGGGCCCGGCGATGCCCCAGATGGCCAGGCCAACCACCGGGAAGATGGCGATCAGCAGCGCCCACAGGGCCTTGGCGTTCACGCCCTTGTCGCTGCGGAACACGCTGACGATGGCCCACAGGTCCAGCAGCACGATGATCACCGCCACGGCGATCAGCATCAGGGAGACGAACGGGGTCATGGCGCACCTCCTCGGCACAGTCGATGTCTGCGGTGGGCCGGCCCGAGCGGCCAAGGTTCCATCGCCTGGACCGGCGCCGCGGCGGCGTACCGTTCGTCCCGGTGGCTGAACATGGCCGCCGCCCTCCAGTCCTCCGAGAGACCGCCGGGGTCATGCCGGCGGCCAGCCATCGACCTACAGGAGGACCGGCACATGGGTTGGAACGACCATCAGGACGCCGCATTCACCGCCGCGCTGCGGCAGTTGTTCGCCCAGGGCAGCCTGGAACCGGACAGCCGCGAGGAGATCCTCGCCCGCTACATCCTCGAGCACGGTTTCGCCGCGCTGTCCGAGGAGCAGCAGCAACGCTTCCGCGACGAACTGCTGCCGCGGCTCAGGGAGGTCTCCGGCGCCGCCGTCCTGCCGATGGACATCCCCCTGCAGGAAACCACCCCGCCGCCCAACGGCGGCATCAGCGATCCGGGCATCAACGACCCGGGCAACGAAGACCCCGGCTCGCTGCTGGAAAGCGAACTGCCGGACGCCGGTAGCAAGAGCAAGCATTCCCGCTGACAGCCCGGCGCAACGGAAGGAGGCTCATCGATGATCCCGTTCACGACCCTGCTGACCCAACCGAAACACGCCTGGGGCGACCTCAGCGCCAGCGTCGACCGTCACCCGCGGGCCTTCGTGCCGCTGTGGCTGGCCCTGCCGCTGATCCCGGCGATCTGCCTGTTCATCGGCACCACCCAGGTGGGCTGGCGACTGCCGGGCAACGACCAGACGCAGTACCTGAGCGCCAGCAGCGGCGCGCTGCTGGCGCTGTGGTGCTACCTGGGCTTTCTCTGCGGGGTGGTGATCATGGCCTACCTGGTGCGCTGGGTGCTGTTCCGCACCGAGAGCCGGCCGGACATCGGCCGCAGCATGGCCTTCACCACCACCATCGCCGTGCCGCTGATGCTGGCCGGGGTGGTGGCGCTGGTGCCCTCGCGCTGGCTGATGCTGCTCGCCGCCGCGCTGGCCACGGCCTGCTCGGCCTTCCTGCTGTTCAGCGGGCTGCCGGTGTTCATGCACCTGCGCCAGCGCAAGGCGGTGTTCTATGCCGGCTGCATCCTCGGCTTCGGCTTCCTGGCGCTACTGACCACGGCCTTCGCCTTCCTCGAACTCTGGGGGCAGAGCATGGCCGGCAGCGGCGAATACCTGGAGCAGTGAGCCCGGAGGCGGCAGCGGCTCCTCCGGGGGCTGCTGCATGGGCACCTCCTCGGGGAAGTCCTCGGGCACCTGGCTTTCCCGCTCGGGCAGCGTCGGCGGCTGCTCGGGCTGGGGCCGCTGGAGTTCGGTGAACGGGGCCATGGCGTACCTCCTGGGCAAGGGTGGCTGTCACCCTTGCTTTGGACGCGGCGCCTCAGTTTGGTTCGGTTTTTCCGGCCTCGGCCTGCACCTCCACCAGCAGCGCCAGCAACTGCTCGCGGTCGAAGGGCTTGGCCAGGCGCCGCAGCGACGCCGGGCAGCCCTCCAGGCGCGCCGAATAGCCGCTCATCAACACGCAGCACAGCGCCGGGTGCGTCTGCCGGGCGCGCTGGATCAACTGCATGCCGTCCAGGTCGGGCATGGCGTAGTCGGTCAGCAGCAGGTCGAACGCATCGCCTTCCTTCTCCAGCAGCTCCAGGGCGTGCTGCGAGGAGTCGGCGCGGCGCACTTCGCAGCCCAGCTCCAGCAGCATGGCCGCGGTGCCGGTCAGCACCAGCGGGTCGTCGTCGACGATGAGCACACGCAGTTCCACCGTTTCCGGCAGCGCCGCCTGGGCCGCCGTGTCCTCGGCGTCGTCCGCTTCGCCGTCCGCCGCCGGGAGCACCGCCGGCAGCCAGATTTCCGCGGTGGTGCCCTGCCCAGGCGCGCTGTGCAATATCAGTGCGCCGCCCTGCTGCTGGGCAAGGCCGTGGACGATGGACAACCCCAGGCCGGTGCCCTTGCCGGTGGCCTTGGTGGTGTAGAAAGGCTCCGCCGCCCGGCGCAGGGTCTCGGCGTCCATGCCCTGGCCGGTGTCGGAGACCGCCAGGCACACGTAGTCGCCGCCGGCCAGGTTGGTGCGCTGGCCGTCCAGCAGCGTCTCGTTGCGCGCCGAGATGGTGATGGCGCCGCCCTGGGGCATGGCGTCGCGGGCGTTGGTCGCCAGGTTGATGATCGACAGTTCCAGCTGGTTCTGGTCGCTCATCACCCGGTTCAGGTGCAGCGGGAAGCGCGTTTCGATAGTGATGGTCGGCCCCAGCGAGCTAAGCAGCAGCTCGCTCATGTCCTGCAGCAGCGTCGGCAGCTCGATCGGCTGCGGGAACAGCCGCTGCTTGCGGGCGAAGGCGAGCATCCGCTGGGTCAGCTGGGCGCCGCGGCGGGTGGCCTCAAGGGCGTTGCGCCAGATGTCCTGGACGCGCTCGGCGTCGGCCGGCAGGTGCCGGTGCAGCAACTGCAGGCCACCGATGATCACCGTGAGCAGGTTGTTGAAGTCGTGGGCGACGCCGCCGGTGAGCTGGCCCAGGGACTCCATCTTCTGCGACTGGACCAGCTCGTTGCGGGCCCGCTCCAGTTCCTCCTGGGCGTAGCGCTTGTCGGTGATGTCGCGGGTGATCTTGGCGAAGCCCAGCAGGGTGCCGGCCTCGTCGTGGACCGGGTCGATCACCAGGTTGGCCCAGAAGCGGCTGCCGTCCCTGCGCACCTGCAGCCTCTCCTCCTCGTAGCGCCCCTCGGCCAGGGCGATGTTCAGGCTGCGTTCGGGCACGCCGTCGTTGCAATCCTCGACGGTGTAGAAGCAGGAGAAGTGCCGGCCGATGATCTCCTCCGGGCGGTAGCCCTTGATCCGCTGCGCCCCGGAGTTCCAGCTGGCCACGCGGCCGTCGGGTTCGAGCATGTACAGCGCGTAGTCGGACACGCCGTTGACCAGCAGGCGGAACTGCTCCTCGCTGCGCCGCAGCGCCTGCTCGGTCTCGTGCTGGGCGGTGCGGTCGCGGGTGATCTTCACGTAGCCCAGCAGCTCGCCGCTGTCGTCGCGCACCGCGTCCATCACCACGTGGGCCCAGAAGGTCGAGCCGTCGCGGTGCAGGCGCCAGCCCTCGCTTTCATAGCGGCCCTCGCGCGCCGCGGTGGCCAGCGCCCGCTCGGGCAGCCCCGCCTCGCGGTCGGCGGGCAGGTAGAAACAGGAGAAATGCCGGCCGATGATCTCGCGCGCCTCGTAGCCCTTGAGCCGCTGCGCCCCGGAACTCCAGCTGCCGACCAGGCCGTTGGGGTCGAGCATGTAGATGGCGTAGTCCGTCACTGCCTCCATCAGCAACCGATAGCGGGCGTCCTCCACCAGTTGCGCGTTGCTGGCGATCGTTCCTGACATGGCGTTCCTCCACCGAATCGCTTCAGCAAAGCACAGCTTCGCCGGGCGCACCTCCCTGGCCGCCCAAAGGAGCACCCCGGCGTGCGTCAGCCCAGCACCAGGCGGTTGGCGCGCTCGCCCACCACCATCTCGGTGATCCAGCGCACCAGGATGTCGGTATAGGCGTCCTGGGCCAGCTCGGTGCTCAGGGCGTGATCGGCCTGGTCGATGATCCGGTGGGTCAGCGAGTGGGTCTGCTGGAAGGCGGCGCGGTAGCTGAGGATGGTGGCGCGGGGGATGAAGTCGTCGTGCTCCGACTGCACCAGCAGCACGTCGCCGGAGAAGGCCGCGCAGGCGCGCAGGGCGCGGTTGCTCGCCGCCGGCACGCGGCTGGAGCGGTACGCCATCAGGTCGTCGCGGGGCAGCTCGCGCTTGGGCCGGTCCCAGTCCTCGTCGCGGTACAGCGCCGGCACCCGCAGGGCCAGCCAGCGGATGCGCCGCAGCTCGGTGAGGATGCAGGCGAGGTAGCCACCGTAGCTGGTGCCGACCACGGCAATGGCCTCGGGGTCGATCTGCGGGTGCGCGGCCAGGCGGTCGTAGGCGGCCAGCAGGTCGCGCAGGTTGTGCTCGCGGGTGATCCACTCGCGCTGGCGCTCCTCGGCGCCGTGCCCACGCAGGTCGAAGGTCAGGCACACGCAGCCCAGGCCGGCGATGCCGCGGGCGCGCTTGAGGTCGCGCTGCTGGCTGCCGCCCCAGCCGTGCACGAAGAGCACGCCGGGCACGTGGGTGCGCGGGCTGAGGAAGTTGCCCTGCAGGCGCAGGGAGTCGACATCGATGTCGACGCGCTCGTCATAAGGCGTCATAGGTCCTCCACCATGGCGTATTTCAACAGGAAGTCGCCACGCCGGTCGGAGCCGCGGTAGATCACCCGGGCATTGGCCGGCAGCGCCTTGTCCTCGAATATCTCGAAGGACGAAGCACGCACCGCCTGCAACGCCGGATCGGCTACGAAGGCCTGCAACGCTGCCAGTTCCGCGCCGCTGGCGCCGCCGACGCGCCAGGACTGCTCCAGCACGCCGCTGCGCGCGCGGCCGGCGGCATCGATGCCCTGGGCGACGTCGTAGTTGCGCCGCGAGGCGAAGAAATGCGGCAGGCACTGGCTGGCGGCCCGGTCGAAGGCCCGGCCCTGCTGGATGGCCAGGCGCACCTCGGCGGCCAGGTCCAGCCCCAGCAGGGCGTCGAAGCCGCCGCGCACCACCAGCAGGTCGGAGCCGCCGTAGACCAGTTCGCCGCGGGCGTTGCGGTTCTGCTGCTGGAAGCCGTGGTAGGACAGCAGCACGCCGCTGACCTGGGCCTGGCCGACGCTGTGGGTGCGCACTTCGCCGAGGTCGTCCTCGATGGCCAGGCCGGCAAGGTAGTCCGCCTCGTCGTAGCCCGCCAGCGCGGCCTCCAGTTCATCCGCATCGGCCACCACCCGCTGTCCCAGGCCACCGCGCGCGCCGGCCGGCTTGAGCCGCTGCGGCCCCCGCGGCAGGCGCGCGCTGGCGCAGCGCCAGGCGTCCTGGCGGCAGAACGCGCTGTGGCCATCCAGCACCACCGGTGCCACCCGCTCGGCGAAACCGGCCGCCCAGCCCTTGGGCGTCAGCGCGGCCTGCTCAATCAGCGGGTGGACGATGGCCTTGCCGGCCTGGTGGGCCTGCTCGACGTAGCCGCCGAACAGGTCCAGCGGCCCCTGCACGCCCAGCTGGCGGGCCTGCTCGCGGCCCACCAGGGTCTCGCTGGGCACCCAGTAGTAGCGCCGCCGCGGGTCGCGTTCCGCGGGCGGGCCGTCGAAGAACTCCAGCCCCTGGATTTCCGCCAGCCAGCGAGCCAGTTCGCGGTTGCTGCAGGCATCCTCGGGCGCCGGTTCGGCCTGCGGCGAGGTGGCGATGACGATACGGCGGTTCTCGGCGTGGATCATGCGGCCGCTCCCTTCGTGCGTGGCACATGAACACTCGACTGTGCCCGCAGTCAGTGGTTCTACACGCCCGATGAAGCGAGGACAGGACGATGGACCAGGACCGCGAAGCGCAGATACGCCAGATGTCTTGCAGGCCGCGCCGAGGTGCTTTTCGTAGGATGGGTTGAGCTTGCGAAACCCATGCGGTCATGGTGATGGGTATGTGGTGGTCAAATAATTTCGGACACTTCGATAGGTTGTTTGGGTGGCCTGCGCTCGTAGCGGGTGGGTGGCAGATAGCCCAGGCTGGAATGCAGGCGCACGTTGTTGTAGAAGCCGACGATGTAGTCGGCGATGTCGCTCATAGCCTCGGCATGATTGGCGTAGTCACGTTGCCAGACCCGCTCCATTTTCAGGTTCAGGAAGAAGCGTTCCATGACCGCGTTGTCCCAGCAATTTCCCTTGCGGCTCATGCTCAAGATCAGGCCATGCCGCCTGAGCAGCGCGCGATAGACCTCGCTGGCGTACTGGCTACCACGATCCGAGTGCACGATCAGGCCCGGCGCGGGTTGCCGCTGAGCAATCGCCATCTGTAGCGCCGAACAGGCCAGTTCCGCCGGCATGTTCGGGGCCATCGCCCAGCCAACGATCTTGCGCGAATACAAGTCCATCACCACAGCCAGGTACAGCCAACCTCGGCGGGTGCGGATGTAGGTGATATCCGCCACCCAGGCCTGGTTTGCCGCCGGAGGATCGAACCGGCGGGCCAGGATATTGGAGGCTATCGGCAGGTCATGCTTGCTGTTGGTCGTGTGCACGAACTTGCGCTTCCAGACTGGCCGAAGCCGGTGCTCGCGCATCAGCCGGCGGACTCGGTAGCGCCCTACATGCACGCCCTCGCCATTGAGCGCGGCTTGCAGGCGACGGCTCCCATAGGTACGCCCGCAGTTCATGAACAGGGCTTTCAAGGAAGCGGCTACCGGGCAGTGCAAGGCTGGACGCAAGGGGCGGCGCTGCGCGGCGTAGTAGCCCGACCGACTGACACCCAGCAGCCGGCACAGCCGCGCAACCCCGGCCTTCTTCTGCTGCTGCTGAGCGATCAATCGGTGAATCACTTCAGTTCGCGGGCGAAGAAGGCCGAGGCCTTCCTAAGAAACACCTTCTACAGCCTGAAGGGTGAAGCCAAATTCAGCAGCCCGACGGTGCAAGCCTTTGACAACACGCTCGCGATACTTTTGCTCGTAGTGGTCGGCGCCCGGATCCTCATAGGC